>NZ_JBISAI010000034.1:1357-58026 GCF_044391605.1 Kitasatospora sp. NPDC018619
CGTGACGACCGTCCGGCCGGCGGCGGCTTCCGCCGCGACGACCGCCCCTCGGGCGGCTTCAACCGCGACCGTGACGACCGCGGCGGCGACCGCGGCGAGCGCGGCGGGTTCCGCCGTGACGACCGCCCCTCCGGCGGCTTCCGTCGCGATGACCGGCCGAGCGGCTTCCGCCATGACGAGCGTGACGACCGCCCGCGTCGTGACGACCGCCCGTACCGTGACCGCGACGACCGCGGCGGTGACCGCGGTGGCGACCGCGGCGGCTTCCGCCGCGACGACCGCCCCTCCGGCGGCTTCAACCGCGACCGCGGCGACCGTGGCGGGTTCCGCCGTGACGACCGCCCGGCCGGTGGCGGCTTCCGCCGCGACGACCGCCAGGGTGGCGGCGGCTACGGCCGGGGCCGCGACGACCGCGGTGGCGAGCGTCGGGACTACGACGACCGCCGGGGCAACTACGAGCCCGTCAAGCGCCTGCCGATCCCGGAGGACGTCACCGGCTTCGAGCTGGACGCGGACGTGCGCCAGGAGCTCAAGAGCCTGCCCAAGACCCTCGCGGACGACGTCGCCCGCAACCTCGTGATGGTCGCCCGCCTGCTCGACAGCGAGCCGGAGGAGGCCTACCAGTACTCGCGCGTCGCGCTCCGGCTGGCCTCCCGCGTGGCGGCCGTCCGTGAGGCGGCCGGGTTCGCCTCGTACATGACGCAGCGGTACTCCGAGGCGCTGACCGAGTTCCGCGCCGCCCGTCGGATGACCGGCCGGGCGGACCTGTGGCCGGTGATGGCCGACTGCGAGCGCGGTCTGGGCCGTCCGGAGCGGGCACTGGCGATGGCCGGTGAGCCCGAGGTGAAGCAGCTGGACAAGGCCGGCCAGGTCGAGATGCGCCTGGTGGCGGCCGGTGCCCGCACCGACATGGAGCAGTTCGACGCCGCTGTGGTGACGCTGCAGAGCCCGGAGCTGGCCTCCAGCGCCGTGCACCCGTGGACCGCGCGCCTGCGGTACGCCTACGCCGAGGCCCTGATCGCGGCCGGCCGGGCCGACGAGGCCCGTGACTGGTTCGCCAAGGCGGCCGAGGCGGACACCGACGGCACCACCAACGCCTCGGAGCGGCTGGCCGAGATCGACGGTGTGGAGTTCACCGACACGCTCGACCCGGAGCTGGACGAGGACGGGGCCGAGTCGGCCGACGCCCCCGCCAAGAAGCGCGCCGGCGGCGACAACGCCGAGGACCGCGTGATCTTCGAGGACGAGGAGGACGTCGAGGAGTTCTACGACGAGGACGACCTGGAGATCGACGAGGACTTCGACGGTGTCGTCCCCGAGCGCACCCAGGGCGCCCAGCAGGACGCCGAGGACGCCGAGGCCGAGGAGCCGAAGGCCGCCAAGGCCGACGCCGACGCCGACAAGAGCTGAGCAGGCTCCCCCGCAACGCCGTGAGGCCCTGCCGTTCCCCGGTCACTCCGGGAACGGCAGGGCCTCACGGCGTTCCGGCCCCGGGCCGGAACGGCGGCGGCGGATCAGCCCAGCGCGAGGTTGCGCAGCACCAGCCCGGTGGCCGGCTTGGGCCCGAAGGAGGTGGACTTGCGCGGCATGGTGACGCCCTGTTCGGCGAGCCGCCGCACCACGGACTCCCGGACCGGGTGCAGCAGGACGGCGGTGCCGCCGGTGCGCGCGGCCTCCTGCTCGGCAGCCGCGGCGGTGTGCAGGTAGCCGATGTCGTCCGGGCCGTCGGGGACGTGCCAGGTGTGGTCGAGCAGGGTGGCGTGCAGGACGGTGGCGTCCAGGTGGCGCCACTCCTCGGGCCGGCCGTGCGGCACGGTGGCGTCGAGCAGGGCCTCCTCGGGCTCGCCGATCAGCCAGTAGACGCCGTCGCCGCCGGTCAGCACGAAGCCGTTGCCGCCGTGCCGCTTCTGCTCGGCGAGGGCCTGGAGTGCGGCGGGCAGCGGGCCGGGCACCTCCTTGACCTTCCAGTGGTCGCCGAGCCGCTCCAGCGCCTCGGCCACCGGCAGCCGGTAGAGCACGCGGTGGATGGCGCGGACCCGCAGCGGGTAGCGGGCGGTGTCCACCAGGAGCACCATGCCGCGGTCCCAGGGGCTGCGCGGCAGGTGGCGGTGCTCGCGCTGGAGGCGCAGGTACATCTCCCAGCGGTGGTGGCCGTCGGCGATCAGCGCCCGGCAGGTGGCCAGGTCCCGGCCGATCTCGGCGATCTCGGCCCGGTCGGTGACCGCCCACAGCCGGTGGTGGGTGCCGTCGGTGGTGGAGGTGGAGAGCAGCGGCTCGCCCGCGACCGTCCGCTCGATCACGCCGGAGGCGCCCCCGTTGCCGCGGTAGGTGAGCAGCAGCGGCTCCAGGTTGGCCCGGGTGGTGCGCATCAGGCCGACCCGGTCGGCGACCGGCCGCGGCATCACGTCCTCGTGCGGGAGCACCACGCCACCCTCGCGTCCGCTCACCGCCAGGGCGCCGATCAGGCCGCGCTGGAGCAGCTCGGGGGAGTCGGCGGTGGCCGGCACCCGCTGCTCGTAGACGTAGATCGCGGGCTCGGGGTCGGCGGCCAGGACGCCCTCGCGCTGCCAGGCGGCCAGCAGCCGGGCGGCGTGCCGGTAGCGGGTGTCCCGGTCGGGGCGGTCGCCGGCGTCCTCGGGCTCGGGCCGGGGCAGGATCAGCCGGACCACGTTGTGCGGGTCGGCGGTCTCCAGGGAGAGCCGGCGGCCCGGGTCGACGACGTCGTACGGCGGGGACGTCACCGCGGCCAGGGTGCCGACCCGGTCGGGGACGTAGCGCAGGCCGCGGAAGGGGGACAGGGACAGGCCGGCGGTGGCGACGTGCCCGGGATCGCCGGGGCCGCCCTCGGGAGTCTCGACTCCGTCTTCTGCACTGGGTGTGCTCATTCTGGGCATCGTAACCGGGTACGCGTTGTTGAGAGATCGGAATACCCGTGCCGAGTCGTGGGGCGGGTGTGCGACCGAGGGCGAGGTACGGCATGGACGACGGGCAGGAACGGGTGGACGGCGGCGGCCCGGCCGAGTCGGGCGGGCCGGCCGGTGACGCCCGCGCGGACGCTCCGGCCGAGGGCCCGGGGAGCGGCGGCCTGCCGCGGCAGAGCCGCACCGGGGAGCCGGACGGGGACGTCTACGACTGGTTCCGGCGGGGCGCCCGGCTGCTGGCGCAGGGGCACCCGGCGGCCGCCGAGCAGCTGCTGGCCCGGGCGCTGGCGGCGGAGCCGCACTCGCGCAGCATCCGCGAGGCGCTAGCGCGTGCCCAGTTCGACGCGGGTTCGTACGCGGCGGCGCTGGAGAACTTCCGTGCCGTGGCGCTCGCGGATCCGGCGGACGACTACGCTCAGTTCGGGTGGGGCGTCGCGGCGGCCCGGCTGGGCGACTTCGAGACCTCCGCCGAGCACCTGGCGCTGGCGGTGGCGATGCGGCCGGAGGCCGACCACTACCGGCAGGCGCTGCGGCAGACCCGGGCGACCCTGGCGGCCCGCGCCGGTGCGTACGGTCCGCTGCTGCCGGGAGCCCCCGGGTACGTGGCACCCCCGGCGGGGGCGGCCGGTGCCGAGGACGGCGCCTGAGCGGCCGGACGCGGTGCCGCCCGCCGGCCGGGGCCGGGGGCCCGGACGCCGGGCCCGACCCGGCCGACGCCGGGCCGCACGAGGACGTGCGGCCCGCAGGACGCAGTGACCGACGACGCAGTGAATGAGGTAGCGCAGCCATGACCGAGACGGCCACCCCCGAGCGACGGACCGCCCCCGGCGGCAGCGAGCGGCCGCTGACCGACGCCTACGACACCGCGCTGCTGGACCTGGACGGCGTGGTCTACGCCGGCGCCCACGCGATCGAGCACGCGGTGGAGGCGCTGGACGCCGCCCGGACGGCCGGGATGCGGCTCGCGTACGTGACCAACAACGCTTCCCGCCCGCCGCGGGTGGTGGCCGAGCACCTGACCGAGCTGGGCGTCCCGGCCGAGCCGGCGGACGTGATCAACTCGGCCCAGGCCGCCGCCCGGCTGGTCGCCGAGAAGGTGCCGGCCGGGTCGAAGGTGCTGGTCGTGGGCGGTCTCGGGCTGGAGGAGGCGCTGGCCGAGCTGGGCCTGGTCGCGGTCCGCTCGCTGGCCGACGGGCCGCTCGCGGTGGTCCAGGGCTTCGACCCCTCGGTGGGGTGGTCGGACCTGGCGGAGGCCGCGTACGCGGTGCAGAGCGGCCTGCCGTGGGTGGCGTCCAACCTGGACCTGACGGTGCCGCGGGCGCGGGGCATCGCGCCCGGCAACGGCACCCTGGTGGCGGCGGTGCGGGCGGCGACCGGGGTGGAGCCGGAGGTGGCGGGCAAGCCGCTGCCGCCGATGCACCGGGAGACGGTGCTGCGCACGGGCGCGGAGCGGCCGCTGGTGGTCGGGGACCGGCTGGACACCGACATCGAGGGCGCGTTCAACGGCGGGGTGGACAGCCTGCTGGTGTTCACCGGGGTGACCACCCCGGAGCTGCTGCTGGCGGCCCCGGTCGAGCACCGGCCGACCTACCTGGCGGCGGACCTGCGCGGACTGCTGGTGCCGCACCCGGCGGTGACGGCGGTGGACGGCGGCTTCGGGTGCGGCGGCTGGGTCGCGGGCGTCGGGGCGGGGGTGCTGCGGCTGTCCGGCACCGGGGACCGCTGGGACGGCCTGCGGGCGCTGTGCGCGGCGGCGTGGGCGGTGCTGGACGCGGGCGGCGCGCCGGTGGACGGCCGCAAGGCACTGGCCGACCTGGGGTTCTGACCAGGGGCGGTCGGGCCCCGGCGGAGGCGGGCCGGAACGGGCTGGGGCGGCCCGGGGCGGGCGGCCGGGGTCAGAGCAGGGCGCGCAGCCGCAGCAGGTCGCGGAAGCCCGCCTCCAGCCTGACCCGGCCGCTCGCCCACGCGGAGGCGAAGTTGAGCCGCCCGCCCACCAGCGCGACCAGGTCGTCGCTGCTCATGGTGAGGCGGATCTCCGCCTTCCCGGCCGGCGCGCCGGGGGCGGACACCACGTCCTGGATCCGGCCGTCGCGCAGCCGCCCGGTGAAGGTCAGGTCGAGGTCGGTGATCCGGCAGCTGAGCGAGCGGTCGAGGGCCGCGGCCTTGCGGACGTCGCCGGTGGACTTCGCCATGTTCCGGCTGAGCTGTTCCAGTGCCTCCCGGCACTGCTCGGCGTTCGCCACGGGGCGGCTCCCTCCCCCGGTCGCTACGGTGCTCACTGCGGGCCACGGTACCTCAGGAGGGTTTTGGCGGTAGCGTCGTCGGTGGGGTGCCCGGAGCGGCGCCCGGGTAGTTGAGGGCCACGGAGCGACGCGTACAGGCGATTGGGAGGCACCCGGATGCTGCCGAGGACGGTTCGGGGAGTGGTGGAGGCCGCCGCCGGGGTGGTCGGGGAGGTCGGTCGGCTGGTCGCCGGGACGGCCGCCTCGGTCCTGGAGAAGGCCGGGGTCGACGTCACGGAGGTCGAGCGCCGGCTGGGCGACCGGTTCCCGCCGTCGGTGGAGACCCTGCAGACCCTCGCGGGGGAGGCGGTCACCGCCGGGCGCGCCGGGGTGGACCTGGCGGTCGGCGTGGCGCGCAGCGAGGCGGAGAAGGTCTTCGAGAAGGTCGGCGACCAGGTGACCAAGGTCGGCGTGGTGCTGGCGTACCTGGAGGCCAAGCTGCGCGAGGTCGAGGAGGAGGCCCCGTCGGCGGCTTCCGGGCCCGGGGCGCGGGAGGCCGAGGAGCCGGTGCCGGCGCCGCGGGCCGGCGACCTGTTCGGGCGCGGCTGGGAGTTCGAGGACGAGGAGGCGCCCGTCCGGGTGGCGGGTGAGCCGATAGTCGCCGAGCGGGTGGAGGTGGACGAGCCGGTGGAGGTCGACCCGCCGGTCCCATCGGGCCCATCGGTCCCGCCCGTCCCGCCCGTCCCGCCGGTGGCGGCGGCCGGCCCGGTGCCGGGGGAGCAGCCCGCGGCGAAGAAGAGGGCCGCCGGGAAGGACGCCGCCGGGAAGGACGTCCCGGGAGAGGACGTCCCGGGGAAGGACGCCGACGGGAGGAGCGCGGCGAAGAAGCCGGCCGCCGAGAAGACGGCGAAGAAGGCCGCGGCGAAGAAGGCGGCGGCCAAGAAGGCGGCCGACGAGAAGGCGGCCGACGAGGGGACGGCGGCGAGGAAGGCCACCACCGGGAAGGCCGCCGCGAAGAGGACGACGACCGTCAAGAAGACGGCCACCGCCCAGCCGGCCGAGGACCGGGCCGGGACGCCCGCGAAGCGCGCGGCGACCAGGAGGACCACCGTCCGCAAGGCCACCAGTACGAGGAAGCCCGACGACAGCCCGAAGAAGCCCGATGCCCGAGACGAGTGAACCGCCGGCGGCCCCGCGCCCGCCCGTGCCGCCCACGCTCCCGCCACCGCTGGCGGCCCCGCCGTCGCCGGTCCTGCCCGCCGAGCCGCCGGGGGCCGGACCGGCCCCCACCGGCCACCCCGGGGTGGATGCCGCGCTGGCCCGGCTGGAGGTGCTGGACGGGGTCCCGGCCGAGGCACACGTCGCGGTGTACGAAGATGTTCACCAGCGGCTCGTCGACGCACTGGCCGCGCTCGACCGGGAATGACCCGCAGGATCCGTAGGAGCTGAAACACCAGTGGCAGTGGCACGACGCCGACTCGACGCGGAACTGGTCCGCCGCAAGCTGGCCCGATCGCGTGAGCACGCGTCCGAGCTGATCGCGGCCGGCCGGGTGACCGTCGGCGGCACCACCGCGACCAAGCCGGCCACCCAGGTGGAGACCTCGGCGGCGGTCGTGGTGGCCAAGGACGAGAACGACCCCGACTACGTCTCGCGCGGCGGCCACAAGCTCGCCGGCGCGTTCGCGGCCTTCGTGCCGCAGGGGCTGGTCGTCGAGGGCCGCCGGGCCCTGGACGCGGGCGCCTCCACCGGAGGGTTCACCGACGTGCTGCTGCGGTCCGGGGCCGCGCACGTGCTGGCGGTGGACGTCGGCTACGGGCAGCTCGCCTGGTCGCTGCAGAGCGACGAGCGGGTCACCGTGATGGACCGCACCAATGTGCGCGAGCTGACACCGGAGCTGATCGGCGGCACCCTGGTGGACCTGGTGGTGGGCGACCTCTCGTTCATCTCGCTGGGCCTCGTCCTCCCGGCCCTCGCCTCCTGCGCGGCCGAGGACGCCGACCTGGTGCTGATGGTCAAGCCGCAGTTCGAGATCGGCAAGGAGCGCCTCGGCAGCGGCGGGGTGGTGCGCAGCCCGCAGCTGCGCGCCGAGATGGTGCGCCAGGTCGCGGGGCAGGCGTGGGAGCTCGGGCTGGGCGTGCGCGCCGTCACCGCGAGCCCCCTGCCGGGGCCGTCCGGCAACGTCGAGTACTTCCTCTGGCTGCGGCGGGACGCCCCGCAGCTGGACCCCGCGGACGCGGACCGGGCCGTGGCGGAGGGGCCCCGGTAGGGTGCCTTGCGAGCGTCCGGCCCGCCATGCCGTATGGCGCGGCCGCACCGGGGCCAAGGGCGACCCGGCAGGCGTTAGGGAGAGGGCAGCGGCATGAGCGACGAAGAACGTACGGTCTTCCTGATCGCGCACACCGGCCGGGAGACGGCGCTGCGCAGCGTCGAGGGCCTGGTGCAGGGGCTGCTGAAGGCGGGACTCCGGATCAGACTGCTGGAGGCCGAGGCGGTGGACCTGGACCTGCCGGAGGGCGTCCAGACCGTGGCCGAGGGCCCCGGGGCGGCGGACGGCTGCGAGCTGATCCTGGTGGCGGGCGGGGACGGGACGCTGCTGCGCGGGGCGGAGCTGGCGCGCTCGCATGGGCTGCCGATGCTCGGGATCAACCTGGGCCGGGTGGGCTTCCTCGCCGAGGCCGAGCGGGACGACCTGGCCGTGGTCGTCGAGCGGGTCGTGGACGCCGACTACGAGGTCGAGGAGCGGATGACGATCGACGTCATCGTCCGCACCAACGGTGACGTGGTGCACGAGGACTGGGCGCTGAACGAGGCCTCGATCGAGAAGGCGTCCCGGGAGCGGATGCTGGAGGTGGTGACCGAGGTGGACGGCCGCCCGGTCTCCAACTTCGGTTGCGACGGCGTGGTGTGCGCGACGCCGACCGGCTCCACCGCGTACGCGTTCTCCGGCGGCGGGCCGGTGGTGTGGCCGGAGGTGGAGGCGCTGCTGATGGTGCCGATCTCCGCGCACGCGCTGTTCGCCCGCCCGCTGGTGACCTCGCCGGAGTCGGTGCTGGCGGTCGAGGTGCAGCCCAAGACGCCGCACGGCGTGCTCTGGTGCGACGGGCGGCGCTCGGTCGAACTGCCCGCGGGGGCACGGGTGGAGGTCCGCCGGGGGCGGACGCCGGTGCGGCTGGCCAGACTGCACTCGGCGCCGTTCACCGACCGGCTGGTGGCCAAGTTCGCGCTGCCGGTGACGGGTTGGCGCGGCCGGGCCGACCACCACTGAGGACCGGCCGCCACTGAGGCCGGGCCGCGACCGGGCCCGGGCCGCCCCCGGGGCCCCGGCCGCTGACGGCCCGTCAGACGGCCAGCGGCTGGGCCTCGTCGGCCGTTTCGAGCCGCCCGCCGTCCGCCGCCCGGGCGGCCAGCGCGGCGAGGCGTTCGACGGCGGCGGGGACGGTTGCGGCGGGCACGGTGAGCGGCAGGCGGATGTGGTGCTCGAAGGCGCCGTCCGAGCCGAAGCGGTTGCCCGAGGCGATCCGCACCCCGGTGCGCTCCCCGGCCCGGGCCAGCGCGGCACCGGACAGGCCGCCGGTGGAGACCCACAGCGAGAGCCCGCCGGGCGGCACGGCGAAGCTCCACCCGGGCAGCCGTTCGGGCAGGGCGGCGGCGAAGGCCCGGGCGGTGGCCCGCAGCCCGGCCAGCTGGTGCTCCCGGACCTCGGGCAGCGGATCGCCCAGCAGTTCGGCGGCGATCAGCTGGTCCAGCACGGGCGTGGCGACGTCGCTGTAGACCCGCTCGGAGGCCAGCCGGCGCACCAGCGCGGGGGCGGCCCGTACCCAGCCGATCCGCAGGCCGCCCCAGAGCAGCTTGCCCGCCGAGCCGACGGTGACCACCTGGGCGGAGCGGTCCAGCGCCGCCGTCGGGCGCGGCAGCGGGGTGGACTCCGGTACGCCCCAGCCGAGTTCGGCGGTGGTCTCGTCGGCCAGCACGACGCTCCCGGCGGCCCGGGCGGCGGCCAGCAGCCCGCGGCGCTGCTCCTCGTCGACCAGCGCGCCGGTCGGGTTGTGGAAGTCCGGGATGACGTAGGCGACCCTGGGGCCGGCGCCGCGCAGCACCCGCCGCCACTCGTCGAGGTCCCAGGCGGGCCGCGGCGTCCAGGCGTACGGCACCGGGACGAGGCGCGCGCCGGTCAGCCGCAGCGCCTGGAGGGTGTGGGCGTAGCTGGGCGCCTCGACGGCGACCCGGTCGCCGCGGCCGAGCAGCGCCCGCTGGACGAGGTGCAGACCGCCCATCGCCCCGGTGGTGACCAGGATCTGGTCGGGGGTGGTGGGCAGTCCGCGCTCGGTGAAGCGCCGGGCCACGGCCTCGCGCAGCACCGGGATGCCGGTGGGGTAGTGGCCGTGCCCGGAGGCGTAGTACGGCAGCTGTTCGACGGCGCGGGCGGCGGCCCGGCCGACCCAGGGCTGGGGGGCGGGCGGGGCGGCGACGCCGAGGTCCAGGATGCGGCCCTGCTCGTCCGGCGGGACGGGGTGCAGGGCCTCGCCGGGCGGCGGGGCGCCCTCGGGCAGGGCGGTCCAGCTGCCGGAGCCGCGCCGGCTGCGCAGGTAGCCGTCGCCGCGCAGGGTCTCGTACGCGGTGGCGACGGTGGTGCGGCTCATCGCGAGGGCGGTGGCCAGCTCGCGTTCGGCGGGCAGTCGGGCGCCGACCGGCAGCCGGCCCTCGGTGACCAGCAGCCGGATCTGTCCGGCCAGGGTGCGGTAGGCGGGGCGGCGGGCGGCGGCCGGTTCGGGGAGCCGGGCGGTGGCGAGCAGCCGGGCCAGGGCGGGCGGGGTGACGGTGGTGTGCCAGTCGGCCATGGCGATCAGTCCACTTGCTGGGTATTGGCCCTGGAGAGGGCTGCTTTGGCCTGGCCATCATGGCAGGGCGGCCACACCGTCCGCCACCGCCGGGCGCCCCGGCGGTGCAGCACCACCGCAGGAGCAGCCTTGGCCACCACGACCGGACCGGCACCGGCCACCCCGTCCAGCACCCCGTCCCCCGCCGCCGCGGCCCCGGCCGCCCCCGCGCGGGCGGGCAGGACGCTCGCCGCCCGGGTGTTCGGCGACACCGGCGCGCTGGGCCGCCGGATCCCGCAGCTGTTCGTCGGCCTCGCCCTGTATGGCGCGAGCATGGCGCTGATGCTCCGCGCCGGCCTCGGCCTCGACCCCTGGGACGTCCTGCACCAGGGGCTCCAGCGCACCGCGGGCCTCTCGGTCGGCGCCTGGGTGACGATCTGCGGCGCCCTCGTCCTGCTGCTGTGGATCCCGCTGCGCCAGCGCCCGGGCCTGGGCACCGTCGCCAACGTCCTGGTGATCGGCGCGGCCATGGACCTCACCCTGCGGGTGGTGGACGGCCCCGGCGCGCTGCCCGCCCGGATCGCGCTGACCGCCGCGGCGATCGCCCTCAACGGCCTGGCCTCCGGCCTCTACATCGGCGCCCGGCTCGGCCCCGGCCCGCGCGACGGCCTGATGACCGGCCTGCACCGGCGCACCGGCCGCTCGCTGCGGCTGATCCGCACCGGCATCGAGGTGACGGTCCTCACCGCCGGGCTGCTGCTCGGCGGCACCGCCGGCGTCGGCACCGTCGCGTACGCGCTGGCCATCGGCCCGTTGGTGCAGCTCCTGCTGCCCTGGTGCACCGTGCCGGTGCCCGCCGGGGACGCCCGGAAGGGATGAACTTCCGGGCACCGAGTTGCCGCGCGCCGTTGTCGCTCGTCGCGCGGCGGGGGCGGAACCTCGTAAGGTCGTCTCCGTGTTGGACGAGATGCGGATACGGGATCTTGGGGTCATCGACGACGCGGTGGTCGAACTCGCCCCCGGCTTCACCGCCGTGACCGGGGAGACCGGCGCCGGCAAGACGATGGTCGTGACCAGCCTCGGACTGCTCCTGGGCGGCCGCGCCGACCCGGGCCTGGTGCGCAACGGCACCGGACGCGCCGTCGTGGAGGGCCGGCTGGAGCTGCCCGCCGGCTCCCCGGTCGCGGCCCGCGCGATCGAGGCCGGGGCCGAGCTGGACGACGGCGCGCTGCTGATCAGCCGGACGGTCTCCGCCGAGGGCCGCTCCCGGGCGCACGTCGGCGGCCGGTCCGTTCCGGTCGGCCTGCTCGCCGAGCTCGGCGAGGACCTGATCGCCGTGCACGGCCAGACCGACCAGCAGCGCCTGCTGCGCCCGGCCCGCCAGCGCGGCGCGCTGGACCGCTACGCGGGCGCCTCGGTGGCCGAGCCGCTGGCCCGCTACCGGGAGACCTACCGCCTCCTGCGCGAGGTCTCCGCGACGCTGGAGGAGCTGACCACCCGGGCCCGCGAGCGCGCCCAGGAGGCCGACCTGCTGCGCTTCGGCCTGGACGAGATCGCCGCCGCCGAGCCGGTGGCCGGGGAGGACGCGGAGCTGGCCGCCGAGGCCGAGCGGCTCGGCCACGCCGACGCGCTGTCCTCCGCCGCGGCCCTCGCCCACGCCGCCCTGGCCGGCGACCCGGTCGACCCGGAGGCGCTGGACGCGGGCACCCTGCTCGCGCAGTCCCGCCGGGCCCTGGACGCCGTGCGCCACCACGACGAGCGGCTGGCCGCGCTGGCCGACCGCCTCAACGAGGTCGGTTACCTGCTCGCCGACGTGGCCGGCGACCTGGCCGGCTACGCCGACGACCTGGACGCCGACCCGGTGCGCCTGGCCGCCGTCGAGGACCGCCGGGCCGTGCTGGCCCAGCTGCTGCGCAAGTACGGCGGCGAGGAGAACTCGCTCGCCGAGGTGATCGCCTGGGCCGAGGCCGGCGCGGCGCGGCTCGCCGAGCTCGACGGCGACGACGACCGGATCGACGAGCTCGGCGCCCGGGAGACGGAGCTGCGGGCCGAGCTGGCCGAGCTGGCCGCCGAGGTGTCGCGGGCCCGGCACGCCGCGGCCGGGCGGTTCGCCGAGGCGGTCTCCGCCGAGCTCGCCGAACTGGCCATGCCGCACGCCCGGGTGACCTTCGCGATCAGCCGGGTCGACGACCTCGCCGGGCTGGAGGTCGACGGGCGCACCGTCGCCTACGGCCCGCACGGCGTGGACGAGGTCGAGGTGCTGCTCGCCCCGCACCCGGGCGCCCAGCCGCGCCCGATCGCCAAGGGCGCCTCCGGCGGTGAGCTGTCGCGCGTGATGCTCGCCGTCGAGGTGGTCTTCGCGGGCGCCGACCCCGTCCCGACCTACCTGTTCGACGAGGTGGACGCGGGCGTCGGCGGCAAGGCCGCGGTCGAGATCGGCCGCCGGCTGGCCAAGCTGGCCGAGTCCGCCCAGGTGGTGGTGGTCACCCACCTCCCGCAGGTCGCCGCGTTCGCCGACCGGCACCTGGTGGTGGAGAAGACCGACGACGGCACCGTGACCCGCAGCGGCGTCAAGGTGCTGAACGACGAGGAGCGGGTGCGCGAGCTGTCCCGGATGCTGGCCGGCCTGGAGGACTCCGAGCTGGGCCGCGCCCACGCGGAGGAACTGCTGGCCGCCGCCCGCGCCCCGCGCCGCCGCTGACCGGCCCCGGCGGCCCGCTCGGACGTCGGCGACGCGCCCCGGTGGCGCCGACTGTCCAAGAGGGCCGCCGACCTGGCATCGTGGCGGCTGGACACTGGCTTCCCAGCCCCGAGCGCCGCCCGGCGGGCAATCCTCGCGGAGCGGCGCGCGAAACCCGATCGAGTCGGATGCGAGACGACGTGGACCATTCCGCCGCCCGGGCCACCGCGGCCGTCCCCGAACGGGGGCAGCTGCACGTGGTACTCGTCCTGGCCGCCAGCACCGGCGGCATCGGTGCGCACGTGCGCTCCCTGGCCCAGGGCCTGGTCGCGCACGGAGTGAACGTCACGGTCTGCGCGCCGGCCGGTACGGACGCGCTGTTCGGCTTCTCCCGGACGGGCGCCCGGTTCCACACCGTCGACATCACCCCCACCGCGGGCGCCCGCAGCGACGCCACCGCGATCGGCGAGCTGCGCCGGGCCTTCACCGGCGCCGATGTGGTGCACGCCCACGGACTGCGCGCCGGGCTGCTGTCCGACCTGGCGCTGCGCACCGCCGGCCGCTTCCCGGGCCTGCGGCCCGAGACCCCGCTGGTGGTCACCTCGCACCACGCGCTGCTGGCCACGGGCATGGAGCGCCGGCTCCAGCGGCTGATGGAGCGCCGGGTGGCGCGCGCCGCGGACCTGGTCCTCGGCGCCTCCTCCGACCTGGTGGCCCGGGCGCGCGAGCTGGGCGCCACCGACGCCCGGCTGGGCCCGGTGGCCGCGCCGCCGATGCCCGAGGGCCTGCTCGGCCGCGCCGAGGCGCGGGCCGCGCTGCTCGGTGACGGACCGGACCGCCCGCTGGTGCTGGCGGTCGGCCGGCTCGTCCCGCAGAAGGCCTTCGGGCTGCTGCTGGACGCCGCCCGGGAGCTGTCCGCGCTGGACCCGGAACCGCTGGTGCTGCTCGCGGGGGACGGCCCGGAGGCGGGCGCGCTGCGCGAGCGGGCGGCCGCGGAGAAGCTGCCGGTGCGGCTGCTCGGCTACCGCACGGACGTGCCCGACCTGCTGGCCGCCGCCGACCTGGTGGTGGTCTCCAGCCGCTGGGAGGCCCGCTCGCTGGTGGTGCAGGAGGCGATGCGGGCCGGCGTGCCGGTCGTCGCCACCGCCGTCGGCGGCATCCCCGAACTGGTCGGCGACGCCGCCGCGCTGGTGCCCCCGGGCGACCCGGCGGCGCTCGGGCGCGCGGTGCGCGCCCTGCTGGCCGACCCGGCCCGCCGCGAACGGCTGGCGGCGGCCGGCCGGCAGCAGGCCGAGACCTGGCCGGACGAGGCCGCCACCGTCGCCCAGGTGCTCAGCACCTACGACGAGCTGGTGCAGCGCCCGTAGGCGCCGTCAGACGGTGGCCCGCTCGACCCGGTCGGCGGCCGGGCCGTCCGGCTGGGCGGACAGGTACGCGGCGCCGCAGGCGGTCAGCCGCAGGGCGGTGTCGATCAGCGGGACGTGGCTGAAGGCCTGCGGGAAGTTGCCGACCTGGCGCTTGAGGCGCGGGTCCCACTCCTCGGCGAGCAGGCCGAGGTCGTTGCGCAGCGAGAGCAGCTTGTCGAACAGCTCGCGGGCCTCCTGGACCCGGCCGATCATGGCGAGGTCGTCGGCCAGCCAGAACGAGCAGGCCAGGAAGGCGCCCTCGTGGCCGGAGAGGCCGTCCACGTTGTTGCCGGACTCGTCGTGGGTCGGGTAGCGCAGCACGAAGCCGTCCTCGGTGGACAGCTCGCGCTGGATCGCCTCGATGGTGCCGATCACCCGCTTGTCGTCCGGGGGCAGGAAGCCGACCTGCGGGATCAGCAGCAGCGAGGCGTCCAGCTCCCTGCCGCCGTAGTACTGGGTGAAGGTGTTGCGCTCTGGGTCGTAGCCCTTCTCGCAGACGTCCGCGTGGATCTGCGCGCGCAGCGCGCGCCAGCGCTCCAGGTGGCCGCCGCAGGGCTCGTCCTCGGGGGTCTGCTCCAGCAGCTTGATGGTGCGGTCGACGGCGACCCAGGCCATCACCTTGGAGTGGACGAAGTGCCGGCGCGGGCCGCGGACCTCCCAGATGCCCTCGTCCGGCTCCTGCCAGTGGTCCTCCAGGTAGTCGATCAGGCGCAGCTGGAGGTGGTGGGCGTGGTCGTTGCGGACCAGGCCGGTCATGTGGGCCAGGTGCAGGGCCTCGACCACCTCGCCGTAGACGTCGAGCTGGAGCTGCCCGGCGGCGCCGTTGCCGACCCGTACGGGCTGGGAGCCCTCGTAGCCGGGCAGCCAGTCCAGCGAGGACTCGGTGAGCTCGCGCTCGCCGGCGATGCCGTACATGATCTGGAGGTTCTCCGGGTCCCCGGCGACGGCGCGCAGCAGCCACTCGCGCCAGGCGCGGGCCTCCTCGCGGTAGCCGGTGCGCAGCAGCGAGGAGAGGGTGATGGCGGCGTCGCGCAGCCAGGTGTAGCGGTAGTCCCAGTTGCGCTCGCCGCCGATGTCCTCGGGCAGGGAGGTGGTGGGGGCCGCGACGATGCCGCCGGTGGGGGCGTAGGTGAGGCCCTTGAGGGTGATCAGGGAGCGGATCACGGCCTCGCGGTAGGGGCCCTGGTAGGTGCACTGCCCGGCCCACTCGTGCCAGAAGTCGGCGGTGGCGTCGAGCACCTCCTCGGCGTCCGGCGGCCTGGGCGGGTCGAGGTGGGAGGCCTGCCAGGTGAGGGCGAAGGCGATCCGCTCGCCGGCGGCGACGGTGAAGTCGGCGTAGGTGGTGAGGTTTCGGCCGTAGGTCTCGGCCTCGCCGTCCAGCCAGACCGAGTCGGGCCCGGCCATGGCGACGGTGCGGTGGCCGCCGTCGGCCTGCTCGACGCGGTGCACCCAGGGCACCACCCGGCCGTAGGAGAAGCGCATCCGCACCGCGGAGCGCATCCGCACGGTGCCGGAGACGCCCTCGACGATCCGGACCACCTGGGGGACGGCGTCCTTGCCGGCCAGCGGGCGCGGCGGCATGAAGTCGATCACCCGGACGGTGCCGCCCTCGGTGTCCCACTCCTGCTCCAGGATCAGCGAGTCGCCCCGGTAGCGGCGGCGGTCGGCGGGCACGGCGGGGGCGGCGGCGGTGGGCGGGGGCACCCGGAGGTCGGCGGTGTCGGCGATGCGGACCCGCCCGGTGCCGGCCGCGGCGGCGGGAGTGGCGGGGGTGGCGGCGGCCGGTGCGGGGACCTCGGTCCGGACGACCTCGGCCGGGCCGATCCGCCAGAAGCCGTGTTCATCGGTGCCGAGCAGGCCGGCGAACACGGCCGGGGAGTCGAAGCGGGGCAGGCAGAGCCAGTCCACCGCCCCGTCCCTGCTGACCAGGGCAGCGGTCTGCATGTCCCCGATGAGTGCGTAGTCCTCGATACGGCCGGCCACGTGGATCTCCAGTTCGCAATGTGGTCAGGGCATCGGCGAGCGGAGGGAGCGAGCGGTCTGCGGGGCCGGAGGTCCACCCCGGGACGTCCGGCCTGCCGGGGGTGGTGGCAGGCCCTGCTGGAGTGTCCGCGGGGCTCGGTCGAGCCCCTGGAGTGGGTGGGGATGAGCGGGAATTACGGGGAGGTCCGGTCGCGCATCGGGGACCGGGAGTGTCCTGACCCTCCCACGCCCTCCGCGTGCTCGTGCTGTCGGCGATGCGTCCGAGCAGCTTACGACGGACGAAAGGGGCGAAGCACGCGGGCGCAGCCCGGTGTGGCGCCGCAATTCGGCGGAAATGCCGTGCATCGCGAGGGCCCGGCCCAGGATGGTCCGGAAGGATCACCTCCGCCTGGTCCGCCCGGAGGGCCCGGCATGGTCCGGACGGGCGCCGCGCTCTGGCCCGGTCCGGGGGGTCGTGCGACCGGCGTGACGGTTGGGGCTGCTGATGCGCCGGTGGTGCGCCCCGCGCGCGCTCCTGGCGCGGCGCGCGGCCCGAACCGCGTCCGGGTCGCGTCACTGATACCCTGGTATCCCGTGGACCGGCGGGATCAAACGCCCCGGACCAGCCGAACCGACGACCCAGCGAGCGCCGCGCACCGAGCCGGCCTCCCGTCGCCCGGCGAACCCCGAGCTCCCGCCCACGTCACCTTCGACACGCGACCCACGGGAGCCCCCTCTTGGCACAGCCCCATTCCGGCAAGGCAGCGAACGGCCGCGCCGTGACGACCAAGCACCTCTTCGTCACCGGGGGTGTCGCCTCCTCGCTCGGCAAGGGGCTGACCGCCTCCAGCCTGGGCGCGCTGCTCAAGGCCCGCGGCCTGCGCGTGACGATGCAGAAGCTCGACCCGTACCTCAACGTGGACCCGGGCACCATGAACCCGTTCCAGCACGGCGAGGTGTTCGTCACCGACGACGGCGCCGAGACCGACCTGGACATCGGCCACTACGAGCGGTTCCTGGACACCAACCTGCACGGCTCGGCGAACGTCACCACCGGCCAGGTGTACTCGACCGTCATCGCCAAGGAGCGCCGCGGCGAGTACCTGGGCGACACCGTCCAGGTCATCCCGCACATCACCAACGAGATCAAGGCCCGGATCCGCCGGATGGCGACCGAGGACGTCGACGTGGTGATCACCGAGGTCGGCGGCACCGTCGGCGACATCGAGTCGCTGCCGTTCCTGGAGGCCGTCCGCCAGGTCCGCCACGAGGTCGGCCGGGACAACGTGTTCTTCGTGCACGTCTCCCTGCTGCCGTACATCGGCCCCTCGGGCGAGCTGAAGACCAAGCCCACCCAGCACTCCGTCGCCGCGCTGCGCAACATCGGCATCCAGCCCGACGCGATCGTGCTGCGCGCCGACCGCGAGGTCCCGCAGGCGATCAAGCGCAAGATCTCGCTGATGTGCGACGTGGACGAGGAGGCCGTGGTCGCGGCCATCGACGCCAAGTCGATCTACGACATCCCCAAGGTGCTGCACGGCGAGGGCCTGGACGCCTACGCGGTGCGCCGCCTGGACCTGCCGTTCCGCGACGTCGACTGGACCACCTGGGACGACCTGCTGCGCCGCGTCCACGAGCCGCAGCACATCGTCAAGGTCGCCCTGGTCGGCAAGTACATCGACCTGCCGGACGCCTACCTGTCGGTGACCGAGGCGCTGCGCGCCGGCGGCTTCGCCAACAACGCCCGGGTCGAGATCAAGTGGGTCACCTCCGACGACTGCGAGACCCCCGAGGGCGCCCGGGAGCAGCTCGGCGACGTGGACGCGATCTGCATCCCCGGCGGCTTCGGCGACCGCGGCGTCAACGGCAAGGTCGGCGCCATCACCTACGCCCGCGAGAACCGGGTCCCGCTGCTGGGCCTGTGCCTGGGCCTGCAGTGCGTCGTCATCGAGGCGGCCCGCAACCTGGCCGGCCTGCCGGAGGCCAACTCCACCGAGTTCGACTCCGCCGCCAAGCACCCGGTCGTCTCCACGATGGCCGAGCAGCTGGCCATCGTCGACGGCAAGGGCGACCTCGGCGGCACCATGCGCCTGGGCCTGTACCCGGCCAAGCTCGCCGAGGGCTCGATCGTCCGCGAGGTCTACGGCGGGGAGCAGTACGTCGAGGAGCGCCACCGCCACCGCTACGAGGTCAACAACGCGTACCGCGCGGACCTGGAGAAGACCGGCCTCCAGTTCTCCGGCCTCTCGCCCAAGGGCGACCTGGTCGAGTACGTCGAGTACCCGCGCGAGGTGCACCCGTACCTGGTGGCCACCCAGGCCCACCCGGAGCTGAAGTCCCGCCCGACCCGCCCGCACCCGCTCTTCGCGGGCCTGGTCAAGGCGGCCATCGAGATCAAGACCGGGGCCGGCGAGTAGTCCTCCCAGGTCGTTCACCGGACGGCGGCTCCGCGGTTCCCGCGGGGCCGCCGTCCGGCGTTAGATTGTGTCGTACTGACGAAAAGGGGAGAGCGATGGACGAGCAGAGCCGCCAGGAAATCGCCGACGTGGCCGAGGAGTGGGAGGTCCGGGCGAGCGGGACCCCGTTCCAGGGGAAGGTCACCGGGGTCCGCAGCGAGGAGGTCCGGATGCCCGACGGCAGCTGGGCCCGGCGCGACTACCAGACCCACCCGGGCTCGGTCTCGGTGCTCGCGCTGGACGACGAGCACCGGGTGCTGGTGCTGCGGCAGTACCGCCACCCGGTGCGCCAGCGGCTGTGGGAGCTGCCGGCCGGCCTGCTCGACGTGCCCGGCGAGAACCCGTGGCGCGCCGCGCAGCGCGAGCTGTACGAGGAGGCCCACTGCAAGGCCGGCACCTGGCGGATCCTCGCCGACTACTACACCTCCCCGGGCGGCACCGACGAGGCGCTGCGGATGTTCCTCGCCACCGACCTGTCGCCCGCCGACGGCGAGCGCTTCGCGGCCGAGGGCGAGGAGCAGGAGATCGAGCTCGCCTGGGTGCCCGTGCCGGAGCTGGTCCGGCTGATCCAGGCCGGGAAGCTGCACAACCCGACCCTCGTCACCGGCGCCCTCGCCGTGCACGCCGCGCTCGCCGGCCCGGACGGGCTGGACGCGCTGCGCCCGGCGGACTCGCCCTGGCCGGCCCGCCCCTTCGAGGCCTGAGTCGGCCGCCCGGGGGACGGACCGCCGCCCGGTTGAGTCGTTGGGGTGATTTGCCGATTCGTACGACCGGATGTCACCTCGGCTGAGCCGGACGGTCGAACTACGCTTCGCAGACAGGGCGCCCGTCCCGGGCCGCCTCCGCTGAGCTCCGGAGGCTGGGCACCGGATGCCGAGCGTCGGATGCCGAGCGCGGGATGACGTCGGGAGTGGCACGGGTGGCGAGGAAGACGGCGACGATGGACCCCGGCCCCGGCGCGCCCGCCGGGGCCGTCCCGGGCCTGGAGCGGCTCCCGGCCGGGCCCGCGCTCTTCGTCGGGCGGCGGGCCGAACTGGCCGCGCTGCGGGCGGCCGCCGCCCGCCCGGCGAGCGGGCGCTGCCCGGTGCTGGTGCTGGCCGGGCGCCCCGGCTCCGGACGGACCGCGCTGGCCGCGCGCTTCGCCCGCACCGTCGCCGCCGGCTACCCGGACGGCGTGCTGTTCGTCCGGATGTCCGCCCCGGACGGCAGCCGGGTGCCGCCCGCCCGGGCCGCCCGGCTGCTGCTGGAGCAGCTCGACCCGCAGGGAGATGTGCCGCTGCCCGGCGGCGGCGAGGACGGGCGGGACGAGCCCGGCTGCGTGGCGCTGCGCGAGGCGCTCGCCGGGCTGCGGGTGCTGCTCGTGCTGGACGACGTGCGGGACGCCGGGCAGGTGTGGCCGCTGCTCGCCGACGAGCCCGGCTGCCTGGTGCTGGCCACCACGGCCGGGCCGCTCACCGGGATCGAGGACATCGACCCGGTGATCCTCGGCGGGCTGGACCGGCAGGCCTCCGCGGAACTGCTGGCCGACCTGGTCGGCGGCACCCGGATCTCCTGCGACCCGGTCGGCGGGGCGGACCTGGCCGAGGCCTGCGCCTCCCGGCCCGCCGCGCTGCGGCTGATGGCGGGGTGGCTGCGGAGCGACCCGAAGATCGCGGTGACGGACGCGGCGCGCGAGCTCAACCGGGTGGTGGGGGAGGAGACGGCGGCCACCGGGACCGCCGCCGAGCGGTCCCCCGCCGCAGCCGCCGTCCCCGCCGCAGCCGCCGCGGCTGCGGCGGGGAAGAAGAAGGAGGGGACGCCTCCCCCGGGGAAGCCGGACGCGGGGAAGCCGGCCCGGGGCCGGGCCGGCGGCCCTGCGGCGCCGGGGGCGGCCGCGGCGGCCGAGTCGGCCGGCGACCCGGCGGCCTGGGTGAAGCCCGGCCCCGAACCGGCCGGGCCGGTGCCCGTCCCCGACAACGACCCGCTGCTCGGCGCCTTCACCCTGCTGTACCGCGGGCTGCCGGCCGCCCAGGCGCGGATGCTGCGCACCCTCACCCTGGCCCCGGCGCAGACCGCCGACCCGCGCACCGCCTCCGCCCTGGTCGGCTGCCCGGTGCCGGACGCGGCCGCGACGCTGGCCGCGCTGGCCGAGCGGGAGCTGCTCGGCGAGGAGGCGCCGGCCGCCGACGGCACCCCGCGCTACCGGGTGCCCGGGCGGCTCTACCCCCGGCTGGTCCGGCTGCGGGAGCAGGAGGACAGGCCCGCCGAGACCGAGCTGGCCCGGGCCCGGCTGCTGGAGCGGCTGGTCCGGCTCACCGAGTCGGCCCGCGCGCTGCTCGACCCGGCGGCCGGCCCCGCCCCGGAGCCGCTGCCCGCCCCGCTGCGGCTGGGCTCGGCCGCGCACGCCCGCGAGTGGCTGCTGGGCGAGCGGGAGCTGCTGCTCGGCGCGGTGGCCGACGCGATCGGCCAGGGGGACCTGGACGGCTCGGCCGGGCGGCTGGTCACCGCGCTGCTGCGGACGCTGCCGCTGACCGGGGCCGCCGCCCCCACCGACCTCTACCGGCTGCACGAGCTGGTGCTGACCGTCGCCGAGCGCAACCGCCGGCCCCGCCGGGCCTCGGCCGCGCTGCTGAATTTGGGCGACCTCCAGGCCTCGGCGGGCCGCTGGGAGCCGGCCGCCGTCCACTACCGGGCCGCCCTGGAGCACGCCCGGACGGCCGACGACGAACCGCTGTGCGCCCGGGCCCTGGAGAGCGCGGCCAACTGCCACCGGGCGCTCGGCGACGCCGTCCGGGCCGCCGACTGGTACGGCCGGGCGCTGGGCCTGCGGCAGGCGCTCGGGGACCACGCCGCCGAGGCCCGGCTGCTCGCCCGGGTGGCCGAGGCGCACACCGCGCAGCGGCGCTTCGAGGAGGCGGACCGGGAGTACCGCGCGGCCCTCGCGGTGCTGCGCCGGCTGGGCGACGAGCGGGGCCGCGAGGCCGTCGGGAGCGCCCTCGCGGACCTGCGGGAACGTGTCGACGCCGGGTGGTGAGGGGGACTATCGGAGTACCGTCGAAGATGCCCGGTTGCAACGTCTTTGGCAGGTAAGTCGCAGGGGAAGCCTACGAACCTGCCAATGTGTGCGGGAAAATTATTCACTTTGGAAGGCTGACACGCCGCCTGGGCTTCATTACACTCGAACTCAGTCGCGCAGCGATCCCTGCCCCGGGCTGCCCCGGAGGCTTCCCCACGTGCGCGTCGCCCACCGGTCTTCTCCGGTCGGGACCCCCATGGCAAGAGGACGTGTTTAGCCGTGAAGGTCGGCATCCCCCGCGAGGTCAAGAACCACGAGTACCGCGTGGCCATCACGCCCGCCGGCGTGCATGAGCTGGTCCGCAACGGACACGAGGTCTACATCGAGGACAACGCCGGTCTCGGCTCCTCGATCCCGAACGAGGAGTACGTGGCCGCCGGCGCCACCATCCTCCCCACCGCCGACGAGGTGTGGGCCACCGCCGACCTGCTGCTGAAGGTCAAGGAGCCCATCGCCTCCGAGTACCACCGGCTGCGCAAGGGGCAGACCCTCTTCACGTACCTCCACCTGGCGGCCGACCGCGCCGGCACCGACGCGCTGATCGCCTCGGGCACCACCGCCATCGCGTACGAGACCGTGCAGCAGTCGAACGGCGCGCTGCCGCTGCTCGCCCCGATGTCCGAGGTCGCGGGCCGCCTGGCCCCGCAGGTCGGCTCGTACCACCTGATGCGTCCGGCCGGCGGCCGCGGCACCCTGCCGGGCGGCGTGCCCGGCACCCACCCGGCCAAGGCCGTCGTCATCGGCGGTGGCGTCTCCGGCTGGCACGCCGCCACCATCGCCGTCGGCATGGGCTACGAGGTGACCCTGCTGGACCGCGACATCAACAAGCTGCGCGAGGCCGACCGCATCTTCGGCACCAAGGTCAAGACCATCGTGTCGAACGCCTTCGAGCTGGAGAAGGCCGTCCTGGAGGCGGACCTGGTCGTCGGCGCCGTGCTGATCCCGGGCGCCAAGGCCCCGAAGCTGGTCACCAACGAGCTGGTCTCCCGCATGAAGCCGGGCTCCGTGCTGGTCGACATCGCCATCGACCAGGGCGGCTGCTTCGAGGACTCGCGCCCCACCACGCACGACGACCCGACCTTCAAGGTCCACAACTCGGTCTTCTACTGCGTGGCCAACATGCCGGGCGCCGTCCCGAACACCTCCACCTACGCGCTGACCAACGCCACCCTGCCGTACGTGCTGGAGCTGGCGAACCGCGGCTGGAAGGACGCGCTGCGCCGCGACGCCGCGCTGGCCAAGGGCCTCAACGTGCACGAGGGCCAGATCACCTTCCCGGCCGTGGCCGAGGCCTTCGGCCTGGAGTCGGTCTCCCTGGAGAGCGTGCTCGCCTGAACCCCCTGACCGCCCGGCGGTCGTTCGCCCCCGATCCGATCCCTTCGGGCCGGGGGCTTCGCCGTGCCCGCGAACGGCCGGGGGGCCGGGCAAGTCGCCCGGCCGCACCGGGTAGGTCGCTCTGTCGTCAATGTCCGCCGGTCATGTCACCCGCCCGCAGAAACGTTGGGGCCAGTGGCCCGCTCATCCCTTGACAGGAGCCCGCTCGATAGTCGACACATCCTGCCCACTACCGTGGATTGTGTTGCTGCGAACGCCTTGAACGGCCTAGAGTCGCAAACCGTCGGCATGCTGCCACACTGACGAATCGACATAGAGTCCTGGATGCCCAAGGAGGTAAGACGACTTGTGAATGAGTCGACAATTGCTCCCGGGGGTGGTCAGCCAGGACTGGCGGAGCTCACCGCCGGCCAGCCGAGTGAGGAGCCCGGGGCCCGGCAGCCCTCCGTGGGCTCGGCCGAGGTCGGCTCGGTCGCACTCCGTACTTTCGAAGCACGCCAGAACACAGCACAGGTGACCACGGTGACCGATCACGACGCCGACTTGGCGGCCTACGGCCTGGCCTACGGCGAGTTCGCCTACGGCGCCTACGACGACCCGGACGCCGAGTACGAGCCGGACCCGGAGTACGCCGCCACGCTGGCCCCCGACGCCGCGCGCCAGCGCCGCGAGCGGGTCGGCCCGACCGGCCGTCCGCTGCCGTACTTCCCGATCCCCGCGCCGGTGGCCGAGCACGGCCCCGCCCAGATCATCGCCATGTGCAACCAGAAGGGCGGCGTCGGCAAGACCACGTCGACCATCAACCTGGGCGCGGCGCTGGCCGAGTACGGCCGCCGGGTGCTGCTCGTCGACTTCGACCCGCAGGGCGCCCTCTCGGTCGGCCTCGGCGTCAACCCGATGGAGCTCGACGTCACCGTCTACAACCTGCTCATGGAGCGGGGCCTGACGGCCGACGAGGTGCTGCTGAAGACGGCCGTCCCGGGGATGGACCTGCTGCCCTCCAACATCGACCTCTCCGCGGCCGAGGTGCAGCTGGTCAGCGAGGTGGCCCGGGAGTCCGCGCTGGCGCGCGCCCTGAAGCCGCTGCTGCCGGACTACGACTACGTCATCATCGACTGCCAGCCCTCGCTGGGCCTGCTGACGGTCAACGCCCTGACGGCCGCTCACAGCGTGATCGTCCCGCTGGAGTGCGAGTTCTTCGCGCTGCGCGGGGTCGCGCTGCTGACCGAGACCATCGAGAAGGTGTGCGAGCGGCTCAACCCCGACCTGCGCCTGGACGGCATCCTGGCCACCATGTACGACTCGCGCACCGTGCACAGCCGCGAGGTGCTGGCGCGGGTCGTCGAGGCGTTCGGCGAGCACGTCTTCCACACCGTCATCGGGCGGACCGTGCGCTTCCCGGAGACCACCGTCGCCGGCGAGCCCATCACGACGTACGCGACCAACTCGGTCGGTGCCGCCGCCTACCGCCAGCTCGCCAGGGAGGTGCTCGACCGGTGCCGCCCCGCCGAGTGAGTCTCCCGGGTGCCGACGAGCTGTTCCGGACCACGGGGGGGATGGCGCTGTCGCCGTCCCTCGCGCCGCGTCCGGCCGCCGAGGCATCCAGACCGGAGACCGCGCGGGCCGTCAACGGCCGACCGGACGGCGCCGAGGGCGCCGAGTCCGTCCAGGGCGACCAGGACGACCGGCAGCTGACGCCGGAGCAGCAGGCGGCCGCCACGGTGCCGGCGCCCGCGCAGCCGCCCGTCCAGCGGTCCGGTGCGGCCGCCGGGCCCGCCGGCGCGGCCACGGGTACCGCCACGGCCGGCCGGGGCCCCGCAGCCGCGCCGGCGGGCCGGGCGCACCAGGGCGCCGCCGAGGAGCAGGCCGGTGCCGGCGGCCGGGCCCGCCCGCGCGGCCGCGCCCCGCGCCGGCCGAGCGGGCGCGAGCGGCACGACGAGAAGATCACGGTGTACGTGTCCGCCGAGGAGCTCATGGACCTCGAACACACCCGGCTGGTGCTGCGCGGCGAGCACGGCCTGGCCGTGGACCGCGGGCGGATCGTCCGGGAGGCCATCGCGGTCGTCCTGGCGGACCTCGAACAGCGCGGCGAGGCCTCGATCCTGGTGCGGCGGCTGCGCGGCCGCTGAGGCCCGCGCACGGGCGGCCGGCGGTCGAGCGCCGGGCGTCGAGGGGGGCGCCGGCCCGGCGTGGGGAGGCCGCGGGCGGGCGAGACGGCGGCAGGCCGAGACAGGGCGACAGGCCGAGACGGGACGACAGGCCGAGACGGGCGACACGGCGGCAGGGCGGCCGGAAGGGGCCCGAGAGGGGCCGGGAGGCCGTACCGGGTGCGCCGAGGCGCCGTACGGGCCCGTGGGCGCCCGGCGGGGGCCGGTCCACAGCGGGGGCCCGGGAGTGCCGGGCGGAGCGCGGGGTGCGGCGCGGGCGGCGTGTCGGGCGGCCCCGGGGCGGGCCCGGAGGCGGCCCCGGGTGAAGATGGACCGTCATGCCCAGGACCACCGAACCAGCCAGCACCGCCGAGAGCGCGACCGAGGACGAGTCGCGGGGCGGCTTCCGGGTACGGCTGGACAACTTCGAAGGCCCCTTCGACCTGCTGCTCGGCCTGATCGCGCGGCACCGGATGGACGTCACCGAGGTGGCGCTGGCCACCGTGACGGACGACTTCCTGGCGCACATCCGGGCGATGGGCCCGGACTGGGACCTGGACGCGACGACCGAGTTCCTGGTGGTGGCCGCCACCCTGCTCGACCTCAAGGCGGCCCGGCTGCTGCCGGTGGCGGAGGTCGAGGACGAGGCCGACCTCGCCCTGCTGGAGGCCCGCGACCTGCTGTTCGCCCGGCTGCTGCAGTACCGGGCGTACAAGCGGGCGGCGGCCGTGTTCGGCGAGCGCTGGGCGGCCGAGCTGCTGCGCCGGCCCCGGACGGCCGCCCTGGAGCCCCGGCACGCGGAGCTGCTGCCGGAGGTCGTCCTCGGCATCGGGCCGCAGCGGCTCGCCGAGCTGGCGGCCAGGGCGATGGAGCCCCGGCCCGCGCCGGTCGTGGCGGTGGACCACATCCACACCCCGCCGGTGAGCGTGCGCGAGCAGGCCGCGCTGGTGGTGGCCCTGCTCACCGAACTGGGCGAGGCGTCCTTCCAGCGGCTGGTCGAGGACGCGCCGGACGACCTGGTCGTGGTGGCCCGCTTCCTGGCGCTGCTGGAGCTGTACCGGGAGCAGGTGCTCGCCTTCGAGCAGCCGGAGGCGCTGGGCGAGCTGCGGGTGCGCTGGGTGGCCGGGGAGGGCCGGGGCGCCGTCGAGGTGACGGACGAGTTCGACCGGCCGGCGGGCGAGGCCGGTTCGGCCGGTGGGGCCGGTTCGGTCGGTGGGGTTGACGGGATTGACGGGGTTGACGGAGCCGGCGGGGCCGAGGAGGGCGGGCGGCGATGAGCGGCGGGAACGAGGGCGGGCGGCCGGTGCGGCGCCCCCTGGGGCTGCCGGGGCGGCCGCGGACCGAGGAGTGGCTGGAGCCGGCCTTCGCGCTGCTGCCGGATCCGCCGGAGCCCGCGGGGCCCGCCGAGGGCGTTCAGCCCGCGGAGGGGCGGGTCGTGCCGCAGCAGCCGGCCCCGGCCACCGGGAGACGTGCGGACGCCGGGCTGCGGGCCGGGCTGGAGGCCGTCCTGATGGTCGCCGACGAGCCGGTGGCGGAGGAGCGGCTGGCCGGGGCGCTGGAGCGGCCGCGGGCCGAGGTGGCCGCGGCGCTGCGCGAGCTGTCCGCCGAGTACACCGCCCAGGGCCGCGGCTTCGACCTGCGGCTGGTGGCCGGCGGCTGGCGGTTCTACAGCCGGGACGCCTGCTCCGAGGCCGTCGACCGCTTCCTCCTGGACGGCCGGCAGGCCCGGCTCAGCCAGGCCGCGCTGGAGACCCTGGCGGTGGTCGCCTACCGGCAGCCGGTGTCCAGATCGCGGGTTTCCGCCGTCCGCGGTGTGAACTGTGACGGCGTGATGCGTACCCTGGTACAGCGAGGACTGGTGGAAGAGGCCGGATCCGAGCCCGAAACAGGTGCGATCCTGTATCGGACGACGAACTACTTCCTGGAACGGATGGGGCTCCGCGGCCTGGACGAGCTGCCGGAGCTCGCTCCCTTCCTGCCCGAGGTCGACGACGTGGAAGCGGAGTCCCTGGAGGGCACGATGATCGCGGAGGCGGTCGCCGCCGCTGCCGCGCAGGCCGCGGACGGCAGTGGCGAGGCCGGTCGGGCCGGGCCGGATCGGTAGGGGGCGGTGAGGTCGGCCGAAACGACCGCACATCCCAGACGGAACGACGTACGGACACTTTGATGCGTAGCAGTGGCAACGGCAGGAACAGCAGCGGCGGCGGAAGCGGTCGCGGCGGACAGGGCGGGGGCCGGGGCGGCGGCTCCTACGGCGGCGGCAGCGGCAGCGCCCGCGGCGGCTCGGGCGCGCGCGGGGGTTCGTACGGCGGCGGCCGCGGCGGCTCGGGTTCGGGCTCGCGCGGCGGCTCCTACGGGCGTGACGGCGGCTCGCGCGGCGGCTCCGTCGGCCGTGACGACCGGCGCGACGACCGCCGCTACCCGGACCGCCCGCTGCGGCCCGAGGAGCGCAAGTACGACCGCCCCGAGTACGGCGGCGGCCCCAACGCCACCCCCGCCCGCGGCGGCTACGCCGGCCGGCGCCCCGGCCCGGCCCCGCGCCCGCGCCGGGAGGGCCAGGGCGCCCCGGGCGACCCGCGGCGCCAGCCGCAGCGCTCCCGCGAGCTCCAGGCCAAGATCGAGGACGCCGTCCTCGCCCGGCACGACAAGCCGGCCGTCAAGCTGCCCAAGACCTTCGGCGAGCCCGAGGGCGAGCGCCTCCAGAAGGTGCTGGCCCGGGCCGGCGTCGGCAGCCGCCGCGCCTGCGAGGAGCTGATCGAGCAGGGCCGGGTCGAGGTCAACGGCAAGCGCGTCACCGAGCAGGGCAAGCGGGTCGACCCGCAGAAGGACGAGATCAAGGTGGACGGCCTGACCGTCGCCACCCAGTCCTACCTGTTCTTCGCGCTGAACAAGCCGGCCGGCGTGGTCTCCACCATGGAGGACCCGGACGGCCGCCAGTGCCTGGGCGACTACGTGACCAACCGGGAGACCCGGCTGTTCCACGTCGGCCGCCTGGACACCGAGACCGAGGGCATCATCCTGCTCACCAACCACGGCGAGCTGGCCCACCGCCTCACCCACCCGCGCTACGGCGTGACCAAGACCTACCTGGCCGCGATCCAGGGCCCGATCCCGCGCGACCTGGGCAAGCAGCTGGCCCAGGGCGTGGAGCTGGAGGACGGCTACGCCCGTGCCGACAGCTTCAAGGTGGTCTCCAACGTCGGCAAGAACTACCTGGTCGAGGTGACCCTGCACGAGGGCCGCAAGCACATCGTCCGCCGGATGCTGGCCGAGGCCGGCTTCCCGGTCGAGAAGCTGGTGCGCACCCACTTCGGCCCGATCGCCCTGGGCGACCAGAAGTCGGGCTGGCTGCGCCGCCTGACCAACCCGGAGGTCGGCCAGCTGATGCGCGAGGTCGGCCTGTAGGGTCCGCCCCGCCGAGCCGGAGCACCGTCCAGCCGGAGCCCCCGTCCGCACGCCACGCGGCCGGGGGCTCCGGCGTTCCCCGGCGCGGCCCGGAGCCGCGTCCGCGGATGTCCGCATTCCGGACGGGGCGTGTGAGCCGGGACGCAACCGCTGGTCACGGCCTTGTCAGCGCCATGATCCGTGGCCGAGGATGGCCACCGGAGCGCCACCCCGCCGCGTGGCGGGACCGCGCCAGCACGGCGGCGCGGTCGGGGCGGGGGCGGCCGACGGAACGGCCAAGCGGGAACGGGCGAGCAGGGGGAGAGGCGTCGTGTCCGATGCAGCACTGGGACGGGCCGGCGGGCAGGCCCTCGGCGCGCTGGGGCTGGCGGAGCCGGACGGGCAGGTCTACGCGGCGCTGGTGGCCAGCCCGCAGTCCACGGCGGAGGAGCTGGCGGAGAGCTGCGGGCTGACGTTCCAGCAGAGCGTGCGCGCGCTGGACCGGTTGGCGCAGCAGGGCATGGCGACCCGGGCGCCGGTGGACCGGCACCGCTACCTGCCCGTCCCCCCGGACGTCGCGATCGGCACCCTGATCGGCCACCGGGAGTCGGAGCTGCGCTACGCCCGGGCCGAGATGCACCGGCTGATGGACGCCTTCCGGGAGGCCTCGCGGTACACCGACCCGGCGCACTCGGTGGAGGTGCTGACCGGCGGCGAGGCGATCGCCCAGCGCCTGGAGCACATCACCGAGACCAGCCAGTACCAGGTGCGCGGCTTCGACCGTCCGCCGTACATCCAGGACCCGGTCGCGCCGATGCCCCTGCAGCGGCGGCGGCTGCGCGAGGGCGTGAAGTTCCGGACGGTCTACGACCGGGAGGCGGTGGCCTGGCCGGGGCGGCTGGAGAAGAACATCCTGGTCGGCGTCGCGGACGGTGAGGAGGCGCGGGTGCGGCCGTCGCTGCCGATGAAGATGATCATCTCGGACGACCGGATGGCGATCATCCCGATCAGCGTCGGGGACAGCGTGCTGGACGCCGCGTACGTGATCCACCCCTCGGCGCTGCTCCAGGCGCTGGACACGCTGTTCGAGGCGGAGTGGGAGCGGGCCGTCCGGCTCCAGGCGGCGGTCGACGGGGACGGCGCCGGGCCGGAGCCGGAGGCCGACCACCGCAAGCTGCTCGGCCTGCTGGCGGCCGGGCTCACCGACGAGTCGATCGCGCGGTCGCTCGGCTGGAGCGCCCGCACCACCCAGCGCCGGCTCCAGAGCCTGATGCGCTCGCTGGGCGCCACCACCCGCTTCCAGGCCGGCATGGCGGCCCGGGAGCGGGGGTGGCTCTAGAGGCGCCTGTCCGAGGAGGGCCGGTCAGCTCCAGGGGCTGAGGGAGGCCCAGCGGCCGTCCGGCCCGCGCTCGACCTTCTGCAGGCCGACGACGGCGGTGCGGTTCAGCCGCCCGTAGATGTGCGGGAACAGCACGCCCGGCGTGGCCCCGGGCGGCGGGGCGCCGTGCGCGGCCTCCCACTTCACCATCGGCTCCACCAGCGACTCCTCGATCAGCAGCACCATCAGCGGGTCGGGGGTGTCGGTGAAGAACGCGTTGGCCACCGCGAGCGCCGTCCGCTCGTCCGCCGAGCAGTGGATGAACCCGTCGGTGAGCAGCGAGGCGGTGGCGTACGGGCGGCCGGGGTCCGCCAGCCAGTCGTCCAGGGGGGCAAGGTGGAGGATCATGCTTCCCTTTCTACCCGTTGTCTGCGGATCGGTCCTGAGCGGCCGTCACCGGCACGGCGGTGTCCGCCGACGGCCGCCCGCGGCGGTCAGAGCCCGGCCACCTTGGCGGAGGCCGACACCTCGTACACCAGGGTGACGGTGCGCCGGGCGCCCGGGGCGAGCGGCACGTCCCAGCGGACGATGCCCTCGGCGTCGAAGGAGTCCGGCGCCGGGGAGCAGTCCTCCTTGCGCAGCCGGACCTCGACCGCCGACACCTCGGAGACCGGCACCCGCTCGCGCACCGTGACGGTCCGCTCGTCGAGCTCCTCCGGGCCGGAGAAGCGGGACAGGTGCAGCCGGACCGTCCGGGTGGTGGTCTGGCGGCCGGTGAGGCCGGCCGTCGCCCGGCGCTCCTCGGCCTCCCGGACCACCCGGTAGTCGTCCGAGCTGCCGAAGGACAGCTCCGCCTCGGCCCCGGCGGCGGTGAAGCGCAGCTCGCCGCGGCCGGTGAAGCCGCTGCCCCGGACCAGCTCGACCGGGCCGGACAGCAGCGGGTGCCCGGCCGCGTTGCGGAACCGGACCACCTGGGTGACCAGCGGGGACAGCTCCGGGGCGCAGGCGTACTCGCTGTCCGCCGGGGCGGTGAAGGCGCCCAGCGGCACCCGGTGCGCACGGCCGTCGCAGGGCACGGTCGCCGGGGCGGGGGCGGGCAGCACCCGGACCTCGCCGCCGTCGTCCACGCCCGGCACCCCGGAGGCCGGGCCCAGGGCGGCGACCGCCTCCTCGCGCAGCTCGACCTCGACCGTGCGGCGCTCCTCGTCGGTGCGCTCGCGCAGCACCAGGCGGTCCTCGACGACGGCCGGCGGGGCGGTGGCGAGGGCGGAGCGGGCGGTGGAGAAGGTGAGCCGGGCACCCGCCCAGTCCTCGCCGGTGCGCTGCCAGACCACCGCCTCCGACTCCAGGCGCAGCTCGCCGCCGTCCAGGACCGCCCGGTAGGAGGGGCGCCACAGCGCGCAGGGCACCAGGTGGGAGACGGTCAGCTCGGCGGGGCCGGGCCGGGCCGCCTCGACGGTGAGCTCCAGGTGGGCGGTCAGCTCGGCCGGGTCCTCCTCGGCCTCCTCCAGGGCGGCCACGGCCTGTGAGCGCTCCTGCTCCAGGCGGCGCAGCCGGGAGTGGGCGGTGCGCAGCTCCTCGCCGTAGCGCTCGCGCTCGGCGTCCACCCGGCCGAGCTCCCGGGCCCAGCGGTCGGGCTCCAGCTCGCCGAGGCCGGCGCCCTCGCCGATCTCGCGCAGCAGGTCGGCGGAGAGCCGGGCGAGCAGTGCCAGCCGGGCCTCCAACCGGGCCCTGGCCTGCTCGGCCAGGCGGGTCTCGGCGTCCAGCCGGTGCAGCCGGTGGCGCAGCTCGGAGTCGTCCGGGCCGGGCGGCAGCGGGGCGCGCGGGGCCCAGCCGCGCACCAGCCGGGCGTCCAGCACCCGGACGCCGTCGGTGCCGGACTCGGCGCGCAGGGTGCGGTCGACGGCGAGGGCGGTGAGCGGGCCGAGGCGCAGCCGCTGCACGCCCGCGGCCAGCCCGACCGTCGTGCTGCGCTCGACGTGGGCGCGGTCCTCCAGGCAGGTCACGGCGGTGACGGGGAGGGGAAGGGCTTCGACGGTCATCGCTCAGTTCCTCCGGTTTCCGCCGACGACGGCCTTGCCGGCCGGGATCCTGATCAGGTAGCCGCCGGCCAGCTCGGTGCGTCCGCCCGGCGGCAGGTCGACGCGCCAGAGCCGGGTGCTGGGCGGGCAGTCCGGGGCCGGGACGGCCGGGGCGTGCCAGTCGGCCCGCTCCTCGATCCGGATCTCGGCGTCGGAGGCGACCGGCACCCGTTCGCGGACCTCCACCGTGACGGCGCGTGCGAGCCGGTTCGCCAGCCGGACGTGCACCCGGTGGTCCAGGACGGTGCTGTTGCCCTTCAGCACGCCGGTGGTGGACTCGTGCAGTTCGGTGCGGCGCGCCACCTCGATGCTCTCGGCGACGCCGATGCCCAGCCGCCGGGTGCCGCCGGGCGCCAGCGTGGGCAGGGCGGCGGTGAGCAGGAACTCGCCGTCCACGGTGACCTCGGCCGGGCCGGCCAGAACGGCCTGGTCGGTGCGGTTGGCGAGCACCAGCGTCGCGTACACCTTCTCCTCGACGGCGGGGACGGTGACGTACTCGGGGGCGACGGTGAGCGGGATCCCGCCGACGGTGACGGTGTGCCAGGTGCCGTCGGACGGGACGTCGGCGGGGGCGGCGGCGTCGAAGCGGTGGTCGAAGGAGCCGGCCGACTCGCGGGGCGGGACGGCGTGCCGGGGGAGGGCGAGGGTGCGCAGCCGGGTCGTGCCGTCGGTGCCGGGTGCCGTCAGGGCCTGGTAGCCGGGCTGGTGGGTGTGGTGAAGGCGGGGGCGCAGGGTGCCGCGGCGGTCGGCGGGCTCCTCGGGGCCGGCCAGGACGAGGTCGGGGTAGTCGAGCAGGGAGGCGTCCGGGGCGAGGCCGGGCGGCGGGGGCGGGGCGGGGTGGCGCTGGGCCTCCGTGGCCGGGAGGCCGCGCTTGGCCTGGGACGGCGCGGGCGCGGCGGCGACGGGGGGCGGGAGCGGCGGGCCGCCGTACCCGGCGAAGCCGGCCGGGGCACCCGGGGCGGCGGCGCCCGGGGCGGCGGGGGCGCCCGGGGGTGCGGGCATCGGCTGGTCGGCGTTCAGCAGGCCGCCGCCGTACGGGCCCGGCGCGGCGGGGGCGAAGTGCTCCTCGGCCGCGAAGGCCTCGGCCCGGGGGCCGCCCGGACGGACGCCGCCGACCCGGGCGGCGCGCACGGGGCCCGCCGCGGCGGCCGGGGCGTACGGGTGGGGCCGCGGGGCGGGGCGGTCGGCGCCGGCCGCGTCGTAGCCGGAGAAGAGGTCGTTCAGGCCCGCCGGGGGCTCGCGCCAGCCGGAGGGCGGCGGGGCGGGCTGGCTGCGGCCGATCCGCAGCGAGGCGAGCCGGGGCAGGTCGGTGCGGCGGTCGAGGTCGGCGGTGGACAGGGCGAGGCGCACGCCCGTCCAGTCCTCGCCGGTGCGTTGGGCGACGGCGGCGCGCAGGACCAGGTCGGCGGTGTCGGAGCCGGTGCGGTAGGACAGCCGGTAAGCGGGGACCCAGCGGGCGGCGGGGACGCCGTACTCCAGTTCCAGCTCCAGCTCCAGGACGGGGTGGCCGTCGGCCGGGGTGGCGGTGTCGGTGGTGGGTGCGGCGGTGCCGGTGGTCGGGGTGGCGGCGTCGGCGGCTGGTGCGGTGCCGTCGGTGCCGTCGGTGCCGAGGGTGAGAAGGGCGGTGGTGCCGGTGCCGACGGGCTCGGCCCGTTCGGCGGTGGACGCCCGCTCCAGCCGGTCGGCGGCCAGGGCGCGCTCGTGGTCGGCCAGTTCCAGCTCCCGGGTGAGCTCCTCGGCGCGCTGCTGGAGCCGGGACAGCCGGGCCTCGACGAAGTCCGCGAGCTCCAGCCAGGCGTCGGCGGGGGTGCGGCGCAGCGGCTCGTCGCGGCGGCGCCGCGGCGGGACGGGGCGCAGCGCGGCGGTCTCGGCGACGGCCGCCTCGACCAGCCGCAGGCGCTCGGCGAGCGCGCCGCACCGTTCGGCGGCCTCGTCCAGGGCCCGTTGCAGGCCCGGGAGTTCGTCCGGCTCGCGGAGTTCGGCGAGCAGCTCCAGCCGGGCCTCGGTGACGGCGGTGCCGGCCGGCCCGGCGAGCACCCGGGCGCGCAGCGAGCGGCCGTCCACGGCGGCGGGCAGGCCGGTCAGCCGCAGCCGGCCGCCGGGCGGGAGGGGGACGGTGGCCCGGCGGCGGCACACCGCGCCCTCGGCGTACACCACGACGGAGTCGAGGACCGACGGGTGGGCCGGTACGGCCGGCGGTTTCGACGGCCCGCCCGGGCCGTGGTGCTGATCGTCCATGCGCAACCCCTTCGTTCGCGTGTCGCCCGCCGCGCGGCGCTCGTCTGGTGGCGCTCGCCTCGTGGCGCCCGCTTCGTGGCGCCTGCTTCGTGGCGCCCGTGCCCCGGCGGCCAGTCTGCCCGGCTCGGGGCGGGCGTCGCAGGTTTTCCGGCTGCGGCGTGTGCACTGTGTGGGACGGGGGCGGGCCCGCCGCGGTTGCCGGGCCCGGAAGCTGCCGGGGCGGCCGCCGCGGTTGCCGGGCGGACGGTGGGGACTTCGGCCGGGCGGATGAGGGAGGATGGGGCGCGGGTGCTCCCGGACGGTCCCGGCACCTGTCGAGATTCGTGACCGAGAATCGTGATGAGGAGAGCGACCCGCCATGCGCACTGCCGTCGTCGTCGGCACCGGACTGATCGGCACCTCCGCCGCGCTCGCGCTGACCGCTCGCGGGCTGACCGTCCACCTGGAGGACGCCGACCCGGACGCGGCCCGCACCGCCGAGTCGCTCGGGGCGGGCACCACCGACCCGGTCGACGGCCCGGTGGACCTGGCGATCATCGCGGTGCCGCCCGCGCTGGTCGGCAAGGTGCTGGCCGACTGCCAGCGCCGCAACCTGGCGCACTGGTACACCGACGTCGCCAGTGTGAAGGCCGGCCCGGGCAGCGAGGTCGCCGAGCTCGGCTGCGACACCGTCCACTACATCGGCAGCCACCCGATGGCCGGTCGCGAGCGCTCCGGCCCGCTGGCCGCCCGCGCCGACATCTTCGAGGGCCGCCCCTGGGTGCTCACCCCGACCGCGGACACCGACACCGAGACCCTCAACGCCGCGCTGGAGCTGGTCGCGCTCTGCGGCGCGGTGCCGATCGTGATGGACGCCGCCGAGCACGACCGGGCGGTGGCCCTGGTCTCGCACGCCCCCCAGCTGGTCTCCTCACTGGTGGCGGCCCGGCTGGAGAACGCCGACGACACCGCCATAAGGCTCTCCGGCCAGGGCGTGCGCGACGTCACCAGGATCGCCGCCTCCAACCCCGGCATGTGGGTCGACATCCTCTCCGCCAACGCGGGAGCGGTCGCCGACGTCCTGGAGGGGGTCGCCCGCGACCTCGACGAGACGGTCACCGCGCTGCGCGCCCTGGAGGCCGCCGAGGAGAGCGAGCGGCGGGCCGGCGCTGCCGGGATCGAGGCGGTCATGCGCCGCGGCAACACCGGCCAGGCCCGGATCCCCGGCAAGCACGGTGCGCCGCCGACCCGGTACGAGACGGTGGCCGTGGTGCTGGGCGACCAGCCGGGCGAGCTGGGCCGGCTGTTCGGGGAGGTCGGCGACGCCGGGGTCAACATCGAGGACGTCGTCATCGAGCACTCGACCGGGCAGCAGGTCGGCTTCGTCCAGCTGTCGGTGGCGCCGGCGGCGGTGAAGGGGCTGACCAGGGCGCTGCGGTCGAGCGGCTGGAGCGTGCGGGACTGACGGGCGGGCGGCCGGGCCGGTCGGGGCCGGTCGGGTTCTGCAGGACGGACGGGCGGCCGGCGCGGGGTGGGGCGGGCGGCGGAGCCGGTCACGGCGGCGGTCCATTAACCTTGAGGGAGACAATCCCGGCCGTCCGCCTCCCAGGCTCCGGCTCCCATGCTCAGAGAGAGGTTCGCCCGTGGACACTGCCGACCGAGCGCACGCCCCGGTCGTCGTCGCCATCGACGGACCCTCCGGCTCCGGCAAGTCGACCGTCTCGCGGGCGGTCGCCGCCCGGCTGGGGCTGAGCTTCCTGGACACCGGCGCCATGTACCGGGCGATGACCTGGTGGATGCTGGCCAACGACGTCGACGTGGACGACGCGGAGGCGGTGGCCGTCGCCTGCGGCAAGCCGGTGATCGTCTCGGGCACCGACGCGGACGGCCCCACCATCACGGTGGACGGCCAGGACGTGTCCGGCCCGATCCGCGGCCCCGAGGTGACCGCCAAGGTCAGCGCCGTGTCCGCGGTGCCGGCCGTACGGTCCCGGCTGGTGGAGCTCCAGCGCGGCTGCGCCGAGGTCGCCGAGCGCGGCATCGTCGCCGAGGGCCGGGACATGGGGACGGTGGTGTTCCCGGGCGCCACCGTCAAGGTCTTCCTGACCGCCTCCGAGGAGGCCCGGGCCGCGCGCCGGGCCGCCGAGCTGCGCGCCAAGGGCGTCGACGAGGCGACCATCACCGCGATGGCCGCCGACCTCGCCCGCCGCGACGCCGCCGACTCCTCCCGGAAGACGGCCCCGCTGGTCCAGGCCGCGGACGCCGTCCTGGTGGACACCAGCGCCCTCACCCTGGAGCAGGTGATCGACCGGATCGCCGGACTGGTGGAGGAGCGGGCCGGACTGTCCTCGGTCTGACCGGCCGACGCCGGTCGCGGGTGCGGCCGGCCGGAGCGGACCGGTCCGCGCGGGAACGGTCCGCGTGGGACCGGCCCCGAACCGGAGCGGCCGGAGCTCCTCGGTCCGACGAGCTCGGGCCACAACGAGTGAACCGCGGGCCGCCGAGGCGCCGCGGAAACAACCATCGCGCTGCCCCGAACGGGGCAGGTACGCACGGCACGCCCCTGGGAAGGGCCGGGCCGGGAAACGGAACAGACGAACATGACCGCAGAGCACTCCGCCGCCGATCTCGGCGGGCTGGACGCCGCCGACTACGCCGAGTTCATGGCCCTCGCCGCCGAGGAGGGCATCGACCTCGACCTCGACGCCGAGGACGGCGCCGAGCACGTCCGACTGCCGGTGCTGGCCGTGGTCGGCCGCCCGAACGTCGGCAAGTCGACCCTGGTGAACCGCATCATCGGCCGCCGCGAGGCCGTCGTCGAGGACAAGCCGGGCGTCACCCGCGACCGGGTCACCTACGAGGCCAGCTGGAACGGCCGCCGCTTCAAGGTCGTCGACACCGGCGGCTGGGAGATCGACGTCCTCGGCATCGACGCCATGGTGGCCGCCCAGGCAGAGCTGGGCATCGAGCAGGCCGACGCGGTGCTGTTCGTGGTGGACGCCAAGGTCGGCGCCACCGACACCGACGAGGCCCTGATCAAGATCATCCGCCGGGCGGGCAAGCCGACCGTCCTGTGCGCCAACAAGGTCGACGGCCCCTCCACCGAGGCCGAGGCCGCCTACCTGTGGTCGCTGGGCCTGGGCGAGCCCTACCCCGTCTCGGCCCTGCACGGCCGCGGCTCCGGCGACCTGCTGGACGCCGTCATGGCCGCGCTGCCCGAGGCCCCGCCGCAGACCTTCGGCGACGCCGCCCCCGGCGGCCCGCGCCGGATCGCGCTGATCGGCCGGCCCAACGTCGGCAAGTCCAGCCTGCTGAACAAGGTCGCCGGCGAGGAGCGCGTCGTCGTCAACGAGCTGGCCGGCACCACCCGCGACCCGGTCGACGAGATGATCGAGCTCGGCGGCAAGACCTGGAAGTTCGTGGACACCGCCGGCATCCGCCGCCGGGTCCACCTGACCGCCGGCGCCGACTTCTACGCCTCGCTGCGCACCTCCGCCGCGCTGGAGAAGGCCGAGGTCGCGGTCGTCCTGATCGACGCCAGCGAGACCCTCGCGGAGCAGGACACCCGGATCATCTCGATGGCCGTCGAGGCCGGGCGCGCCGTCGTCGTCGCCTACAACAAGTGGGACCAGCTGGACGAGGAGCGCCGCTACTACCTGGAGCGCGAGATCGAGCGCGACCTCGTCCAGGTGCAGTGGGCCCCGCGCGTCAACGTCTCGGCCAAGACCGGGCGGCACATGGAGAAGCTCGTCCCGGCGATCGAGACCGCGCTGGAGGGCTGGGAGACCCGCATCCCGACCGCGCGCCTGAACGCCTTCCTCGGTGAGCTGGTCGCCGCCCACCCGCACCCGATCCGCGGCGGCAAGCAGCCGCGCATCCTGTTCGGCACCCAGGCGGGCACCCGGCCGCCGCGCTTCGTGCTGTTCGCCTCGGGCTTCCTGGAGGCCGGCTACCGGCGCTTCATCGAGCGCCGGCTGCGTGAGGAGTTCGGGTTCGTGGGGACGCCGATCTCGATCTCGGTGCGGGTCCGGGAGAAGCGCAAGAAGAAGTAGTAAGGGAGAGCGTCGGGTCGGTTACCGCCGACCCGACGGCCGGAGGGCCTCGCCACGGTGGTGGCGGGGCCCTCCGGCGTGTGCCGGCCGGGCCCTCCGGCGTTTCGGGGGGTGGGGTGCGGGGCCGTGCTGCGGGGCGGGCGTCAGCGGTGGTCGACGGTGGGGCCCGGGGGGAGGGAGAGCATCTGGCGGTGGCGGCCGCCGGTGGACGGGGCGGGGGCGAGACCGGTGGCCGTCCCCATCACCGGGGCGGGCGCGGGCGGCGCCGGCGGGGCGGGCGCGGGGACCGGCAGCGGGGCGGCGCCCAGGTAGCCGGCCGCGACCCACCCCTGGCCGTTGGTGAACTGGGGGGAGGCCTGCTCCTGGGCGCGGGCCGGGGGCACGGGGCCGGTGCCCTCGGTGGCGGGGCGGGGGATGGCGTGGTGGCGGCCGGTGCCGGGGTTCGCGGTCCGGCCGCCGTCGGGGTGGCTTCCGGTGTGACTGCCCGTGTGGTTGCCCGGGTGAGGAGCGGGGTGGGCGCCGGCGTGGTGGCCGGTGTGACCGTGCTGCGGGGCGGCGCCGTGGCCGGAGCCGTGCTGCTGGGAGCCCGGCATGAACTGGGGGAGGCCCGGCACCTGGCCCCCGAAGGTGTGGAAGGCCTGCTGCTGCGGCGGGTACGAGCGCTGCTCGCCGAGCACCGGGTAGCCGTCGCGGACGGCGAAGCCGGTGAACGCCAGGTCCTCCTCGCCGGTGCGGTCGCCGGGCAGGGCGCGGAAGAGGCGCCGGTACTCGGAGTACAGCTCGTCGTAGATCGGCGTCGCGGAGTGCGGGTGCTCGGCGTCGTACGAGGGGCGCATGCCCGGGATCGAGCGCGAGGCGGTGGCGGACCGGCCGGGGGACGCGGAGACGTCGTAGCTGTACACGTAGGGGCCAACGAGTGAGAGGGGCGGGGGATGCGGGCCGCGGGTGCGTGGGCGCCTCCACGCGCCGGGGTGCGGAGGGGGTGGGTGCGCCGGGGTGCGGCGGATGCGCGGGGCGGGCTCGGGCGTCCGGGCGTCGGCTCGGGCGTGCGGGGCGCCGGGGGGCGCCGAGGGGCGCACGGGATGGGGTGGGCGCGGCGGAACGCGTCCGCCGGACGGCGGCCGTGGGGGTGGGCGGCCGCCGCCCGGCGGGTCCGGGGGCGCAGGCGGATCAGGTCCCGGCGAGCGGGAGGGAGGCGGCGACCACCTGGCCCAGGGCCACCGCCCGTTCCAGCGCCTGGCGCAGCAGGTCCTCGCGCGGCTGCCGGCCGACCATCCCGGCCGGTACGGCGTACATCGTCACCTCGGAGAGCTGGCTCGCCGCCATCCGCCAGGCGTCGGTGACCTGGAGCGGCTGGTGCGCCTGCCACCAGCCGGTGCTGCCGCCGGCCGCGGCGGGCTGGAGGATCGCGTGCAGCTTGCCCATCGCGACCAGGACGGACCAGCCGGGCAGCTGCTCCGGGGTCTCGTCCAGGTCGGTGACGGGCTGGAAGCCGGCGTCCTGGAGCAGGTCGAGGAACTCGTCCTCGCCCGAGGTGGAGCCGGGGCGGCCGACCGGCCCGGTCGGCTCGACCACCAGCGAGGCGTGCCCGACCTTGCCGTGCAGGACCAGGCCGCAGGTGATGCCGAGGATGGCGGCCTGGCCGGGGGCGGGCTGGGGGGTCGGGGAGGGCGCGGCGGGCGCCGCCTGGGCCGGTGCGGGGGCGCCCGGTGCGGGGACCCCCGGCAGGGGGGCGTCCGGCACGGTGGAGGAGGGCGGGGTGCCCGGCTGGGACTGGCTGATGCTGCGGACGGCGCCCGCCAGCTGCTCCTCGGAGACCGGGACGACCTGGGAGGGGATGCAGCGGGCGTGCGCGAAGGCGAGGACGGCGGTCTCATCGCCGACGAACAGCACGGTGCTGGTGGGCTCCACGTGCGTGTCGCCGGGGGTCCGGCAGGAGGTGCACTCGTAGCTGTCGGGGGCGCGGTCGCCGCCTAGCAGGCGGTCGGCCTCGTCGTCGCCGATCTCGGACCGGACCTCGTCGCTGACGTCGAGCATGCGCGGCACGGGGGTCTCCTCGGATGGGTGCGGGTGGCGTTCGGGGGCGGACACGGAGAGGTCGCCATGCCCAACGGGCCCTTGTGTCAGGCGTCACGGGTGCCCGTCGAGGCTGACGGGAATTGCCTCGGATCCGACCGCACCCCGTGTTCTCCTGGTCGCAATCTGTCGAAGTCGGTGCCGGGACTGCCGGAATCCATGAGTGAGGTGAGTCACGGGTTTCGGATGTTTGATCTAGGAATCGACGGTTAAATCGGACATTCCGGACATGATTCCTTGGTCGTTACCGCTGGTAACCCCGGGCTGAGCTGGGCAGACCCCCAAGGTTTTGGTTTCCCGGGCGACCGGCTCGTAGCTTCTTGGTCGGCGCAACGAGCGCCACCCGGGCTCACCCCCGACGCACAGCCCCCCGGTCCGCCGGGCGCGGCAGGTGCCCGCCGACGCGATCGCTCGAACAGGTCGCCGGCGAGCGGCTGGGTGGCCGGGGCGGCAGGGGCACGTCCGACACGTGCACGGCCGTCCGACGGACGCGGCAAGCGATCGCGGCCCCTCCGGGGCCTGGTTCCGCATGCCCGCCCGGGGCTGTCGAGAGGAACCCCATGACTTTCCGTAACGAGATCGCCGCTGCCACCCCCTCCACCGCCACCAAGCGCAACCGCGTGCGGATGGCTGTCGTCGCGGGCGCCGCTGTCGCGGCCCTGCCGGTGGCCGGCCTCGTCACGGCCACCTCGGCCTCCGCCGCCTCCGTCTCCACCTGGGACGCCGTCGCCCAGTGCGAGAGCGGTGGCAACTGGGCCATCAACACCGGCAACGGTTTCTACGGCGGTCTGCAGTTCACCTCCAGCACCTGGGCCGCCTTCGGCGGCACCGCCTACGCCCCGCAGGCCAACCAGGCCACCAAGGCGCAGCAGATCGCCGTCGCCGAGAAGGTCCTCGCCTCGCAGGGCCCGGGCGCCTGGCCCGTCTGCTCCGTCAAGGCCGGCCTGACCAAGGGCGGCGCCCCGGCCGCCGTCGACACCTCGGCGGGCTCCGCCTCGGGCTCGACCGCCGCCAAGCCGGCGCAGGCCCCGAAGGCCGCCGCCAAGCCGGCCGAGGCCCCGAAGGCCGCGCCCAAGGCCCAGGCCGCGCCGAAGAACGACGCCGTCGCGCCGAAGGCCGCCCCGAAGGCTGCCCCGAAGGCCGACACCCAGAAGGCCGCGCCGAAGGCCGACCAGGGCGCGAAGTCCTGGAACCGCTCCAACGACGCCAAGCCGGCCGCCAAGGGCGGCTACACCGTCAAGGCCGGTGACACCCTGAGCTCCATCGCCGCCGCCCAGGGCCTGGACTGGCACGACCTGTACCAGAACAACGCCAAGGTCATCGGTGGCAACCCGGACCTGATCTTCCCGGGCCAGACCCTCAGCATCTGAGGTCCTCCGGCGTGCTGAGGCCCTGACGGGCCCGGCTGCCCGACACGCTCGGTCGCGCATCGCGTGCCCGGCTTCCACGGCCGCTTCTCCGCCGCGCGGGTTCTCCCGCGGGGCGGGGGAGCGGCCGTCGGCGTTTCGCGGTGTCCCGTGGGGCGGTCGGCGTCATTCGGAGCAGCGGGCGGGCGGTGTGTGCACGGGGAGCCTAGGGTCGGCTGCCATGGAGCAGTCGTGGGACGGGCGCCCCGGCGGAGGGCGAGCCCTGGCGCGGGTGGCAGCCGTGACGGCGGCCCTGCTGGTCGTCGCGTCGGGCGGGGGGCGGGCCGGAGCGGCCGTCCGGGTCGCCGACCTGGTGTGGGACGAGCTCGCCGACTGCGAGAGCGGCGGCGACTGGCGGGCGGACACCGGCAACGGCTACTACGGCGGCCTCCAGATCCGGCCGTCCACCTGGGCGGAGTCGGGAGGGCCGCGCTTCGCCGACCGGCCGGACCACGCGAGCCGGCGGGAGCAGACGACCGTGGGCGAGGAGATCGTGCGCCGCCAGGGGTGGGAGGCCTGGCCCTCCTGTGCGCGGAAGCTGGGGCTGCTCGGAGGCGCGCCTGCGGCTGGGGGCGGTGGCGGTGGTGCGGGCTCTGGTGGCGCGGGTGGTGGCGGTGGTGCGGGCTCTGGTGGCGCGGGCGGTGGCGGTGGTGCCGCCGGAGGGACCGGGGGCGGTGTCGGGTCCGGGGGGTGAGGCGGGCTCGGTCGGGCCCGGTGCGGGAGGATGGTGGGGTGATCCAGGGCGAGCTGTTCGGCGGCGGCGAGCCGTCCGGCGACCGCGGCGGGGCCCCGGGGGCGCGCGGGCGCTCCGAGCCGGCGCCGGGCGCCGTGCTGCTCCCCGGCTGGCTGGACCTCGACGCGCAGCGCCGCCTGGTCGCCGCCTGCCGCGAGTGGGCCCGTCCGCCGGCCGGTCTGCACGCGGTGCGGATGCCCACCGGCGGGATGATGTCCGTCCGGATGGTGAGCCTGGGCCTGCACTGGTACCCGTACGGCTACCGGCGGGTCGCCGAGGACGGCGCGCCGGTCAAGCCGTTCCCGCCGCTGCTCGGGGACCTGGCGCGCCGGGCGGTCGCCGAGGCGTACGGGCCCGCGCCGGGGGAGGTCGCGGGTGCGGCGTCGTACGCGCCGGACGTCGCGATCGTCAACCACTACGCGCACGGCGCGAAGATGGGCCTCCACCAGGACCGCGACGAGCGGGCGGACGCGCCGGTGGTCTCGCTCTCGCTGGGCGACGGCTGCGTCTTCCGGCTCGGGAACACCGAGACCCGGACCCGGCCGTGGACGGACCTGGAGCTGCACAGCGGCGACCTGCTGGTGTTCGGCGGCCCGGCCCGGTTCGCGTACCACGGGGTGGTGCGGACGCTGCCGGGGACGGCCGACCCGGCGTTGGGGCTGGTCGGGCGGCTCAACATCACGGTGCGGGAGTCGGGCCTGGAGGTCTGAGTCGTGCGGGGCCGGGTTCCGTGGAGGTCTGGCTCGCGGGGGCGGGTTCGGTGGAGGTCTGGCTCGTGCGGGGGCGTGCCGCTCCGGTGGTCCCGGTCGGCGAGGAGCGCCCGGCCGTCACCTGTTCGCTTGATCGACAACTCGTTCGAGTGAACCGAGGGTTGCGAACCGCTGTGCGGGAATGACCCCGGTCGCCAGAGGATTCGAGTGAGCTGGAGAATTCGTTCGGAGTCCCGAAAGGAAGCGTGCGCATGGGTACCCCCGTCGACGACCTCGTCGATCTGCTCGACCTCGAACAGATCGAACTCAACATCTTCCGCGGGCGCAGTCCCGAGGAGGCGCTGCAAAGGACGTTCGGCGGCCAGGTCGCCGGGCAGGCGCTGGTCGCGGCGGGGCGCACGGTGGACGGCGAGCGCCCGGTCCATTCGCTGCACGCCTACTTCCTGCGCCCCGGGGTTCCCGGCGTGCCGATCGTCTACCAGGTCGACCGGCTCCGCGACGGCCGCTCCTTCACCACTCGCCGGGTGCTCGGCATCCAGGGCGGCCGGTCGATCTTCGCGCTCACCGCCGACTTCCACAGACCCGAGGAGGCCGGCATCGAGCACCAGTACCCGATGCCGCCCGTCGCCGCCCCCGAGGACCTGCCCAGCGCCCTGGACGAGGTGGGCTCCCGGCTCGGCGAACTCCCCCCGTTCATCAGCCGCCGCCAGCCCTTCGACATCCGCTACGTCGACCGGCTGCGCTGGACGAAGGAGGAGTTGGAGGGCGTCGAGGCGCGCAGCGGCGTCTGGCTGCGCACCAACGGCGCGCTGCCGGACGACCCGCTGATCCACGTCTGCGCCCTCACCTACGCCAGCGACATGACGCTGCTGGACGCCGTCCGCGCCCCGGTCGAGCCGCTGTGGGGCGAGCGGAACTTCGACATGGCCTCGCTCGACCACGCGATGTGGTTCCACCAGCCGTTCCGGGCGGACGACTGGCTGCTCTACCAGCAGGAGTCCCCGATCGCGCACGGGGCGCGCGGCCTGGCCCGCGGGCAGATCTTCGACCGGCAGGGCCGGCTGGTGGTGTCCGTGGTGCAGGAGGGGCTGTTCCGTCCACTGAAGCGCCGCGAAGGGGAGGCGCACGAGGGGTAGGAGTGTGACGAGGAGCTGTGCGACGGGCAGGTGGGTGTCCGGAGCCGTGCGCCGTGCGGCGCCCGGTGGCTTCGCGTGGTGCCCTGTGTCGGCGCGTTGCCACCGTGTTGCGGTTTCGGTGACTTCCGGCCGACGGGAATGAGCCGTCCGGGCGGACGGCGTTGTGGATGACCGAGACGGGCGGCCCGAACGGCGGGCCGTCCGAGGATCGAGCGGGACGGTGGACGGATGACGGAGACGGCCGCAGAGGACTGGAAGCACTGGAGCGAGGGCCGGGCGGCGTCGGTGAGCGCGGAGCACGGCCAGCTCGCCCTCACCGGTACGCACTGGCTGGAGCCCGAGCCCGCCGAGATCCCGGGCCTGCCCGGGCGCTGGTGGGCCGATGCGGAGGGCGTCCGGGTCCGGGCGGCGGCCGCCGACGGCATCACGGTCGACGGCGCCGGTACGCCCGTGGACGGCGAGGTACTGCTGCGCCCGGACACCGATCCGGCCGCCGACACGGCCACGCTCGGCCCCCTGCTGCTCGTCCCGATCGAGCGCGAGGGCGAGCTCGCCCTGCGGGTCTTCGACCCGGCCGCACCCCGCCGGACAGCCTTCGCGGGCATCTCCGCCTACCCGTACGCCCCCGAATGGGCCGTGCCCGCCGTCTTCACCCCGTTCGAGGACGGCGACGCACGCTCCGTCGTGGTCCCGAACGCCGACGGCCGGGAGCGCCCGCTGGCCGTCTCCGGCCAGATCGCCTTCACCGTCGCGGGCGAGCACCGCACCCTGACCGTGAGCCGGTCGGGCGACCGGCTCAGCGGCGTGATCGCGGACACGACGAGCGGCATCGACACCTACCGCTTCCGCTTCATCACCCTGCCGGCGCCCGACGGGGAGGGCCGCACCGTCCTCGACCTCAACCGGGCCTACCTGCCGCCGTGCGCCTTCTCGGACCACTTCATCTGCCCGTTCCCGCCGCCGGGCAACCGGCTGGACTTCGCGGTGGAGGCGGGGGAGCGGCAGGTGTTGAGCCGCTAGCGGGCGGGGGCGCTGCGGGGGCGCTGCGGGGCCGGGCGGGGCTCTGCGGGCCAGGGCGGACCCCGGTGCGGGGCCGCCCGGGGGTGGAGCGGAGCATGTGGGTCATGTCAAAGGATCAACAATCCACGTCGGCGCCCGCGTCTCCCTCTTCCTCCCCCTCTTCCCCCTCCTCCGCCGAACCCGAACCGGATCCCGGGCCGGACGGTGGCGCCGGCTCCCCCTGGTACCGGCGGGCCTTCGCCGACCTCAGCCCGCTTCGGGACCACCCCGACTACCGCCGGGTCTGGGCCGGGCAGGCCGTCTCCTCGGTGGGCCAGCAGATGACGGCCGTCGCCGTCTCCGTCCAGGTGTACGACCTGACCGGCTCCGCCTTCGCGACCGGTCTGGTCGGCATCTTCTCCCTCGTCCCGCTGGTCGCCTTCGGCCTCTACGGCGGCGCGATCGCCGACACCGTCGACCGGCGCCGGCTCGGCCTGCTCGGCGCGGCCGGTCTGGCAGCCGTCTCCGCCGTCCTGGCCGCCCAGGCGCTGGCCGGCCTCGGCCTGGTCGCGGTCCTGTATGCCGCGGTGGCCGCGCAGGCCGGCTTCTTCGCGATCAGTTCGCCCGCCCGCTCCGCGATGATCCCCCGCCTGGTGCCCAGCCACCAGCTCCCGGCGGCGAACGCCCTGAACACCGTCAGCATGAACCTCGGCCTCACCGTCGGCCCGATGCTCGGCGGCGTGCTCATCGGCGCCTACGGAGCCCAGGCCGCCTACCTGGTCGACACCGTCGCCTTCACCGGCACCCTCTACGCGATGTGGCGCCTGCCCGCCATGCGCCCGCACGGCGAGCGCAAGGGCCGTGCCTCCGTGCTCGACGGCCTCCGCTTCCTGCGGGACCAGCCCAACCTGCGCACCAGCTTCCTGGCCGACCTGGCCGCCATGGTCTTCGGCATGCCGCGCGCCCTCTTCCCGGCCATCGCGGTCACCTTCTACGGCGGCGACGCCGGCACCGTGGGCCTGCTGGTCTCCGCCCCGGCCGTCGGCGCCCTGGTCGGCGCGCTCTTCTCCGGCTGGGTCGGCCGCGTGCGCCGCCAGGGCATCGCCGTCCTCGCCGCCGTCGCGGCCTGGGGCCTGGCCATAGCGGCCTTCGGCGCCCTCCACAACCTCTGGCTCGGCCTCCTGCTGCTCGCCGTCGCCGGCTGCGCCGACACCGTCAGCATGATCTTCCGCAACACGATGATGCAGGTCGCGGCCCCGGACGAGATGCGCGGCCGCCTCCAGGGGATCTTCATCGTGGTGGTGGCCGGCGGCCCCCGCCTCGGCGACTTCGAATCCGGCACCGTCGCCGCCCTCACCAACCCCGCGACCTCCGTGATCACCGGCGGCCTCGCCTGCGTCGCCGCCGTCCTCCTCCTCGCCGCCCGCCGCCCCGCCTTCCTCACCTACGACGCCCGCCACCCCACCCCCTGACCCACCCCGCCCCCGAACCTGGCAGCGAGCACCCCCCGACGTGCTGTATTGTTTTCCACGTCGCCGGGCAACCGGAGACGAGGTCGAGAAGCCCGCAGCAGAGCCCCCAGGCCCCGCTGCAGGCGCCGAGACCACGGGACGTGGCGCAGCTTGGTAGCGCACTTGACTGGGGGTCAAGGGGTCGCAGGTTCAAATCCTGTCGTCCCGACGTGAGTCGGAAAGGCCGTTGGCCGGGTTAACGCCCAGGTCAGCGGCCTTTTGCGTGACGTGGCGTCAGGTTTGATCGACACTCGTTCGCATACGGTTGGGGACCGGTTGGGGGTCAAGTGGACCCGGAGTGGTCGAATCCGGGGGGCGAGACCCCCTTCAAGGGGTGTTTTCGGCCCCGAAATTGACTACCCACGGTGACCAATGCTGAATCGTTACCAACGACTTTTCGACACCTCACGACGCAATTCGGCCATGTTTTCGCGCAGTTGAGCGACCGCCTTCGAATCTGTCAAGACGTCAGCCGATTTCGTGACCTCGCGCCCAAGGCATCGCCCGGAACCGTCCGGATACCTCCGAGGGCTCGGACCAGGCCCGCTTGCGGCTCGCGATCGTCTACGCACGGTGACGATCGCCGAGACGGTTTGAAAGCGAGAGCCGACCCGGGGGTCACGAGTGCGGAGGCCACGGATCATGCCAGGCCGCAGTCCCCCGGCCCGCCCGGATCACTGACTTGCACCTGCTGTCCGAAGGCGAAGACCCTCACCCCGAAACCCGCCTCGGCGCCGATACCCTGCGCGTCCTGCCCGTCTACACCGCAGACAGCCGGACATGGCTCAACCGCCGAGCCACCCAACCGCTGCCCGACCGGACCGACCCCGCCACGATGCACCGCCTCGTGAACCTCAGCATCCCTGTCCGCGCCGCCCTCCTCGACGCAGCGAATCCCGCCACAGACCCGCCACCCACCTGGAAGAACATCGCTGCCCTATGCCACCTCCGGCTCCTGCCCCAACCGATGAACAACACCGCCCCCCAGCCGTACCGAGGCAGCCACCGCGATCTCATCGTCCACCCCACCCTCGGACTGGTCAGCCAGGCACACAGTCAAGACCTCGATCCTTGACAAAGAAACAGCAAAGCGGCCGAAACCTTGCAGGTCATCAAGTGCTCTCGCGGCGTACGGAGATCGGCCGTCGACGAGCACACCGAGGGCCGCTCGCTCGGCGTGCTCTCCCGGCGTACGGAGATCGGCCGGGGATCGTGGAATCGGACCTGATGCGGACGCGGTGCTCTCCCGGCGCAAGGGGAGATCGGCCGGCCACGGTTCAACCGCCTGCCGCCGCAGAGGCGTGCTCTCCTGGCGCACGGAGAACGGCCGGCGTGCCGAAGGGGTGTGTTGTCGTCCCAGCCACGTGTGCGGGGGTGGGCCATCTGCCAGGTGATGGTGAGGACGGACGGGAGCGCCTGAGCACACTCCCGTCCGCGTGGGGTTCAGTCGCCCGACGAGATGTCGAACTGGTTGAGCCAGTGGACGTCGCCCTTGCCCGCGGTGGCGACGACGTCGGCGGTGAGCCAGATGAACGTGGGGAGGAAGTCGTCGCCGAGCTGGTCGGCGGCTTCGTTGACGGTGACGCCGGACGCGCTGGGGTGACGGATGATGCCGGCGAGGTGCATGACCTTGCGGCCGTTGGCGGTGCCGAGCGATTCACGGACCCAGTCGACGGCCGCGGTGGCGTCGTTCGGGCTGAGTCCCGTTTCCGCGGCCGCCCGAGAGCCAGCCCGGGAGGGCGCCGAAGAGGAGGGAGGCCATGAGGCTGGCGGCCTCCTCGCCTTCCGTCGCCGCCGCCCGGTCGATGCCGAGTACGAAGCGCATGGCGATCCGCGGATCATGCCGGTCGATGATGGCGCTGATGACGTTCCGCAGGCTTTCCAGAGGGGCGTTGGGCTCCGGTTGTTCTGGCTGCGAGCGGTGACCGCGCTGGTGCGCCTTCACGGCGTCGGAGAACGCCTGGACCTCGGTGGCGCTGAACAGGTGCCGGGTATCCTCGGTGACCACATACCCGAGGTCGCGCCGGGCGTGGACGAAGGCCGGATCGATCCCGGCCTGTTCGGCGATCACCGCCATCTCGCCGAGCATCCCGGTGATGCGCTCCTCGGGCGGGGCTCGTCGGCGTCCGGGTCGAAGAACAGAGGGTCGTCGGGACCAGGCTCACGCCCGAACTTCTCCCGGAAACGCGCCAACTGACGCTGAACGGCGTCCTGGAGGCCTTGTCCGGTCTGGCTGTCGGGATGCCAAGAGACTCCGTCGCCCACGTCGGTGCGACGGCGCTGCACGAAACGCGGGTCCAGGTGCCGCTCGGCGACGGTCCGGGCGTGTGCCTCGCTGAGACCCTCTTGCCGCCGCATCTCAGCCGCCCTGGTGCGGGCCGCGTCCCGTTGGCGCCGCGACTCCTTGTTGGACATGGCAACTTCCTCTTCCCCGGACTCGGCTGCACGGAGCCTAGCGGCACAACCGGAAGCTCCGCGCAGCCGAGCAGGGAGACCTCCGTGTGCGTTGACACGGAGGTCTCCCTGAACAGCCGGGACGGGTTGGTGTCAGCTGGTCAGGGCGAGTTGGCGGATCTGCTCGACCTCGACCTTGGGGCCGGGCAGGCCGCGGGTGGCGTTGATGTAGGCGGTGAGCTGGGCTCCGGCGCGCTGGATGGAACGGAGGTCGGGGTGGAGGTAGCGCTGGGTGGTGGTGAGCTGGCCGTGGCCGGCGATGCGCATGAGGACGTGGGGTGGGACACCGGCGTCGGCGAACCAGGTGAGGGCGGTGTGGCGAAGGTCGTGTCGGCGTAGGTACTCAAGGCCGAGGCGGAGGACGACGTCGTCCCAGCGGGTGGCGTCGCGGAGGATCGCGGTGGTGACCCGGCCGCCGAGTGGCCCGGTGAACAGCCGGGCGTCAGGCCGGTTTCCGACGGTGGGCTTCACTCTCAGGCGCCAGCCGGCCAGGTAGGGGTCGTGGGTTTTGAGAAACCAGAGATCCCCATGTTCACAGCACCTGAGTCTTCCGGCCTGCGGCCCAACCGGCCAATACATATTCGAAGCGGAAGGATCCCCGGCGGTACTTGACGGCTTGGATTCCCCAGAATGATCCGGTTGACATGACCTTCGACGACGCCCGAGCTCCACGGCGGTGTCAGGCCGGCCGTGACGGCGGCGAGGTCGCGTTCGAAGCCCGCGCCGGTGGCGAGCTGCGGGTGTCTGCGCTGAACGGCCGCGCCTACTCGGGTCAGGGGTTCCTCAGGGACGAGATCAGGGGCAGCCCGGAGGTGTGGATCCCGCACACGGCCCTAGCGTCGGTGCGGCGGGTGACCGATGCCGTCGACCGATGTCCCTATGGAAAAGGCGAGCGAGTGTTCCGGAACAAGGCTCTACCGGCACGGGGTTCGAGCCCGGCCTTCGTCAGTGCGGAGAGGGTGGGCGACATTGTCCGCCTGGCAGCCGTGCACAAGGCGTACGGCCGCGGCGACAACCGGGTGCAGGCGCTCGACGGGGTGGACGTCGACTTCGAGGCGGGCACCTTCACCGCGATCATGGGCGCCTCGGGTTCGGGCAAGTCGACGCTGCTGCAGTGCGCGGCGGGCCTCGACCGGGTCGACGCAGGCCGGGTCCTCCTCGACGGCGCGCCGCTGCACGAGTTCTCCGAGCGCGCCCTGACCGAGCTGCGCCGTCAGCACATGGGCTTCATCTTCCAGTCCTTCAACCTGATCCCTGCGCTTACTGCCCGACAGAACGTCGAGCTGCCGCTGCGGTTGGCCGAGCAAAAAATCGACCAGAGGGCGATCGACCGGGGACTGGCCGAGGTCGGCCTCGCCGAGCGTGGTGAGCACCGACCCGCCGAGCTCTCGGGCGGTCAGCAGCAGCGGGTCGCCATCGCGCGTGCGCTGGTGACCAGGCCGAAGGTGATCTTCGCGGACGAGCCGACCGGCGCACTGGACTCGCGCACCGCGCGGGAGGTCCTGGCGCTGCTGCGCGGCGTCGTCGAGGAGCACGGGCAGACGGTGATCATGGTCACGCACGACCCGGTGGCAGCTTCGTACTCGCAGCGGGTGGTCTTCCTCGCCGATGGCAAGGTGACCGGCGAGCTTCTCAAGCCGACGGCCGAGACCGTGGCCCTGCGGATGGCCGCGCTGGAACCCGGCGAGAGCGAGACGGACCCATGCTGAAGATCGCCGTAGCCACCCTGCGCCACCGTTTGATGGGCTTCGTGGGCGCCTTCCTCGCCCTCGCGCTCGGCACGACGATGATCGGCATGATGACGCTGACCCTCGCGGCTACCTTCGGCACGCCACACCCGGGGCCGCAGCGGTTCAAGGAAGCCCAGGTCGTGATTGCGCCGCAGGGCTTCGAGGGGCGGACGATGAAGGCCCCGGCGGTGCTGCCGGCCGAGGTCGTGGCGAAGGTGAGCGCGGTGGGCAAGGCCACGCCCGACCGCAGCTTCCCGGTGCAGCTGAACCCCGGTTCCGCAAGGACGACCGGTCACCCGTGGTCCACGGCCGCCTTCGCGGGCTACCACTTGGTGGCCGGGCTTGCTCCGCAGGCCTCGGACGAGATCGTCATCGGCGGCGGCGACCGATCGCTGATCGGGCGTCAGGCCCAGGCCAGTACTGCCATCGGGGTCGGTCACTACCGGGTGGTGGGGGTCACCGACGCTCTCTGGTTCGAGAGCGCGGTCTTCTTCAGCGATGCCGAGGCCGAGCACCTGTCGCCCGGCGTCAACGCCCTGGTCACCGACCAGAACGCCGAGCAGCTGTCCGGCCTCGTGGCCGGCCAGGCCGTGGTCCTCAACGGTGACGACCTGAACCGGCTCGACCCGGACTCCACCGGCGGCGCCCAGGCACTGGCCAACGCCCAGGCGATGGCAGGCAGCACGACAGGACTCGCGGTGTGCGTCGCGGTGTTCGTCGTCACCGCGACCTTCGCCTTCGCCACCGAGCAGCGCCGCCGTGAACTGGCACTGATGCGGCTGGTGGGCGCCGCGCCCCGGCAGGTGCGGCGCATGGTGCTCGGCGAGGTACTGCTGATCGGCCTGGCGGCGGCAGCCTGCGGCTGCGTCCTTGCCCCGCTGTGCACTGTGCCGCTGCGCTCCTGGATGCTCGACCACGAGGTGGCCCCGTCCTGGTTCACCATCCCCTTCGACCCCCTGCCGCTGCTGCTCTCCTTCGTCATCGGCGTGGCTGCGGCGCTGGCCGGCTCGGCCGCCACCCTGGTCCGTGTCTCGCTGGTCCGGCCGATCGAGGTGCTGCGCGAGAGCGCGGTGGAACGCCGCGTGATGACGCCGACCCGCTGGCTGCTGGGGATCGGGATGCTGACCGGCGCGGTCGTCGTGGGGATCGTCATCGGCCGGACCGAGCCGTACCTGGCGGCCAGCGCCCGCAAGTACGAGGTGGTCCCGGTCCTGTACGTCGGCGCGGTCGCCCTGCTGGCGCCGGCCCTGCTGCGGCCGGTCTCCCGGCTGCTGATCCGCCCGCTGCGCGGCTCGGCCAAGGCCGGACCGGTGCTGGTACGAGAGAACGTCCTCACCTCCCGGCGGCGTACGGCCGCCACGGTGGCGCCGATCGTGGTGGCCGTCGGGCTGGTCGCCACCCTGCTGACGATGCAAAAGTCCGGTGACGCCGCGGTCCTGGTCCGCCAGCAGCAGGAGGTCCATGCAGCCGATGTGGTGGTGCCCGGCGGTGCAGGGATCGACGCGCGGGCGCTGGAGAAGCTGGCGGCCGTGCCCGGGGTCCGGGTCACCGCGGTCACGTCGATGAACATCCGGATCGGCACCGCGAAGGGCGACCAGATCGACTCGCTGAGCACGAAGGCGGTGCCCGCGGCGGCGCTGGGCACGACCATCACACCGCCCGTGGTCTCCGGCTCGCTCACCTCGCTGCCGGACAACTTTCTGGTCATCGACGAACACGCCGCCCAGTCCGACAGTCTCTCGGTGGGGGACCAGGTGGTCACCCTACTGCCCACGGGCACACGGGTGACCGCCGTCATCGCGGCGGTCGTCGCACGGGGCCTGAACGGTGACGATACCTACCTGTCAGCGTCGCTGACCGGCGCACTAACGCCAACCCAGGTCTACCTCGACTCCTGGACGGGCGCGGGGCTGCTTGACGCGCAGCAGACGGCCGCGGTGAACCGGGTGCTGGCCGGCTCCGGCGCGCACGTCACGAGCTACGACGCCTACCTGGAGGCCCGGCGCGCGCACGCCGCAGAGCAGACGGACAACGCCGCGGTGGTCATCTTGGGGATCGCGCTGGCCTACGCGCTGATCGCGGTTGCCAACACCCTGATCATGACGATGGCCGGGCGGCGGCGCGAGTTCGCCCTGCTCGGACTGGCCGGCGCTGTGCGCGGCCAGATTGTGAAGGTGGCAGCGGCTGAGTCGGCGGTGGCGGTAGTCGTCGGCACCGTCCTCGCCGCCGTGGCGACCGGCCTCGCTGCGGTGACCCAGCACGTCTCGCTGAACAAGCTCGTGAGCGGCGCGCCGACGGTGATCCCGTGGGCCCAGATCGGTGGGACCATCGCGCTCTGCGCCCTCGTCGCCGTGGTCACCGCGTCGGGAGCGACCTGGCGGGCAACCCGCCGACGGGCGATCGAAGCCGCAGGCATCCGCGAGTAGGGCACGGCCGGTACCAGGCGCGGGCCGCTGGTTCGTTCCGTGAGCCGGAGGTGCGCGGACTGGACCGTTTTCGAGTGGACGTCAGGACAGGGTGTCCCGCGGTGCGGCCGTCACCTGTGTGGTCCGCACGATACGCCCCGGAGCGGTGGCGATCGTCTGCTCGTCGCGCGTCCTGGTGAGGACAGGGATGACCTGGGTGGGGCGGTACACGGTCTCCAGGAGCGCGAAGCGCTGCAGGTCGGCCACGCTCGTGCCAGGTGTACCGCGAAGGTGCTGGAGCAGGATGCGGCGCAGCGGGCCGGTGTCGGGTTCGAGGGCGAGCTCCGGGACCTGCTGGCGGGGGCACTTGGGGTTGCGGTAGCGGAACCTCGGTACCGCGCTCGCCGGCATCGTCCCGTGGTCCCTCGGCGGCCCGTTCGAGGTCAGCCGGACCTTCACCCTGGTCACGTTCGCGTACAGCCTGGCCACCGCGGCCGCCGCCGTCCTGTTCGGGCAACTCCTCCAGACCCGCAGAGACCTGGAGCGGCAGATGGTCGAGACCGAGGAGGCCAGGGAGCACGAGCGGATCCTGCACGCCCAGACCGTGCTCGCCCGCGAACGCGCCCAACTGGCCCGCGAGATGCACGACGTGGTCTCCCACCAGGTCAGCCTGATCGCCGTGCGGGCCGGGGCCCTCCAGATGTCCACCCGGGACGAGGACGCCGAGGACGCCGCCCGCACCATCCGCTCCCTGAGCGTCACCACGCTCGACGAGCTGCGCACCATGGTCAGGCTGCTGCGCGCCTCGGGAGGCCGCGCCACCGAACCGACCCCTCAGCCCACCCTGGCCGACCTGCACCGGCTCGTGGACTCCAGCGGCATCGAGACCCGCCTGACCGGCGACCTGCCGCCCGACCTCGGCGCCTCCGCCCAGCGGGCCGTGTACCGGACGGTCCAGGAAGCGCTGACCAACGCCCGCAAGCACGCCCCCGGTGCCACCGCGACCGTCGAACTCTGGCAGGACGGCACCGACGTCGGGGTGACCGTCACCAACAGCGCGCCCGCCCGCCCCTCCCTCGCTCTGCCCAGCTCCCAGCAGGGCCTGATCGGCCTGCGTGAACGCGCCGAGATCCTGCACGGCACCCTCGAAGCCGGCCCGACCACCGAGGGCGGCTACCGGGTCAGCCTGCGCATCCCCCTCACCGCCAACGGCGACTGATCAGTCGGGCGGCTCCAGATCGCGCATGCGCAAGGTGCAGTTCCGTGTCGTCCGTGGATGCCGGCCAGGGCAGCACCGCGAGAACCGGATCCGGCGCCTGACCGGCAAGGCCTGACGGTGCGCTCCTGGTGTGTGTGCGGAGTCCGGCACCGCCAGGCGGGCGACCGGCATGGCACTGGTGGCTCCCACGATGAGGCGCTCGCCGATGAGGTGCGGGACCAGCAGTGCCACCGTGCCGGCCGGCCAGTCGACCGCGACCTGGTAGGTGGCGATGACGGCCGCCTCCCACCAGGTCAACGGATCGCGCGCCCGTTGCGTCAGGGCGCGCACGACGCTCGTCGGAAGGCGCGCCTGCGCCTGGCTCTCCCCCGGGCCGGCGCCGGGTGGCCGGGTCAGGAGTCGGTCCGGCGGCCGGTCGCCCCGGCCAGGCTCCTGGGGCGCAGGTCGGTCCAGTGCTGCTCGACGTAGTCCAGGCAGGACTGGCGGCTGTCCTCGGGGCGGGCGGTTCGCCAGCCGGCGGGCGCCGGCAGGGCGGCGGGCCACAGCGAGTGCTGGCCCTCGTCGTTGACCAGGACGAGGAAGCGGCCGTCGGGGTCCTCGAAGGGGCTCGACACGGTGAGGTGTTCCTTTCGTTCCGGGGTGCGGCGGGTCCGGGGCATGCCGCTGCCAACGCTCGGAGAGGAGGATCACTGCCAGCCTGCCTCCGCACCGCTGCGGGCCGCCACGTCTTTAAGGCGGGGCGAAACAACGGAGGTGGGAGGCGGGTGGCGGGGCCGGGGAGCGAATGGCTCCGGATGTCCAGGGGCAGTTTTCTGCACCCCAAGACGGCAGCCCACCCCCCTGCCCCGCCGGTCGGGCCGGGCTAGGGTTCGCTGTGCGAAAACCCGGAACCCGACAATCCCTTTGCGGTCGAATCTGTTCGCGCCTCCCCACCAGCCGCCATGGTCAACTGGACTGCACAGTGGGGTTGTTGACCTATCGTGAGATGGCGTGGAAGCATGAACAGATCAACTTGTGGACGAATGACGTGGCCTGGTAGAACGTTCACATCGTTCACATTGTGAAGAATTCCGGTGGGTCGTCGATGGTTGCCGGCTCGATCCGGCGGCTTGACCCGTTCAACCCCTCCGTCGTCGGACGGAGGGGTTGCTTCGGGGTGGAGTGGTGGCTGCAGAAAGGTTAACTCACAGAAGATCGGAAGAAGCGCAGAGCTGTCGTTTGCCATTAACGGGGGTGGGAGAGTGACACGTCTTATACTGTCGTCTGCGAGTCTTGCGAAGACGCGAATCCTGGACGAGCCGGACGAGCTCGTGGAGACGCTTCTCGCACTGGAGTTGCTGGGTTCCGGAAGAGGTAGCCAGGAATTCGCGCCATGGCGGGCGCACGCCCTGGCTTCACCTGGTCTCCGGGCCCTTTTCAAGCTGACACCGACCCTGCGCCCGCTCCCGGACATCCACGACATCGTCAGGCGCGCGATCGGCCGGGAAGGCGCCGCCGAGGGGCAGCCGGGTGAATCCGGCGCCCGAATCCTCCGGGAGGTCAGGGAGTTCTACCGGCACGCGATCGCCCCGTACTGGCAGCGCAATGGCGGCAGGCTCGCCATCGACCGTGCGGCCCGCGGCCAGGTCATGCTCAGCGGCGGCATGGAGAAGGTGCTCAGCACCCTGCACCCCACCGTGCACTGGGAGTCACCCGTCCTGGAAGTTCCCGGTACGGACGGCGAGTTGAAGATCGGCGACGACGGCCTGCTGCTGGCGCCCTCGCTCTTCCTGCACTCGCGGGCGCCCGTGCTCCTGAACGGCTCGTCGGGGGCCGGCACGCCGGTGCTGGTCTACCCCATCCCGGTGAAGCAGAAGTTGATGGCCGCCATCTGGGCGGACGACCCCGCCCAGGACAACGCGCTCGGCGCACTGCTGGACCGTACCCGGGCCGCCGTCCTGCGAGCCCTCGCCGACAGTTGCAGCACGACCGAACTCGGCAACCGGGTGGGCATCTCCGTGGCGGCGGCCAGCCAGCACGCGTCCATCCTGCGGGGCGCCGGGCTGGTGACGACCCTGAGGTCCTACAACACGGTGACGCACACGCTCACCCCGCTGGGCAACGCCCTCCTGCGCGAGCAGCTCATCGCCTGAGCGGGGCCGGGGGGGGGGGGGGGGGGGGGGGGGGGGGCGCGCCGCCCCCCCCCCCCCCCCCCCCCCCCGCCCCCCCCCCCCCCCCCCCCCCCCCCCCCCCCG
>NZ_JBISAI010000035.1:0-51928 GCF_044391605.1 Kitasatospora sp. NPDC018619
ACCGGTCCGCAGCTTCCACACGATCCCGTTCAGCACCAGCCGGTCGTCCGAACGCGGACGACCGGCCACCCCCGAAGCGGGCAGGAACCGCGACAACACAGCCCACTCGGCATCCGACAACTCATGACGACGCACCATGACCGACATGATCGCCCATCACTTGATCAGCTTTGAAGACGACCCCTAGGGCGTGTCTGACAATTGGCGCCGCGCACCCGGCGAGAATTGTCAGACACGCCGTAGGGTGCCACCCATGCGAGATCTTGTGGCGGGGGCGAAGTACCTGGTCGAGGGCCAGAAGTGGGTGGGCCGACACGGCCGCTGGTGGGGCTTCGGGATGCTGCCGGCCCTGCTCACCCTGGCCGGATACGTCGTGGCGCTCGCCTTCCTCGGCGCCTGGTCGCTGGACCTCGCGGACTGGGCGACCCCGTTCGCCGACCACTGGGCCTCCCCCTGGCGGGGCCTGCTGCGCGACACGCTCGCGGCCGTCGTCTTCGGCGGCGGCCTGCTGTTCTCCCTGCTCACCTTCACCGCCGTCACCCTGCTGGTCGGCCAGCCCTTCTACGAGGCGCTCTGCGCCGAGGTCGACGAGACCGAGGGCGGTGCGCCCACCCCGCCGGACACCGCGCTCTGGCGGGAGCTGCTGGTCGCGGTGCGCGACAGCGCGTACGTCCTGGTGCGGGTGGCCGCGTTCGGCGTGCTGCTGTTCGCCTGCGGCTTCATCCCGGTGGTCGGGCAGACGGTGGTCCCGGCGCTCGGCTTCCTGGTGTCCGGCTTCTTCCTGACCGTCGAGCTGACGGCCGTCGCCCTGCAGCGGCGCCGGGTGCCCCAGCCGGAGCGGATCCGACTGCTGCGTGCCCGGCTCGGGCTGGCGCTCGGTTTCGGCACACCGCTGGTGCTGGCCTTCCTGGTGCCGCTGGTCACGGTGCTCGCCATGCCGGGGGCCGTCGCCGGTGCCACCCTGCTGGCCCGCGACCTCGTCCCGACCGCAGCGGAGGAGCCGGAGGAGGGCGGGCAGGAGCACGGCCCGGCCGCCGGGCGCTCCGCCGGCCCCGACCCCTCGGCCTTCTCCGGCACCCCCGCGCGACCCGTCCCGGGCAACCCGTACGCGAGCTGAGCCGTCACCGGCCGGTCACACTGCGCCGACCTCGGCCCCGCACGCCTGTGAACCCGCCCACAGCGGGATCCCCGTCCACGATCCCCGATAGTGGACGGCCGCCCGCAGCCCCCTGGAAGCGGCCGCCGGAAGGCCCCGGGCGGAGCGCGCGCCACCTCGCCGCGCCTCAAGAACACAGGCCACCAGGGCCTGCGCCCGTCGATCCCGGACCGCGCGCCGCCCCCGCCCCAGGCGGGCAAGCCGGACCGGACGCCGCACCGTCGGCGCCGCATCCCACCGCGACCACCCTGCGGCCACGATCCCGCGTAGTAGCGGACGCCTTTGCCAGCCGCTCCCGGCCCTGCCAAGAATGGCCAGTCGCCGGGCAGCGCAGCCGACCACCCCCGCCGCGCAGCCCGCCCGCCCCAGCCGCTACCGCCGGGGCGCCACGGCCGTCCAGGGCGGCCGCACGGGCCCCGCCCACCGGGAGCCCCCGCGATGCCCCGCCGCCGGTGCCACCGGCACGGCCCCCGACGGAGAAGGATCGTCCGCCCCATGCAGCTCAGCCATGCCCGCCGCAACTCCCTGATCACCGGCGTCGCCACCCTGGTGGTCGCGAGCGCCGCCACCGCCGCCCTGGCCATCCCGCAGGCCGGGGCCGGCACCGAGGCGGCCCCCGTGGCCGCCGTCGCGGTGGACGGCGCGGCCGTCGCCGACCAGGGCCAGGGCCAGGGCCAGGGCCAGACCGACGCCGCTACCGCTGCCGCTGCCGCCGAGCAGGCCGACCAGGAGGCCCGGGCGAAGGCCGAGGCCGACGCGGCCGCCCAGGCCCAGGCCGAGGCGCAGGCCCAGGCGGACGCCAAGGCCAAGGCCGACGCGGAGGCCGCCGCCTCCCGCTCCCAGGAGCGCCAGCAGCTCGCCGCCGCCCCGAGCGCCTACTCCGGCACCCCGCAGCAGATCGCCGCGCAGATCGTCCCGGCCGGCCAGCTCCAGTGCTTCAGCAACATCGTGTTCCGCGAGAGCAGCTGGAACCCGCTCGCCGTCAACGCCTCCTCCGGCGCCTACGGCCTGGTCCAGGCCCTGCCCGGCTCCAAGATGGCCTCCGCGGGCGCCGACTGGCGCACCAACCCGGCCACCCAGATCAAGTGGGGCCTCAACTACATGAACACCCGCTACGGCAGCCCCTGCGCCGCCTGGTCCTTCTGGCAGAACCACCACTGGTACTGATCCGGACCGGCCCGCCGCCGCGGGGCCCGCGACGCACCCGCGACGCGGGCCCCGGCGCGCATCGCCGCAGGTGGCGGGCGGTCGTTCGGCGTGGACACGCCCGGAAGGCGGCGTGAAGATATGGCGCACGCCCGTACGGTTTGCCACCGATTGCCCGGAATCACGGACCGTCAGGGCTTTGCCACCGTTCGCAGGCCCTCTTACGCTCCGGCGTCATGCCCTCACCCCTGATCAGCGTCGTGGTCCCCGCCTACGACCAGCACGGACAGCTCGCCGACTGCCTGGACTCGCTGCTCGCGCAGTCCCTGCCCGGCACCGAGGTGATCGTGGTCGCCGACCGCTCCCCCGAGACCGCGGGCGCGCTCGCCGACGCGTACGCCGCCCGGCACCCCGACGTCTCGGTGCTGCACCTGAACGCCGCGGTCGGGGTCGGAGCGAGCCGCAACGCCGGGGCGGCCCGGGCGACCGGCGAGTACCTGCTGTTCCTGGACGCCGACCACCTGCTGCCCCGGGACGCGCTGCGGGCGCTCGCCGACCGGCTGCGCCAGACCGGCCCGGTGGACGTGCTGCTCTTCGGCCACTCCCGCCGGCACCAGGGCCGGGACTGGCCGGGCGGCGCCGAGGCGCTGCTCGCCGAGGCCGGCCCCGAGCCCTTCGCGCCCTTCGACCGCCCCGCGCTGTTCGGGGCGCCGCCGCTGGTCTGGGACCGGCTGGTGCGCCGCGGCCACTGGGCCGAGCTGGGCCTGGCCTTCCCGCCCGGCCGCTACGAGGAGGTCCCGGTGGCGCACGCGGCGCTGCTCGGCGCCCGCCGGGCCGCCGTGCTGGCGCGCGAGTGCGTCCAGCTGCGCCGCCGGGAGACCGTCCACCCGGCGGGCGGCCCGGGCAGCAGCGTCTTCGACCTGTTCGACCAGTACGAGCGCAGCTTCGCGCTGCTGGAGGACCAGCCGCACCTGTACGCGGTGCGCGAGGCGCTGTTCGTCCGGATGATCCGGCACTACCTGTTCGTCTTCGACCTGGCCGGCTGCGTCCCCCGCGCCGAGCGGCCGCAGTTCTTCCACCGCGCCGCCGAGCACCACCGCCGCTTCCAGCCGCCCGGCCACCGCCGGCCGGGCGGCCGCGAGGGGATCAAGTTCTCCCTGCTGGCCGGCGGCGCCTACCCGGCCTTCGAGGTGGCCAAGCTCTCCCACATCGCGCGCGGCACGCTCACCGGGCGGAAGTAGGCCGAAGCGGCCCCCACCCGGGTGAGGCGGGCGCCGCGCCCGGTACCCGGGAGGCCGCGCGGCTGCGATCATCGGCGGAGCCGTCGCCGCACCCGCCCGGGAGGTCCCTGGTGAGCCGTCCGTCCGCCGTCCCCGGGGCCGCCCTGGCCCGTGAGCTGGCCGCCGTGCTGCGCGGCGAGGTGCGCTTCGACGCCGCCGAGCGCACCGTCTACAGCCAGGACGCCTCCAACTACCGGCAGCTGCCGCTCGGCGTGGTCAAACCCGCCGACCTCGACGACGTGCGCACCGCGCTGGCGCTCTGCCGCGCCCACCGGGTGCCGGTGGTGGCGCGCGGGGCCGGGACGAGCGTCGGCGGGCAGGCGATCGGCCCGGGCGCGGTGGTGCTGGACTTCCGCCGCCACCTCGGCGGCGTGCTGGAGGTCGACCCGCAGGCCCGCACCGCGCGCGTCCTGCCCGGCACCGTGCTGGACGACCTCCAGCGCGCCGTGCGCCCGTACGGGCTGCGCTTCGGCCCCGACCCGTCCACCCACAGCCGCTGCACCCTCGGCGGCATGATCGGCAACGACTCCTGCGGCTCGCACTCGCTCGCCTGGGGGCGCACCGCCGACAACGTCGAGCGGCTGGAGCTGCTGCTCGCGGACGGCACCGAGCTGACCGTCGGCGGGCGGCTCACCGCCGAGGAGCGCGCCGCGCGGGCCGCCCGGCCCGGGCGGGTCGGCGAACTCCACACCGGGCTGCAGGAGTTCACCGACCGCAACCTGGCCGTCATCCGGCAGGGCATGCCGCGGCTGCCCCGCCGCACCTCCGGCTACCCGCTGGACGCGCTGCTGCCCGAGCACGGCCACCACCTGGCCCGGGCGCTGACCGGCACCGAGGGCACCTGCGCGCTGCTGCTCGGCGCGACCGTCCGGCTGGTCGAGGACCCGCCGGCCCGGGCCCTGGTGGTGGCCGGCTACCCGGACGAGGGAGCCGCCGCCGACGCCGTCCCGGCGCTGCTGCCGTACGGTCCGCTGACCGCCGAGGGGATGGCCGCCGACCTGGTCGCCGCGCTGCTGGCCGCCGGGCCCCGCCCGCCCGCGCTGGACCGGCTGCCCGCCGGCGAGTGCTGGCTGTTCCTGGAGGTCGGCGGGGACACGCCGGTGGCCGCCTACCAGGCCGCCCGCCGACTCGCCGACGCGGTGCGCCGGGAGCGCTCGGCCGCCGTCTCCCTGGTCACCGACCCGGCCGAGCAGCGCCAGCTGTGGGCCGTCCGGGAGGCGGGGGCGGGGATCGTCACCCGGCTGCCGGGCGGCGGCGAGGCCTGGCCGGGCTGGGAGGACTCCGCCGTCCCGCCCGAGCGGCTCGGCGACTACCTGCGGGCCCTGCGCGCCCTGCTGCGCCGGCACGGCCTGCACGGCGTCCCGTACGGGCACTTCGGCGACGGCTGCGTGCACCTGCGGATCGACTTCCCGCTGGAGGAGCCCCAAGGGGTGCCGGTCTTCCGGGAGTTCCTGGAGCAGGCGGCCGATCTGGCGGTCTCGTACGGCGGTTCGCTCTCCGGCGAGCACGGCGACGGCCAGGCCCGCGCGCAGCTGCTGCCGCGCATGTACCCACCCGAAGTCATCGGCCTGTTCGCCGAGTTCAAGCGGCTGTGGGATCCGGAGGACCTGCTCAACCCGGGCGCCCTGGTCGACCCCAGGCCGCTCGACGCCGACCTGCGCTTCGTCACCGCACCGCGCCGCGCGCTGCCGCTGGCGCTCCCGTACGAGCAGGACGGCGGCAGCCTGGTGAAGGCGGTGCACCGCTGCGTGGGCGTCGCCAAGTGCGTGGCCCCGGGCAGCGGGGTGATGTGCCCGAGCTACCTGGCCACCGGCGAGGAGCGGCACTCCACCCGGGGCCGGGCCCGGCTGCTGGCCGAGATGCTGCGCGGCGACGCCGTCCCGGACGGCTGGCGCTCCGAGGAGGTCCGGGAGGCGCTGGACCTCTGCCTGGGCTGCAAGGGCTGCGCGAGCGACTGCCCGGTGCACGTCGACATGGCGACGTACCGCTCCGAGTTCCTGTACCAGCACTACCGGCACCGGCCGCGCCCGCTCGCCCACTACTCGACGGGCTGGCTGCCGCTGTGGCTGCGGGCCGGCGCGCTCGCCCCCGGCGCCGCCAACGCGCTCGCCCGCTCCCGGGCCGGCGGGCTGCTCAAGCGGCTCGGCGGGATCGACCGGCGCCGGGTGCTGCCGGTCCTCCCGCCGGAGACCTTCACCGCCTGGTACCGGCGGCACCGCGCCGACCGCCCGGCCCCGGCCGGCGCCCCGCCGGTGCTGCTGTGGCCGGACACCTTCTCCGACCGCCTCCAGCCGAACGTGCTGCGCTCGGCCGTCGAGGTGCTGGAGCACCTGGGCTTCGACGTCCGGCTGCCCGCGGGCCCGGTCTGCTGCGGCCTCACCTGGTACTCCACGGGCCAGCTCGGCACCGCACGGCGGGTCCTGCGGCGCAGCCTGCGGTCCGTGGCCGAGGCCGGGCTCCGGGCCGACACCCCGGTGGTCGGCCTGGAGCCGAGCTGCACCGCGGCCCTGCGCGAGGACCTGCCCCGGCTGCTCGGCGCGCCGGGCCGCCCGCTCGCCCGGCGCACCCGCACCTTCGCCGAGTTCCTCGACGAGCACGCGCCGCACGCCCCGCTGCCGCGGATCCGGCGCGAGGCCCTCACCCAGACCCACTGCCACCAGCACGCGGTGCTCGGCAGCGCCGCCGACCGCCGGGTGGAGGCCCGGCTGGGCCTGGACAACCGGGTGCTGGAGCCCGCCTGCTGCGGCCTGGCGGGCGACTTCGGCTTCACCCGGGGCCGCTTCGAGGTCTCCCGGGCCGTCGCCGAGCGGGTGCTGCTGCCCGCCGTCCGGGCCGCGGGGCCGCGGACGGTGGTCCTCGCGGACGGCTTCAGCTGCCGCACCCAGATCAGCCAGCTCGCCGACGGGCGGCAGGCCCTGCACCTGGCGGAGCTGATCGCCCGGGAGCTGCGCGGGCCTCAGCCCTGAGCGTGCGCCGCGAGGAAGGCCCCGGCGTGCGCCGCGGCCTCCTCCCGGCTCGGGTGGCCGCCGCCCGCCCCACCGGTCGCGCGGGCGCGCACGGCGGCGGCGACGGGCTGGAGGGCGGCGAGCAGGGCCTTGGCCGGCTCGGCCTGTTCCTCAGGGGTGATCTCCGCGAGCGTCATGGCGACAACGTCAGTTACCCGTTCCCCCTTTGACAACCGAAGTTACCGGCGGAGCCGGTCCGGGGCGCACCCGCTCCCGGCCGCCTGGGGCGCGAACGGGGCACCGGGGGCGATCCCACGCCCGCCGAACGCCGCCAGGCCGTCGCCGTCGCCGTCCTGCGCGTCGCCGCTGGTGGGAAGCGTCCTCACCGGAACCGAGCGCTCCACCGGCCCGGCCGCCGGCCCCGGCCTCGGCCCGGAGGCCCGCCGGCTCTCCGCCCTCCGACGGCCTCACCCTCCGGGCCGTCCAGCACCCCGACCCGATCGGCCCGGACGAGCTGCGCGCGGTACCGCGCCACCACCTCGACACCCCGGCCGCGCGGCCCTCCTGACAGCCCGCCGGCACCCCGGCACAATGGCGCGATGACCCTCACCCCCGCCGAGGCCGACGCACTGCTGGCTGACCGCTTCGCCCCCTGGGTGCAGGCCCTGGGGCTGTCGACCGTCGAAACCGGCGAGCGGCACGCCGTCCTGCGGCTGCCCTGGTCCGACCGGCTCGCCCGGGACGGCGGCGCACTGTCCGGCCAGGCGCTGATGGCCGCCGCCGACACGGCCTGCGTGATCGCCCTGTCGGCCGCCCGCGGCGGCTTCGGCCCGATGACCACCGTCCAGCAGTCCACCAGCTTCCAGCGGGCGGTGCTCGACCAGGACGTCATGGTGCGGGCCCGGATCACCAGGCTCGGCCGCCGGATCGCCTTCCTCGACGTCGCCCTCGCCCCGGAGGGCGCCGAGGAACCCGCCGCCCACGCCACCGCCGTCTACGCCCTGGGGTGACGGCCCGCGGCCCCCGCCCGGGGGGGCGGGGGCCGTCGGACGGCGCAGGTTCAGCCCTGGGCCGCCCCCGCGGGCGCCTCCTCCGCGCAGACCGCCGAGACGAACTCGGCGACCCTCGCCTGCGGCAGGCCGCGCGCGATGTCCGCCTCGCTGATCATGCCGACCAGCTTGTGCTCGGGGTGGTTGATGACCGGCAGCCGGCGCACCTGGTACTGCTCCATCACCCGCAGCACCTGCTCGCAGTCCTCGTCCGCCTCCACCGTCATCGGCCGCCCCTGCGCCAGCTCGCCCGCCGTCACCGACGCCGGGTCACGGCCCTCGGCGACGCAGCGCAGCACGATGTCGCGGTCGGTCACGATCCCCAGCAGCCTGTCGCCCGGCCCGCAGATGGGCAGGGCGCCCACATGGCGCTCCCGCATGGTCCGGGCGGCGGCCGCGAGCGTCTCGTGCTCGCGGATGCACTCCGCGCCCGGGTGCATGATGTCGCTGGCTCTGGTCATGGTCCGCCTCCTGACCTGGCTTCCCGTCCCCCGTCCATCGTGGTCCGCGCGGATCCCCGACGCCACCGGGGCCCGCTCCGCTCACCCCTGCCCGTCACCCCTGCCCGTCCGGGCCCTGGCCGCCGCCCTCCGGCCGCTCGCCGCCGGCGCGCTCGGGGCGCCCGTCCGGCGACTGCCCGAGGGCCGGCGGCGGCTGCTCCAGCACCTCTTCCAGCGGCGGAAGGTCGTGCCTGGCCCGGTCCGGTTCGGGCTCCGCCTCGTCGACCTCGCCGCTCTCCACCGCCTCCTCCGCGGCCTTCGCCCCGGCCGCCGTCGCCGCGGCCGCCAGGAGGTTGCGCTGCTGCACCTCCGTCGCGCTGTCCAGGAAGCGCAGCAGCTCCACCGGGAAGGGCAGCACCAGGGTCGAGTTCTTCTCCGCGGCCACCTCCACCACGGTCTGCAACAGCCGCAGCTGGAGCGCGGCCGGGGTCGCGCTCATCACCGCCGCGGCCTCCGACAGCCGCTCCGAGGCCTGGTACTCGCCGTCCGCCGTGATGATCCGGGCCCGCCGCTCCCGCTCGGCCTCCGCCTGCCGGGCGATCGAGCGCTTCATCGACTCCGGCAGCGCCACGTCCTTGATCTCCACCCGGTCGATCTCGATGCCCCAGCCGAGCGCCGGGCTGTCGATCATCAGCTCCAGCCCCTGGTTGATCGGCTCCCGGTTGGCCAGCAGGTCGTCCAGCTCGCTCTTGCCGATGATCGAGCGCAGCGAGGTCTGCGCGACCTGCGAGATGGCGAAGTTGTAGTCCTGCACGTTGACGGTCGCCTTCACCGGGTCCACCACCCGGAAGTAGACCACCGCGTCCACCCGCACGGTCACGTTGTCCCGGGTGATGCCCTCCTGCGCCGGGATCGGCATCGTCACGATCTGCACGTTCACCCGGCGCAGCCGGTCCGCGACCGGCACCAGCACCACCAGCCCCGGACCGCGCACGGCTTCGCGCACCCGCCCGAAGCGGAACACCACGCCCTTCTGGAACTGCTGGACGACCCTGATGCTCAGGCCCGCCCAGACCGCCCCCAGCCCGGCGAGCCCTCCCAGGGCACCCAGCACCGCATCGACGATCATCGCGGCCTCCTCGCGGCCTGCGCGCGCACCGGCGCCTCCGGCCGCCGCCGGCCCGGACCGGCCGGGGGCCACCGGAGCAACTGATTCCACGCTACGCCTGCCCGCACGGCACCGGAACGAACGTCCGGTGCGCACCGGCTCGCTAGGATCTCGACCGTGGCCGTGCACCCCTCCCCCGCCGACGAACCCGACGACAAGTCCGCCCACGACCCCGCCCGCGACCCCGAAGACCCCCGCCACCCCGCCGAGGCGGCCGCGCGCTCCGGCGGCCTCGCCGCCCTGGACCGCGTCGTCACCGGCTGCCGCGCCTGCCCGCGCCTGGTCGCCTGGCGCGAGGAGTCGGCCCGGACCAAGCGCCGCGCCTACCTGGACTGGGACTACTGGGCCCGCCCCATCCCCGGCTTCGGCCCGCCGGACGCCCCGCTCGTCCTGGTCGGCCTCGCCCCCGCCGCCCACGGCGCCAACCGCACCGGCCGGATCTTCACCGGCGACCCCTCCGGCGACCTGCTCTACGCCACCCTGTACGACCTCGGGCTGGCCAACCGCCCCGAGTCCGTCCGGTACGGCGACGGCCTGGAGCTGTCCGGCGTCCGGATCACCGACCCGGTCCGCTGCGCCCCGCCGGACAACCGGCCCAGCACCGCGGAGCGCGACACCTGCCGGCCGTGGATCGCCCGGGAGCTGGAGCTGATGCGCCCCACCGTGCGCACCGTCGTCGCCCTCGGCGGCTTCGCCTGGCAGGCGATGCTGCCGGTGATCGCGGACGCCGGGTGGCTCCTCCCCCGCCCGCGGCCCGCCTTCGGCCACGCCGCCGTGGCCGCCTTCCCGGCCCGGGACGGCGGCCCCGAGCTGCGGATGTACGGCTGCTACCACGTCAGTCCGCGCAACACCAACACCGGCCGCCTCACCCCCGCGATGCTCCGGGACCTGCTGCGCGAGGCCGCCCGCTCCGCGGGCCTCCACCCCCGCTGACACCCGCTACCCGAACCGGGCCCGCTTCCGCTTGCCCGCCCGGCGCCAGGCGTCCGGCAGCCGGCTGCGGGCGGCCTCCCGGGCGGCCAGCTGGCGGCCGTACAGCACGCCGTAGCCGAAGGGCTCGCCGCTGCCCGCCGCGTGGGCGGCCAGGGTGCCCGCCGCGACGACGGCGTCCTGGTGCTCGCCCAGCACGTCCTGGACGGCCTTCATCCGCTTCGCGTAGCGCTCGGCCCGGGCGCCGACCACCGGGGCGGCGGTCTCGCCGGCGTAGCGGGCGCGCTTGGCCGCCTTGCGGGCGGCGTGGAGGGCGGCGTCCCGGTCGGCCGGGTCGGCGGCGAGGGCGGTGCGGACCCGCTCGGCGGTGCGGTCCTGCTCGCGGGCGGCGATCCGGGAGAGCTCCGGGACGGCGGCGCGGCCCGCCCGCCGGCGCAGCGGAGGGTCGGCGAGGAGGGCGGCGAGGGCTTCGCCGAGGGCCCGGCGGCGGGGGCTGTCCAGGGCGGCGAGCACCGCGGGCCGGATCCGCCGGTACTCCGCCTCGCCCCACCGTTCCAGCGCGGCCGCGACCCGCTCCGGCCCGCACGCGGCGGGCAGTTCGCGGGCCTCGGCGGCCAGCCGCGCGGCCAGCACCTCGTGGTCGCGCGCCGCGCCGAGCTCGCCGGCCAGCCAGCGCAACTCGGCGACCAGCCCGTCGGTGGCGCCGGGGGCGAACAGCCGCCGGAAGGTCCGCAGGGCGCTGCGCAGCCGGCGGCAGGCGACCCGCATCCGGTGCACGGCGTCCGGCTCGTCCGCCCGGACGGCGTCGTCCAGGCCGGCCAGTGCCGCCGCCTGCTCCTCGACGCGGGCCAGCAGCACCTGACCCACCGTGGTCCCGGGTTTCGCCATGCGCGCTCGCCCCCTTGTCGGGTCCTTCCAGGCTAGCCCGCGGGCCGCCGGGAGCGCGCCGGGCGGGACAGGGACCTACGGGCCCTCGTGCGGGATGCGAGGGCCATGGCATACTCCGGAGCGTGACGACCTCCTCCCACGCGACCAGGGCCCTGCGGGCCGCGGTGTTCACCGCGCTCGCCGTGCCGATGGCCGCGCTGGGCCAGGTGGTCATCACGGGCCGTCCGCTGCCGCTGTCGCTGGTGGCCACGGCCGGTGCCGTCGTCTTCCTGGTCGCCGCCGTCCTGGCCGGCGGGGAGCGGCGGTTGCTGCACATCTCCGGCGTGATGGTGCCGGTCGAGCTGCTGCTCAACACGACGTTCAACCTGGGCCAGGCCGGCTGTTCGCCGGTGCTGACCGGCCAGGTGCCCGCCCGCGGGGTGAACCTGCTGGTCTGCGGCGGCGGTTCGGTGGACGGCTCGCTGCTGAGCGGCCCGCTGGGCCACACCGGGCAGTTGGCCCCCGCCGCGACCCAGCTGCTGCTCCTGCTGGTACACCTGGTGGTCGCGCTGGCCGCGTCCGCCTGGCTGCGGATGGGCGATGCCGCCCTGTCCGGCCTGGCCCGGGCGCTGCGCGCGCTGCGCCGGTCGCTGACCGGTCCGCTGCGCGCCCTGGTCGCCCTGCTGCTCCCGGCTCCGGTCCGTCCGGTGCTGCGGGTGCCGCTGCCGGTGTCGGACCGTGCGCGGCCGCGCCGCGAGGACGTGGTGCTGAGCCCGGCGCCCCGCCGCGGCCCGCCCGCCTTCGCGCCTGCCTGCTGATCACCGGCCCCTTCCGGGCCCCCGTACCCGGCCGGACGGCCCCGGTACGCCCGCAGGCAGTGCGCACGACTCCCGCGTTCACCGACCCCGCCGCAGCAGCTGCGGCTTCCCGCGCGCACCCGCGCGCCGCGTACAGGAGTTGACTCCCCATGGCTCAGGCCCCCAGCAAGCAGCAGGCCAAGCGCATCAGTGCCCGTGAGCGGATCCAGGAGGCGCAGCGCCGCGAGCAGCAGGCCGCCAAGCGCCGCCAGCGGATCGTGGTGGCGGTCTCCGCCGTCGTCGTGCTCGCCCTCGCCGGCGGTGTCGCCGTCGCGATCGGCTCGGCCTCGGACAAGAAGGACTCCTCCTCCGCCGCCGCCTCGGCGCCGCTGGTCGTGCCGGCCAACGCCTCCGGCCCGGACGGCACGGTGGTCACCTACGGCAAGGCCGACGCTCCGCACACCATGGCGATCTACGAGGACTTCCGCTGCCCGGTGTGCAAGCACTTCGAGGCGGCGAACGGCGAGACCGTCAGGAAGCTCACCGAGGACGGCCAGATCAAGGTGGAGTTCCACCTGGCGGCCTTCCTGGACAAGAACCTCGGCGGCAAGGGCTCGCGCACCGCGCTGGCCGCCGTCGGCGCCGCGCTGAACGAGGGCGTGGACCAGTTCAAGGCGTTCCACGACGTGCTGTACGCCAACCAGCCGGACGAGCGCGAGGACGGCTTCGGCGACGTCAACCACCTCCTGGACCTGGCCGGCCAGGTGCCGGGCCTGAAGACGGACGCCTTCGTGAAGGCCGTCACCGACCGGACCTACGCGCCGTGGGCGGCCAAGGTCGCCGACGCCTTCAACGACAGCGGGGTGACCGGCACGCCGACCGTGAAGGTGGACGGCAAGCAGATCACCCTGTTCGCCGGCAACTCCGTCGTCCCGCCGGAGCAGTTCACCGCTCAGGTGAAGCAGGCCGCCGGCCTCCAGTAGGCCCGCACCGCCCGCACCGCACGTACGGCACCACCCGGCCCGGCCGAACTCCCGGCCGGGCCGGCTCCTCCCAGCCAGCCTCCGGAGTGTGCTGCCATGTCCGCCGCTACCACCGTGCACCCGTCCCGCTCCGTTCCCGTCGCCGCCCGGGCCCCGCTCGGCGCGAGCCGGGCCTACGCCGTCCTGCTGTTCCTCGGCGGGCTGGTCGGGTTGGCCGCCTCGGCCGTCCTGACCTTCGACAAGCTCCGCATCCTGGAGGACCCGTCCTACGTCCCCAACTGCAACCTCAACCCGATCATCAGCTGCGGCTCGGTGATGCGCACCGAGCAGGCGGAGGTCTTCGGCTTCCCGAACCCGCTGCTCGGGCTGGCCGCCTTCGGCGCGCTGGCGGCGATCGGCGCGGGGCTGCTGGCCGGCGCCGGGTACCGGCGGTGGTTCTGGCTGGGGCTGAACGCGGGCACCGCGGCGGGCGTGGTGTTCGCGCACTGGCTGGTCTACCAGGCGCTGTACGACATCGGCGCGCTCTGCCCGTACTGCATGGTGGTGTGGGCGACGGTGGTGGTGCTGTTCTGGTACACCACGCTGCACAACCTGCGCTCGGGCGTGATCCCGGTCGGCCCGCGGATGGCGGTGGCCGCCCGGGAGGCGGCGCGCTACCACTGGGCGCTGCCGGTGCTGTGGGCGGCGGTGATCGCGCTGCTGGTCCTCAACCGGTTCTGGTACTACTGGAGCACCCTGCTCTGACCGGGCGTCAGCCCACGTACCCGTCGGAGTGCAGCAGCGCCGCGGCGCCCGTCCGCCGGGCCTCCAGGGCCCCGGTGAGCCGGCGCGCCGCACCGGGCTGCAGCAGGGCGGCCGCCCGGGCCGGGGTGAAGTAGCCGTGGTCGGCGATCTCCTCGGCCTGGGCCCGCACCACCGCCCCGGCCGGGACCGTCCCGCCGTCGAACATGAACTGCACGGCGGGGTGGGCGTGTTCGCCCTGGTCGGGGATCGCGTCGCGCCACTCCACCACGAGCAGCCGCAGCGGCCCGGCCGACAGCCCCGTCTCCTCGTACAGTTCGCGGGCCGCGCACTCGGCGGGCCCCTCGCCCGGATCCATCCCGCCGCCGGGGAACTGCCACTGGTCGCGGTAACTGGCCTTCAGCAGCAGGACTTTGCCCTCCTCGTCGGTGAGCAGCACGCTGCACCCGACGTAGGCGCGCACCAGCCCGGCGAGCCACTCCTCCTCCGAGAGTGCCCAGGTGTCCGTCATCGCGCCTCCTCAGCCGCACCCCTGTCGTCAGGGCCACTCTGCCGCGCCCGCGGCGCCGGGAGGGGCGGTTCGCACCGAATCCACCCGAAGGAGTGCCGAGGGGCGGGCCTCAGCCGAACACGGCCCGCCGGAAGGCGTTGCGCAGGTCGGTGAGCTCCCGGATCCCCCGGTCGTAGTGCACCTTGTTGGTGAGCAGCAGGGCCCAGCGGCCGAGCCGCCGGGACACCCAGAAGCCGGTGCCGGTGAAGCCGTAGTGGACGAAGGTGCCCTCGGCCGGGGCGGTGCCGGGGGCGCACAGCCAGGACAGTCCGCGGGCGGGTTCGAGGCCGCCGGTCTGCTCGCGCAGCGACTCCTCGATCCAGGCCCCGCCCCAGGGCAGCCCGGGCGGCGGGGCGAGCAGCGCGGTGAGGAAGCGGGCGAGGTCGCGGGCGGTGGAGAAGGCCCCGGCGTTGCCGGAGACCCCGCCGAGCAGCCGGGCCGAGGGGTCGTGGACGACGCCGCGCAGGTGGGCGCCGGTGCCCGCCTCGTACTCGGTGGGCGCAGTCCGGGCGGTGAGCGCGGCGCCGAGCGGTCCGTAGCGGGTGTCGGCCATGCCCAGCGGGCCCCAGGCCCAGCGCGCGGCGAGCCGGTCGAGCGGGGCGCCGCCGAGGTCCTCCACGAGGTGGGTGAGCAGTACGGCGGCCCGGTCGGTGTACTCGACGGCGGTGCCCGGTGGCCGGTGCAGCGGTGCGGCCAGGACGCCGGCCCGGACCGCGGCGCGGCCCCGCCCGTAGAGCTGCTCGAACCGGGTGTACGGGAGCATCCCGGCGGTGTGGGTGAGGAGCTGACGGGCCGTCACCGTCCCGGCGGGGTGCCCGGCGGCCGGCCGCCACCAGCGGCCGAGCGGTTCGTCCAGCGGGAGCCGGCCCGCCTGCCGCAGCGCCCCGGCGCAGGGCCAGAGCGCGACGACCTTGGTGAGGCTGGCGAGGTCGTACAGGGTGTCCGGGCCGGGCCGCAGCCGCGCGTACGGCCCCTGCCCGAGCGCGCCGTGGGCACCGCCGCCGAGCGTGCCCCGGGCGTCGCCGACGGCCCAGACGGCGCCCGCCCCGACGGTGCGCGCGCCGGCCGCGACCAGCCGGTCCAGGTGCCCACCGGGCGCGGCCAGGGCGGGGAGCCGGTCGGCTCCGGGTGCGTCGGGTCCAGCTGCCGGATGGCTCATCCGCCCCTCCTCGGGCCGACAGGAGGCTTCCCCGCCCCGCCCCGGGTTATGGCACCAGCTGCTTGCCGAGGCAGATGCTCTGCGGGTGGTCCTTGTAGATCCCGAACTTGCGGATCGCGTCGTAGCCCTCGGAGCGGTACAGCGCGACGGCCTCCGGCTGCTCGGTGCCGGTCTCCAGGACGAAGCGGGTGCGCCCGGCCTCGACGGCGGTGCGCTCCAGCCGGCGGAGCACCGCGCGGGCCAGACCGCGGCCGCGGGCCTGCGGGACCACGAACATCCGCTTCAGCTCGGCGTCGCCCTCGCGCAGGCCGTCCGGGCCGGCCTGCTTGGCCCGCCACCCGCCGCAGCCGACCGGGCGGCCGTCCAGGTAGGCGATCAGGAACAGGCCGGCCGGCGCCTCGAAGTCCTCGGGGCGCATGACGGTCTCGTCCGGGTCCCCGTAGCGGCGCACGTACTCCTGCTGCACCTCCGCCGACAGGGCCTGGGCGTCGGGGTGGGCGTAGCCGGTGACGCGGAACTCGACGGTGCCGGTGTCCGGGGCGGTGCTGGTGCTCATGTCGGAAGAGCCTACGACCCCCGCTCAGCGGGCCTCGAACCGGGCGACCAGGTCCTCCTTGCCGAACATCCGGGCGGTGTCCACCGCGTTCGGGACGCCGGCCTTCGGGTCGGCGCCGCCGGCCAGCAGCACGTCGAGCACGTCCGCGGCGCCCTTGAAGACGGCGCCGGCCAGCGGGGTCTGGCCGCGGTCGTTGGCGCGGTTCGGGTCGGCGCCGTGCCGCAGCAGCTCCGCCACGGTGGCGGCGTGGCCGTGGTACGCGGCGAGCATCACCAGGGTGTCGCCGCGGTCGTTGGTGAGGTCGGCCGGGGCGCCGGCGTCCAGGTAGGCGGACAGGGTGTCGGTCTCCCCCGCGCGGGCGGCGTCGAAGAGCTTCCCGGCCAGCGCGATCACCTCGGCGTCGGGGGTGTCGGCGGGCTGCGGGCTGGTGGCGTCGGTCATGGCGGGCGGCCTTTCCTCGGATCGTCGGACGGTGGCGGGGCTGCGCCCAGGGCACGGTAGCGGCCGGAGCCGCGACGGACCAGCGGGCGCCCGGAACCGGATGACGGCCCGTGTCCGCCACGACGCCCGGCCACGCGCGTCGCGCAGCCATTCGAGCGAACTTCCCGGACCCCCCGGAAGCTTCCCGGCCGCCGCCCGGGAATGCCTGGGGCACCGAATCCCCCGAGCCCCGGCCCCACCCCGGCCGGCTGCCCGACCGCCTCCCGACCGATTCCCGGCCACCGGAACGGCATCGGACGGCAGAACCACCCATTTGCACCGTTCCATCATCTATTACTTTTTGTCACGATTAGTGAACTTTCCGTAGCACCCCCGCTTGTCCCCCCTTCCTGAGGAGCGGAACGTGATCCTCTCGATTTCCGGCATCGTCCTGTTCGGCACCATCGCCTTTCTCTTCTTCCGCCGCGACGGACTGAAGGTCTCCCACGCCATCGTCTGCGCCCTCCTGGGCTTCTACATCGCCGGATCCTCGATCGCGCCCAGCATCACCGCGGGCGGCGCGAGCCTCGCCAGCCTGCTCAGCGGCATCAGGTTCTGACCGCCCCACCCTCCCCGACCGGCCCGGGCGCGGATCCCACCGCCCCGGGCCCCGTCGTTCCCCACCGCGCCCCCACCCCACCCGTCCCACCGCCCGGGGAGTCAAGGAATGCCGCTCCACCGCCACCTCAGCAAGGGCCGCGCGATCGCCCGGACCGCCGGGGACCACGCCTCCGACATGTTCGCCCCGCTCTCCGTCATCGGCCGCGGGCTGCGCCACCACGCCGAGTGGGCCAGGTCCCGCTGGCAGGAGACCCCGAAGGAGCGCCGCGGCCCCACGCTGTTCCTGACCGCCGCCCTGGCGATCGGCGTCTACCTGCTGCCGCACGGCCTGCTGTTCGCCCTGATCGCCCTGATGGCCAGCGCCGCCTGGGCCGGCCGGGCGCCCAGGGCCGCGCCCGCGCCGCCCGCCCCCGACGTCGCCGACGTCAAGCTCTCCGCCCTCTACTCGGCCCTCACCCCGTACCTGTGCGGCCCCGAGGACGCCAACCCGCTGTACCGCTTCGAGGGCAGCTACCGCAGCGCCTTCAGCGCCTGGGAGTTCGACGCCGAGGGCCGGCTCACCCGGCTGGAGATGACCTACCCCGCCTACTTCACCGACACCGAGCCGGCCGCCCGGGCCCGGATCGAGCAGGTGGTCCAGGGCAAGGCCGGCCGGGCCCGCGAGTACCGCTTCGACTGGGAGGAGGAGTCCAACCGGCTGCGGGTCACCGCGCTCGCCCCGCTGCCCGCCGACATCACCGCCCAGCGCTTCGTGGCCGCCCCCGGCGAGATCGTGCTCGGCTTCACCGACGAGGACGGCACCGCCCGCACCATCCCGGTCTCCCGGGGCGGTACGACCGTCCAGCAGCCGCCGGTGGTCTGGCGCACCGGCCCGCGCTCCTCCGAGCCCCACCTGCTGGTGCTCGGCGTCACCGGCTACGGCACCTCCAGCCTGCTGCGCTCGGTCGCCCTCCAGGCCCTCCCGTACGCGGACCTGGTGGTGGTCGACGGCGCGGGCACCGGCGAGCACGCCTGCCTGGTGAACCGGCCCGGCGTGCACACCGTGGAGACCAGCCTGCACGGCGCGCTGGCCGCCCTGGACTGGGCCGTCGGCGAGACCGAGCGGCGGCTCGCCGCGCTGAACGCCGCCCGGCACGCCGGCAGCGCCCCGCCCGAGGACGTCACCCGGCCGCTGTGGCTGCTGCTGGACCACCCGACCGAGCTGAGCGAGCTCGCCCAGGCCGAGGGCCGCCCCGACCCGCAGGACCTGCTGGAGCTCCCGCTGCGGCACGGCCGGGCCGCCCGGGTCACCGTGGTCGTCGCCGACGACCTCGACGCCCGGGACCGGCTCACCCCCACCGTGCGCGCCACCACCCGGGCCCGCGTGGTGCTCGGCCCGGCCGGCCCCGACGCGGGGCGCGAGGCGCTCGGCGCCCCGCTGGACATCGCCCCGGCCTCGCACGCGCCGGTCGGCCGCGGCTACGCCCGGATCGGCAGCGGCGCCCCGGTGCGGCTCCAGGTGCCCGCCACCGTCGACCCGCTGGACGAGGAGGCCCCGGCCGCGCTGCGGGACGCGGTGATCGCCCTGCTGCCGCACCGGGACGGCCGCACCGAGCCGCCCGCCGCCGTACCGCCCCGCCCGGAGCGACCGCCGGCGGTCCCCGCGGCCGATCCTGCCGCGCCGGCCCGTCCGGTCGACCTGGTCAAGGGCGAGCCGATGGTCCGTTCACGCCCGATCTCCTGAGCGCCGGCCGGGCCCGGCGCCGGCGGCGTCCGCCGGGGGCGCCGCCCGCCACCGGATCCCGTCCCGGTACGCTCGTCACGGAAAGTCCGCACCATCACCGGATGTGAAATAGGTGACACCTGGGGCGATATCACCAGTCAGATGTGACAAATCGGGCGCTGGTGGGTACAAACAGGGGCGGCACTACAGACGACGCATGTCCCGGGACGGGAATCTTCGTCGGAAGCCGAGCGTTGACCGAACGACGAAGAACAGCGACCACTAGTCCTGTGGGCCATAAGCCCGGGAGGCACGATTCATGAGCGAGCGAGCTCTCCGCGGCACGCGACTCGGGGCCACTAGCTACGAGACCGACCGTGGTATCGATCTGGCTCCCCGCCAGACCGTCGAGTACGCATGTCAGAACGGACACCGTTTCGAGGTTCCTTTCTCGGTCGAGGCGGAGATCCCCGCGACCTGGGAATGCCGCTTCTGTGGCCAGGAGGCGGCGCTTCTCGACGGCGACGAGCCGGAGGAGAAGAAGATCAAGCCGACGCGCACCCATTGGGACATGCTGATGGAGCGCCGTACGCGCGAGGAGCTGGAGGAGGTGCTGGCCGAGCGGCTGGCCGTGCTCCGCTCCGGTGGGATGAACCTCGCGGTGCACCCGCGGGACACCCGCAAGAGCGCCTGACACACCTCGCTCCCGCCGCGGGCGGGAGGACGCGAAAAGGGACCCTGGTCACCAGGGTCCCTTTCGCGTTGCCGGTGCGGCGCCGCCTGCCGCGCGGCCTGCGCGTCCCGCCCCGGCCGCCGCCGTTCTCGCCGTCCGCCGCCCGCCCGCCCGCCCGTCCGGGCAGCCGGAGGCCCGGGGGCGGCACGGCCGCGCACCCGGGAGCGTCCGGGGGGACGGTGCCGGTCAGCCGGCGATCGGCGGCCGGTAGCCGGTGTCCGGGCCCTGCGGACCGCGCGGGCCGGGCTCCGGGTCCACGACCTCGCCCTGGATCACCTTGCCGTCCGGGCGGTGGATGCGCAGCTGCTCTTGGAGGCGCACCGCGTCCGCGAACGGGTCGGTGCCCACGGCGGAGGCGCTGCGCAGCGCCTTGTCCGCGGCCCGGCGCCCCACCGCCCGCCACAGCGCCCGGGTGGGCGGCAGCAGCAGCGTCAGGGCCAGCAGGTCCGACAGGAAGCCGGGGACGATCAGCAGCAGCCCGGCCAGCACGGTCATGCTGGTGCCAGTCTGCGGCTGCTGGGACTGCGGGTTCCGGCTCTGGTCGATCGCCGCCGACAGCGCCTTCAGCCCGGCGCGCTTGATCAGCGAGCCGCCGATCAGGGCGCCCGCGAGCAGCAGCAGCACGACGGTGAAGCCGCCCAGCCACGAGCCGACCTGGACCAGCAGCCAGATCTCCAGCACCAGCCAGGCGGTGATCAGCAGCGGCAGCACCCGGCGGAGCCTGCTGCGCGGGGCCGGACGGGTGGGGGTAGCTTGCTGGGTCACGGTACGAATCCACTCCAAGCGGTGCTCTGCGCGCCGCTCGGGAGGTCCGGGCCGGCTACGGCACCACCTGGTCCAACGATTCCCTTCCGGCGGGTGTTCCGGCGGCCCCCCTCCCGCGGCGGCCGATCAGCACCGCCGCGCCGCAGGCCAGCAGGCCGCCGACGGCCAGCGTCCACTCCGGGGCCGCGCCGACCCGGTCGGCCACGGTGGTGCCGTCGCGCAGCGGGACGGTGGCGGACAGCTCGGCCGCCGTCAGCTCCTCGGTGCGCTGCCGGACACTGCCGTCCGGGCCGATCACCGCGCTGATGCCGCTGGTGGCGGCGATCAGCACCGCCCGGCCGTGCTCGACGGCCCGCAGCCGGCTCATCGCCAGCTGCTGCTCGGGCTGGCCGGTCCTGGCGTACGTCGCGTTGTTGGTCTGGACGACCAGCACCCGGGCGCCGCTGTCCACGGTGTCGCGGACGATCTCGTCGTAGGCGACCTCGAAGCAGATCACGTCGCCGATCCGGGCCGGGCCGAGCTGCATCACGCCGTTGTGGTCGCCGGGGTAGAAGTCCCGGGCGACCCGCTGGAGGCGGGTGATCACCTTCATCAGCTGGGCCCGGAAGGGCACGTACTCGCCGAACGGGACGGGGTGCTGCTTGGTGTAGGAGGCGCCGGGCCCGGTAACCGGGTCCCAGACGATGCCCTCGTTCTGGACGTGCTGGGCGTCCGGGCCGTCCACCAGGGTGCCGACCAGGGTGGGCACGCCGATCGCCCGGACGGCCTCGTCGATCCGCAGGCGGGCCAGCGGATCGCTGAAGGGGTCGAGGTCGGAGGAGTTCTCCGGCCAGATCACGAGGTCGGGGCGCTCCACCCGGCCGGCCCGGACGTCGGCGGCGAGCCGCTCGGTGGCCGAGGCGTGGTTGTTGAGGACCATCATCGGGCGGCCCAGGAAGTCCATGCCCGGGTTGGGCACGTTGCCCTGGACGATGGCGACCCTGACGGTGTCGGCGGCGGCCGTGGGCACCGGGACGAGGTAGCCGGCCAGCAGCGCGGCCACCGCGCCGAGCGCCGCCAGGGCGGCCGCCCTCGGCGCCCTCGCGGGCCCGCGCAGCCGCAGCACGGCGCCGGCCAGCAGCGCGCCGGACAGCGCGACCGCGAAGGTCACCAGCGGCGCGCCGCCGAGCGCGGCCAGCGGGGTGTACGGGGTCGCGGTGTTGGCGAAGGCGAGCCGGCCCCAGGGGAAGCCGCCCAGCGGCAGCCGGTCGCGGGCCCACTCCTGGGTGATCCACAGGCAGGCCGCCCAGAGCGGCCACCCGGGCAGCCGGGAGGTGACGGCCAGGGCGCCGCCGAGCAGGGCCAGGAACAGCGCCTCCACGACCGACAGGCCGACCGTGGCGTCCCAGCCGACCACCCGCAGCCAGCTGAGCAGCATCAGGAAGAACGGCAGGCCGAAGGCGAAGCCGGTCCACAGGCCCTGGCGGAAGGTGCGGCCGCGGGTGAGCAGCGACAGCGCGGCGACACCGAGCAGCGACAGCGGCCACAGGTCGTACGGCGGGAAGGCGAACGCCAGCAGCAGGCCGGCCAGGGCGGCGAGGCCGGTGCGCGGGAGCCCGGCGCGGACCTTGGCGAGCGCGCGGGCCGCGCGGCTCGGACGGGGCGCCCGGTCCTGCGGCCCGGGTGAGGCCTCGGACCGTTCCTGGGTGACGGGAGTGGCCACCGGCGCACCATCTTCCTGGGGCTTGCTGTTCGGACGCTGTGCGAAGAAGGTACCCCGGAACGTCGGCGGCCCGTGAGGTCAGGGTGGTTGAGCCCGCCCGGGCGGGATCACCGCGGGGCGTAGCGGAACTCCCGCAGCGGCCAGTGCCCGGTGAGCCACGCGGAGACGGCGCGGTACAGCGGGGCGTCCAGGTGGGCGCGGTCGGCCCGGACCCAGGAGCTGACCGAGACCACCGACGGGTCCTCGCGGTCCGGGTGGATGTAGACGCAGCCGATGACCTCGTCGCCGTCCGGTTCCAGGACGGTGTAGGTGAAGCCGGTGCGGGCCTGGAAGTCGGCGGCGTGCCGGCGCAGGTCGTCGAGGTTCCGCTCCAGGGGCATCCCGTCGGCGGGCGGCCAGCCGCGGCCGGCCCAGCCGGGGGTGGCGCGGATGTGGGCGACGGAGCCCGTCCAGGCGGCGTGGTCGGAGGCGTTGTGCTGCTCGCCCAGGGGTTCCAGGCGGAACTCCGGGGCGAGCAGCTCGCGCGGGACGGTGAAGTCGGCGGGTACCAGGTCGGCCATGGTGATCAATCTAGGGCCGGCCCGCCGGCCGTCGCACGGGGTTTACCGCTGGTACACCGTACGGCCGCGGACCACGGTGCGCAGGCAGGTCGGCAGCGGGTGGCCGGGGGTGAGGTCGGGCAGGCCGGGGGTGCCGGAGCGCGGGTCGGTGGACCAGCCGGCCACCCGGGAGTCCGGGGCCTGGACGACCAGGTCGCCCGCCGCCCAGATCGCGAAGCTGGCGACCGCGCCGGGGACGAGCACGCCGTCCTGGTCCCGGCCGACGGCGCGCCAGCCGCCCCGGGTGTGGGCGGTGAAGGCGGCCCGCACCGAGATCCGGTGCTCCAGGGTCCGGTGGAAGGCCGCCGCGCGGACGGTCCCCCAGGGGTCGAGCGGGGTGACGGGCGCGTCGGAGCCGAAGGCCAGCGGGACGCCGGCCCGCAGCAGCGCGGCGTACGGGTTGAGCCCGGCGGCCCGCTCGGCGCCCAGGCGCTGGACGTACATGCCCTCGGGGCCGCCCCAGGCGGCGTCGAAGGCGGGCTGGACGGAGGCGGTCAGCCCGAGCTCGGCGAAGGCGGCGATGGCCTTGTCGTCGAGGGCCTCGGCGTGCTCGACGCGGTGGCGCAGGGCCTTGACCCGGTCGGCGCCGACCCGGGCGCCGGCCGCCCGGACGCCCTCGACCACGGCGCTGACGGCCGCGTCGCCGATGGCGTGGAAGCCGGCCTGGAGCCCGGCCTCGGTGCAGGCGGCGACGTGGTCGGCGACCTGCTCGGCGCTCAGGTAGGCGGTGCCGGTGTGCGCGGCGTCGGCGTACGGGGCGTGCAGGCAGGCGGTGCGCGAGCCGAGCGCGCCGTCCACGAAGAGGTCGCCGCCGACGCCCGTCGCCGCCAGCCGGCGGGCGGTCTCGATCCCGCCCAACTCGCCCCAGTAGCCGAAGACTTCCGGGCCCTCGCCGTCGGCGGCCAGGGCCAGCAGGGCGGCCAGGTCGGCCTCCGAGGAGATCTCCGGGCCGGCGCACTCGTGCAGGGCGCCGATGCCGAGCTCGGCGGCCCGGGCCAGGGTGGCGCGCTGGGCGCGGCGGCGCTGCTCGGGGGTGAGCCGGGCCAGCGCGGTCCGCCGCACGGCGTGGTGGGCGTCCCTGGTGAGCGGGCCCTGCGGGTCGAAGCCGGGCCTGTCGGCCAGGCCCTCGGTGAGCTCGCGCAGCGCGGTGGTGGCGAGCGCGGAGTGCACGTCGGTGCGGGAGAGGTAGAGCGCGGCGCCGCCGGCGGCGGCGTCCAGCTCGGCGAGCGTCGGCGGGCGGCCCTCGGGCCAGCCGGTCTCGTCCCAGCCGTGGCCGATCAGCACCCCGCCGGGCTCGGTCCGGGCCTGTGCGAAGGCGGTGACGGCGGCCAGCGCCGCGGCCAGTGAGGGGCAGCCGGTGAGGTCGAGGCCGGTGAGCGCCAGGCCGGTGGCGGTGGCGTGCACGTGGGCGTCCACGAAGGCGGGGGTGACCAGGGCGCCGTCCAGCTCGACGACCTCGTCGGCGGTCGCGGCGTAGGCCTCGGCGGCGCCGTCGCTGCCGACCCAGGCAACGTGCCCGCCCTCCACGAGCATCGCGGTGGCGAAGGGGTCGGCGGGGCTGTAGACGGCGCCGCCGCGCAGCAGGACGGTTCGTGGGCCCCTCCTGCCCGCGGACGGGCCAGGAGGGAGGGTGCTTTCGGTCATGCGACCAAGTCTGCACCCCGCCCGGCACCGGTCAGAGCTTCGGGGGTCGTGCCTCGTAGGGGGTGGACAGGACGACGGTGGTGCGGGTGGAGACGCCGGCGGCGCTGCGGATGCGGGCCAGCAGGTCCTCCAGGTCGCCGGGCGCGCCGACGCGGACCTTGAGGATGTAGTTCTCGTCGCCCGCGACGCTGTGGCAGGCCTCGATCTCGGGCAGGCCGGCCAGCCGCTCGGGGGTGTCGTCCGGGGCGCTCGGGTCGAAGGGTTTGACCGAGATGAAGGCGGTCAGCGCCAGGTCGACCGCGTCGGGGTCGATGATCGCGGTGTAGCCGCGGATCACCCCGCGCTGTTCGAGGCGGCGCACCCGCTGGTGCACCGCCGAGGTGGACAGGCCGGTGGCCTTGCCCAGGTCCGTGTAGCTCATCCGCCCGTCCTCGAGGAGCAGCTGGACGATGCGTTGGTCGAGATCCTCCACAGTGCGCAAACCTACCCGGTCGGGAGCACGGGGGGCGCACGCGGTGGCACGGCGAGGGATCCCAGGTGTCGGGCGGGCACATGCCGGATGAATGTGGCATCCGGTGTGGCCAAGGACACACCCGGTGCATCACGGTGCGCGGGACCGCAGGGTTATGAGTCCGGATCACAGGGAAGTGCTGGTTGTGGCCCTGGACGACCACGCCGGGCCCGATCCTAGGGGGATCCTCATGCCTGCTACTGACCAGCGCGTGCTGGGCGCCGACGAGACCGACGATACGACCGGCCGCGAGGACCTCGCGGTCGAAGGCCTGCCGGGCGCCGACCCCGGCGAGGCGGAGAACTGGGACGCCTTCCGGGTCGACTGCCCCGAGTGCCGCCGCCCGATCGCCCTGGTGGCGGACGAGGAGCGGCTGCCGCAGCACGCACTGCTGCCGACCGCCTGGAACCCCTTCTCCCCCGCGATCTGCCCGGGCTCGGGCACGCCGACGGAGGACCTGGCCGAGGTCGAGGCCCCGGAGCACGCCGAGCCGGCCGGGATCGACGCGCTGTTCAAGCTTCCCACCGGGCTGGACTGGCGCACCCAGCCGTTCTCACACGCCGTCGCGCACCGCCCGGTGCGGCTGGCCGCCGTCGCCCCGGCCGAGCCGGTCGTGCCCGCCGTGCCGGCCGTCGCCCGGCTGCGGTCCGCCATCCCGGAGCAGCTGCGCCGCCGCTCGGGGCTCACCTCCCGTACCGCCAAGGCCAGTTGACGGACCGAACGGAACGCCTCCGGCCGTCACTCCGCACCCTGGAGTGACGGCCGGAGGCCGTGTGGGGGGCCGGGTCCGTCCGGCGGACCCTGCCCGGGCGGGGCCGGTCGTCAGGCCTTCGTGAGGTGGCGGCCGATCACCAGGCGCTGGATCTGGTTGGTGCCCTCGACGATCTGCAGCACCTTGGCCTCGCGCATGTAGCGCTCGGCCGGGAAGTCCTGGGTGTAGCCGTAGCCGCCGAGCACCTGGACGGCGTCGGTGGTCACCCGCATCACCGTGTCGGTGCAGAACAGCTTGGCCATCGCCGCCTCCTTGGAGAACGGCCGGCCGGCGTCCCGCAGCCGGGCCGCCGCCAGGTAGAGCGAGCGGCCGGCCTCGATCTGGGTGGCCATGTCGGCGAGCATGAAGGACAGGCCCTGGAAGTCGGCGATCGGGCGGCCGAACTGGCGCCGGGTGCGGGCGTAGTCGACCGCGAGGTCGAGCGCGGCCTGGGCGACGCCGACGGCGCAGGCGGCGATGCCGAGGCGGCCGGAGTCCAGCGCGGCGAGCGCGATCTGGAACCCCTGCCCCTCCTCGCCGATCAACCGCTCGCGGGGCACCCGGGCGCCGTCGAAGTGCAGCTGCGCGGTCGGCGAGGACCACATGCCCATCTTGTGCTCCGGCGGGGCGGCGGACAGGCCCTGCTGGGTGCCGGGTACCAGCAGGCAGCTGATGCCCTTGGGGCCGTCGACGCCGGTGCGCACCAGGGCGCTGTAGAAGTCGGCCTGGCCGCCGTGGGTGATCCAGGCCTTGGTGCCGTTCACCACGTACGCCTCGCCGTCGAGGTCGGCGCGGGTGCGCAGCGCGGCCGCGTCGGAGCCGGACTGCGGCTCGGAGAGGCAGTAGGCGCCGAGCTGCTCGCCGGAGAGCATCGCGGGCAGCCACGTGCCGCGCTGCTCGTCGGTGCCGAAGGTGGCCAGGGCGTGGCAGGACAGGGTGTGCACGCTGACACCGAGGCCGACCGCCAGCCAGCCGGCCGCGAGCTCCTCCAGCACCTGGAGGTACACCTCGTAGGGCTGTGCGCCGCCGCCGTACTCCTCGTCGTACGGGAGGGAGAGCAGGCCGGCCTCGCCGAGGGTGCGGAAGACCTCCCGCGGGAAGCGGCCGGCGGCCTCGTCCTCCGCCGCGCGCGGCCGGAGCTCGCGCTGGACCAGGTCCCTGGTGAGGCTCAGCAGCTCGCGGGCCTCCTCGCTGGGCAGCTGGCGCTCCACGGCTTTCGCGGGGGAGGGGGTCATGGCGGCGGTCGCCTCCTCGATCGGACGCCGGGCCGAGGTGTCGGGCGGTCCGGCGTGGTGCGGCTGGTCGGACCGACCGGCACCGGGTTGCGGTGAACGGCCGTTCACAGTCGTGGCGAAGGCGAGTATGCCCCAATCCCGCGCTGCCGTCACGACCTGCACAGATGAACTGGACGCAGTGGCGGGCTACGGCACCGTAGGGTTGACGTTGTGGCTGCATCCGAACCTTCTCCGCCCCGTTCCCGGCCCGCCGCGGACGGCCGGCTGACCGCGCTCGCCGCGGAGTTGCGCACCCTGGCACCCTCCTGCGGGCCGGTGCGGCTGGTCGCGGTGGACGGGCACGCCGGCTCCGGCAAGACCACCTTCGCCGGGCGGCTGGCGGCGGCGCTCGGCGGCGCCCCGGTGGTCCACCTCGACGACCTGGCCACCCACCGGGAGCCCTTCGGGTGGACGGAACGGCTGCGCGAGCAGGTGCTGGAGCCGCTGGCGGCCGGGCGGGATGCCGAGTACCGGGTGTACGACTGGACGCTGCGCCGCTTCGCGGGCACCGCCCGGGTGCCGAGCGCGCCGGTGGTGCTGGTGGAGGGGGTCGGCGCCGGGCGGCGGGCGGTGCGGCCGTGGCTGGCCCGGGTGGTCTGGATGGAGCTGGACGCCGTCTCGGCCCGGCGGCGCGGACAGGAGCGGGACGGGCCGGAACTGGCCGAGTTCTGGGAGGGCTGGGCCCGGGCCGAATCGGCGCATTTCGCCGCCGATCCGAGCCGCCCCCACGCCGCGACGCGGGTCGACGGAGTGACCGGCCGGATCCTCCCGACCACCGTCGGTGAATCTTCAACCACCGCCTTGACCTGCGACATCGCCAGGACCTAGGTTCTCCTCAGCCGCCGGAACCACTCCTTCCGGCCGCATCGGACCCGGCGCCCCCGGCTTGTTCCCCCGTGAGCCGGGGACGCCGTCCGGTCCGTTTCCGAAACTCGCTCCTCCGGCGTCCGTTTCCCCGCCCGGCCGCTCAACGGCCGCTCGCGCAGTGACATTTGACCCTGTACGGCACCCTTCCGGATCAGCCCCGCGCCGGTACGATTCCTGGCAGGCGCACATGCGCCGCAGGGGGTCGACGACCACCGGCCAGGCTGGGCGCCGGCTACTCGCCGGCCGAGCCCCGGGCCGCACCGCGGGGGGCGTGAGTGACGACGGTGGACAGTTCCGACAGCACGGCGGGCGGGCCGGACCGGCTCGCCGACCGCGCCTGGCAGCGTGCCATGGACGCCTACACGGCCGGTGCGTACACCCGCGCCGAGGAGGAGTTCCGGGCCGCCGTCCGGCTGGACCCGGGCATGGCCGACGCCTGGCTCGGACTGCACGCGCTGCGCAGCGACACCTCGGCCGCACTGCTGGCCATGTACCGCCACCAGAAGCGGTTCGGCGAGCAGCGGCGGCTGCACCGACGCCCGCTCAGTTCCTGGTACTGGCTGGGCTGGTGGGTGCAGCCGGTGCTGGAGGACGCCCGCGACCTCGCACTGGCGCACGCCTCGCACTGGCTGGACGGCCGCCACCTGGCCGAGCTGGACCGGGCGTTGGAGCAGTGCCCGGCCCCCGGCGAGGACCCGTCCGCCCGCTTCCTGTACGCCTGCCGGTCCTACCTGCTCAAGGACTGGGAGCAGCTGATCCGGGACACCGACCGGCTGCTGGACGACCCGCTGCTCGGCATCGAGGCCGGCCTGTTCGCCGGCATGGCCCGGGTGCGCCTCGACATGTGCGCCCAGGCCCAGGCCCCGCTGGCCGCCGCGCTGGCCCGCTGCCGCTCCGAGCAGCCGCAGCGCAAGGAGCTGCGGTACTGGCTGGCCCGGGCCTACGAGGGGGCCGGGCGCAGTGCCGCGGCGCTGCCGCTCTACCGGGCGGTGCACCGGGCGGACCCGGCCTTCATGGACACCGCGGCGCGGCTGGCGGCGATCTCGGCCGAGGACGGCCTCGCGGACGGGCTCACCGACGGCCTCCCGGACGGGCTGTCGGCCGGCGGGCGCCCCGGGGCGGCCGATCCCGCCGCACCGGGCGGGCCCGGCCTGGACCCGGGCTACCCGGACGAGGCCGGGTTCGCCGGACTGCCCGGGTACGGCGGGGAGTTCGGCGACGCGGGCGGGCCGAGCGGCGCGACCGTCTCCGGTGACGGAATGGCCAACAGTGCGGTGGGGACCGGCGCGGACGGCGGGCTGCCCTCGACCGGCGGGGCCCCGGCGGACGCCGGGCTCGTGGACGCCGACCTGGTGGACGCCGACCTGGTGGACGCCGGGCTGGCGGACGGCCCCCCGGTCGGCGGCGCGCTGCTGGACGGCGCGCCGCAGGCCGCCGGGGAGCGCTCCGGCTCCGGCGCGCCGACCGGCCCCGCCGTACCCCCGCCGGCCGCCGCCGGCCGGGCGAAGCCCCGGGCGGCCACCGCGCCGGGGCCCCGCTGCGACGGCGACGAGCGGGAGCTGGACGCGGCCCTGGCCGAGCTCTCGCTGATGGTCGGCCTGGAGCCGGTCAAGCGCCAGGTGCGGGCGCTGTCCGCCCAGTTGAGAATGTCGCGGCTGCGGGCCGAGCAGGGCCTGCCCGTCCAGCCGCCGAAGCGCCACTTCGTCTTCTCCGGCCCCTCGGGCACCGGCAAGACCACCGTGGCCCGGATCCTCGGCCGGGTCTTCCACGCCCTCGGCCTGCTCTCCGGCGACCACCTGGTGGAGGCCCAACGGGCGGACCTGGTCGGCGAGTTCCTCGGCCAGACCGCCGTGAAGGCGAACGAGCTGATCGACTCCGCGCTGGACGGCGTGCTGTTCATCGACGAGGCGTACAGCCTCTCCAACTCCGGCTACACCAAGGGCGACGCGTACGGCGACGAGGCGCTCCAGGTGCTGCTCAAGCGCGCCGAGGACAACCGGGACCGCCTGGTGGTGATCCTGGCCGGCTACCCCGAGGGGATGAACCGGCTGCTCGCCACCAACCCCGGCCTCAACTCCCGCTTCACCACCCGGGTCGACTTCCCCAGCTACCGCCCCGGCGAGCTGACCGCGATCGGCGCCGCGCTGGCCGGCCGGGACGGCGACGGCTGGGACGAGGACGCCGCCGAGGAGCTGGCGAGCATCTGCACCCACGTCGTCCGCGAGGGCTGGATCGACGAGCTGGGCAACGGCCGGTTCATCCGCACCCTGTACGAGAAGTCCTGCGCCTACCGGGACCTGCGGCTGTCGCTGCTGCGCGAGCCGCCGGGCCGGGAGGACCTGGCCACCCTGCGGCTGCCGGACCTGGTCCAGGCGTACGGGGAGCTGATCGACGGCCGCGGCTGAGCCGCCGCGGCCGCCCGCCCCGCAGCGCCTCAGCCCCGCAGCACCTCGGCCTCGCGCTCGGGGTCGAGCCCCGGGGCCGGCCGGTCCTCGCGCCGCGGGGCCCGGCCGCCGATCCCCCGCAGCCAGGCCCAGGTGTCCGCCACCGTCTCCTCGACCGGGCGGCAGCGCAGCCCGTCGGCCACCGCGCGGGCGACCGAGGCGGTGTGCAGGTAGTCGTACAGTTCGCCGGGCGCGGCCCAGACCGGCAGCTCGGTCCACGACGCGATCCCGGCCGCGGCGATCCGCTCCGGATCCGTCCAGCGGAGCTCGGCGTCCGAGCCGGTGGCCCGTACGCAGGCCCGCAGCAGGCTCCCGGTGGTGGCGTGGCCGACCGGGCTGACCACGTTGTACGCGCCGGAGAGCCGGGCGGCGGTGGCGTCCAGCATCCAGCTCGCGAGGTCGCGGGCGTCGATGTACTGCAGCGGCGTGCCCTCCGGGCCCGGGGCGAGCACCGGGCCGCCCCGGGCGATCCGGTTCAGCCACCAGGGCAGCCGGCCGATGTTCTCGTGCGGGCCGAGGACCAGCCCGGCGCGGGCGAGGAGCGCGCTGCCGCCGAACACCGCCTCCAGGGCCAGCTCGGCGCCGCGCTTGGTCTCGGCGTAGCCGACCTCGCCGGCCTCGTCCGGATCGCCGTCGACGACCTCGGCGGACTCGTCGGCGCCGGGTGCCTTCGGCCACGCGTACACCGAGGCGCTGGAGACGTAGGCGTAGTGGCCGACCCGGCCGTCGAGCAGCCGGGCGCTGTCGCGCACCGCCGCCGGGGCCCAGGACCAGGTGTCCACCACCGAGTCCCACTCCCCCGTGGCCAGCGCCGCGAGGCCGCCCCCGGCCGTGCGGTCGCCCCGCAGCACCCGGACGCCCGGGGGCCCGGGCCGGGTGCCGCGGTTGAGGGCCGTCACCTCCCAGCCCCTGGCCAGCGCCTCCTCGGCGACCACCCGTCCGACGAACCCGGTTCCACCCAGCAGCAGAAGTCTCATGCCGACCACCCTCCCCCGGGGGCGGTCGGATGGGAACGGCCCGCTGCTCTCAGCAGAACCGCCGTGGGCGGATCCGGGCCGTCAGGACGGCCGGGCCCATCGGGGCGCTCAGGCGGCGGCGCGGTGGTCCGGGTCGTGCATCTCGCCGACCAGCTCCTCCAGCACGTCCTCCAGCATGACCACGCCGAGCGTGCGCCCGTTCTGGTCCAGCACCGCGGCCAGGTGGCACGCCGCCCTGCGCATCGCGCCGAGCGCGTCGTCCAGCGGGAGGCTGCCGCGCAGCACCGTGATCGGCCGCCACAGGCGGGCCGGGACGGGCGCCGAGGCGTCCTCCACGTCGAGGATGTCCTTGAGGTGGACGTAGCCGAGGTAGCCGTGGCCGGCCGGGTCGCCGTCGGTGACCGGGAAGCGCGAGAAGCCGGTGCGCAGCGCGAGCGCCTCGACCTCGGCGGCGGTCGCCTTGGTGTCCACGGTGACCAGCTGCTCGGGCTTGAGCAGCACCTCGGTGACCGGGCGGCGGCCCAGCTCCAGGGCGTCCTCCAGGCGCTCCTGGCGGCTCTCGTCGAGCAGCCCGGCGTCCCGGGAGTCCGCCAGCAGGTACATCAGCTGCTCGGTGGTGAACACCGACTCGACCTCGTCCTTGGCCTCCACCCGGAACAGCCGCAGGACGCCGTTGGCGAAGGCGTTCAGCACCCGGATCACCGGGGCGAGCCAGCGGGCCAGCCGGTCCAGCGGCGGGCCGAGCCAGAGCGCGGCCCGCTCCGGGCCGGCCATGGCCATGTTCTTCGGCACCATCTCGCCCATCACCATGTGCAGGAAGACCACGACGGCGAGCGAGATGCCGTACGAGAGCGGGTGCATCAGGCCGGACGGGACGCCGACCGCGTGGAACGGGCCCTCCAGCAGGGAGGCGATGGTGGGCTCGGCGAGGGCACCGAGGCCCAGCGAGCAGACGGTGATGCCGAGCTGGGCGGCGGCCAGCATCGCGGAGACGTTGGACAGCGCGTGCAGCACGGTGCGGGCGCGCTTGTGCCCGGCCTCGGCGAGCGGCTCGATCTGGCTGCGCCGCACCGACACCACGGCGAACTCGGCGCCGACGAAGAAGGCGTTGCCGAGCAGGAGCAGCAGCGCGACGGCCAGTTGCAGGGCGGTCATCGGCCTTCCTCCCGGTCCTCGTCGAAGTGCGCGGGCGCGCTGGTGCGCTCCAGCCTGACCTCGGTGGTGCGGTGGCGGTCGACACCCGTCACGGTGAACCGCCAGCCGGGCAGCCCGGTCTGCTCGCCCACCTCGGGGAGCTTGCCGAGCAGGTCGGCGACCAGCCCGGCCAGGGTCTCGTACGGGCCGTCCGGGGCGTTCAGGCCGATCCGCTCCAGCTGGTCGATCCGGGTGCGGCCGTCGGCCTCCCAGACCGGCAGGCCGTCCACCGGGGGCAGCGGGAGCAGTTCCGGGTGGTCCTCGGGGTCGTGCTCGTCCTGCACCTCGCCGACGATCTCCTCGACGATGTCCTCGACGGTGACGACGCCGGCGGTGCCGCCGTACTCGTCGACCACGATGGCCATCGGCTGGAGGCGGCGCAGCCGGTCGAGCAGCCGCTCGGCGGGCAGCGTCTCGGGCACCAGCAGCGGCGCCGAGGACAGCTCGCCGACCCGCACCCGGCCGCGCCGGTCGGCCGGGACGGCCAGGGCGTCCTTGAGCGTGACGATGCCGGTGACCTCGTCCAGGCTGTCGGTGTAGACCGGGAAACGGGACAGGCCGGTGGCCCGGGTGAGGTTGATGACGTCGGAGGCGGTGGCGTCGCGCTGGAGCGCGGCGACGTCGACCCGCGGGGTCATCACGGACTCGGCGGTCAGCTCGCTCAGGGCCAGGGTGCGGACGAACAGCGTCGCCGACTCCTCGTCTATCGCCCCGGCCTTGGCCGAGTGGCGGGCCAGCGAGACCAGCTCGTCCGGGGTGCGGGCGTGCCCGAGCTCCTCCTGCGGCTCGATGCCGAAGGCCCGGACGGTCCGGTCGGCGGAGCCGTTGAGGAAGCTGATCAGCGGGCGGCAGACCAGGGAGAAGGCCATGTGCGGGGCGGCCACCGCGCGGGCCACCTGGAGCGGGCGGGAGATCGCCCAGTTCTTCGGCACCAGCTCGCCGATCACCATCTGGACGACGGTGGCCAGCACCATGCCGACGACCACGGCGACGCCGCGGGCGGCCGAGTCGGGCACGCCGACGCCCGACATCACGGGCGAGAGCAGGGTGGACAGGGCCGGCTCGGCGAGCATGCCGACCACCAGCGAGGTGACGGTGATGCCGAGCTGGGCGCCGGAGAGCTCGAAGGAGAGGTGCCGCAACGCCCCGGCGACGCGGCGGGACTTGGCGTCGCCCGCCCCGGCGGAGCGTTCCACCTCACCGCGCTCGACGGTCACGAAGGCGAACTCCGCGGCCACGAAGAGGCCGTTGGCGAGGATCAGGAGAACGGCCGCGAGCAGCAGCAGCCAGGCGGTGATCACAGTGCCGCCTGCCTTCCGGGGACGGGAAGCGAGGCGGCGCAGGTACTACCGGACGGATCGTCCATCGAGGGGGAGTGTCACTCCTCAGGTCGGGGTACGGGCACTCGATTTCGGGCAGGGCGAACTTTGCCCTGCTTTTACCAGCGTAGACCATACCCGGCCGGAGGTGAGTGGTCCCGTCGACCCCCCGGGGCCGGGAACCCGCAGGCGGGAGCCGGTCCGGGCTCAGGCCGCGGCGTGCTGCTCGACGAGGTCGCGCAGCGCGCGGGCGTCCGCGATCGCCTGGTCCCTGCCGACGCCGGACTGGATGCCGACCGCGGCGAGCGAAGTGCCGTCGGCGAGGTCGAGGGTGGCCCACGGATCGCCCTGGCGGAAGTTGACCCGGACGATCTCGGCCCAGGCCAGCCGGCGGCGGCGGACGAAGTTGACCACCGTCACGCCCTGCTCGTCGGCGCTCACCTTGGGGCGGGCCAGCATCAGCCCGACACCGGCGAACAGGACGCCGCTGGCCGTCATCATGATCCGGTCGTTGAGCTGCCAGTTCTCCGGGAGCAGCACGGCCATCGTGGAGAACAGCACCACCAGCAGCACGCAGACCGGCAGCAGCACGGCGCGGGTGCGGCGCGGCGCCCAGGTGACGGGGAACTGGACGGGTGGCGTGGACACGTGGGGTCTCCGGGGGTGGCTCTGTTGCGGCAGCACGAGGGGCGGGGACACGGTCGTCCCCGCCCCATTGAACCGTTCTTTACTCGCGCGCGGAGCGGCAGGTCACCCGGGCGGGCGAACCTCCGGGCGGCCGGGCGGGTCAGAGGCGGCAGGCGTGGATGTTGGTGACCAGGATCGCCCGGGCGCCGATGCCCCAGAGGTCGTCCATGATCTGCTGGGCCTCCTTGCGGAGCACCATCGACCGCACCGCGACCCATCCCTCGGTGTGCAGCGGCGAGACGGTCGGCGACTCCAGGCCCGGGGTGAGCGCGACGGCCGCGCCGACCTTCTCGGCCCGGATGTCGTAGTCCATCAGCACGTAGCGGCGGGCCACCAGGACGCCCTGGAGGCGGCGCAGGAACTGCTCCACCCGTGCGTCCTCGCCGGCGCCCTTGGGCCGGATCACCACGGCGTCGGAGACCAGGATCGGCTCGCCGAACACCTCCAGGCCGGCGTTGCGCAGGCTGGTGCCGGTCTCCACCACGTCGGCGATCACGTCGGCGACGCCCAGCTGCACCGCGGTCTCGACCGCGCCGTCCAGCTTGGTGACCGTCGCCTTCACACCGTGGTCGGCCAGGTGCTGCTCGACCAGGCCGGTGTACGAGGTGGCGATCCGCAGGCCCTCCAGGCCCTTGACGTCCTCGACCTGCACGCCCTCGGGGCGCGCGAAGCGGAAGGTCGACCCGGCGAAGCCGAGGGCGAGCACCTCCTCGGCGTTGGAGTGCGAGTCCAGCAGCAGGTCGCGGCCGGTGATGCCGACGTCCAGGCGCCCGGAGCCGACGTACACCGCGATGTCGCGCGGGCGGAGGAAGAAGAACTCCACCTCGTTGTTCGGGTCGACGAGGACGAGCTCCTTGGGGTCCTTCCGCTGGCGGTAGCCGGCCTCATGGAGCATCTCCGCCGCGGGACCCGAGAGCGAACCCTTGTTGGGGACGGCGATGCGCAGCATGGGAGGTTGCTTCCTTACCTGTTGGGAGGACGGGGTGCTCGGTGGAGCGGGGTGCCCGGCGGTACTCGGCCGGGCAGATCCGGACGTACTCGGCGGGGTGTCTAGAGGTACTTGTAGACGTCGTCGAGGGTCAGCCCCCGGGCGATCATCATCACCTGGAGGTGGTAGAGGAGCTGGGAGACCTCCTCCGCCGTCTGCTCGTCCGACTGGAACTCGGCGGCCATCCAGACCTCGGCGGCCTCCTCGACGACCTTCTTGCCGATCGCATGGACGCCCTGCTGGACGAGCTGCGCGGTACGGGAGGACGAGGGGTCGCCGGTGGCGGCCTTCTGCTGGAGCTCGGCGAAGAGCTCCTCGAATGTCTTCGAAGCCATGATGGGGCCACCTTACGGCGTGCGGGCGCACGGACGGTAAACGGTCCCGGAGCGTGGACAGTGCGGTGGACCGCCACGCTCCGGGGCGGGCGGGCGCCGTCAGAGTGCGGCGCGCAGCACCGCGGCGGTGGCGACGGCGGCGGTGACGGCCTCGTGGCCCTTGTCCTCGGCGGAGCCCGGCAGGCCCGCCCGGTCGATCGCCTGCTCCTCGTTGTCGCAGGTCAGGACGCCGAAGCCGACCGGGACTCCGGTGTCCACGCTGACCTGGGTCAGGCCGGCGGCGGCCGCCTGGCAGACGTAGTCGAAGTGCGGGGTGCCGCCCCGGATCACCACGCCGAGGGCCACCACGGCGTCGTAGCCGCGCTCGGCGAGCCGCTTGGCGGCGACCGGCAGTTCGAAGGTGCCGGGCACCCGCAGCACCGTCGGTTCGGCGACGCCCAGCTCCTTGAGGGCGCGGTCGGCGCCGTCCAGCAGGCCGTTCATCACCGTGTCGTGCCACTGGGCGGCGACGACGGCGACCCTGAGGTCGGCGGCGCCGTCGATGGTCAGCTCGGGGGCTCCGTGGCCGCTCATGTCGTCTTCCTCCGCTGGTGTCGGGGGTGCGTTCCCGGGGTGGGGCGCACGGGGTTCAGGAGCCGAGACCGGGCAGGTCGTGGCCCATCCGGTCGCGCTTGGTGCGCAGGTAGCGCAGGTTGTGCTCACTCGGCGCGACCTCGACCGCTTCGCGCCCCTTGACCTTGAGCCCGTACTCGGTGAGCGCGGTCAGCTTGCGCGGGTTGTTGGTGAGCAGGGTGAGCGAGCGGACGCCGAGGTCCGCCAGCATCTGGGCCGCGATGCTGTAGTCGCGGGCGTCGGCGGGCAGGCCGAGGTCCAGGTTGGCGTCGACGGTGTCCCGTCCCCGCTCCTGGAGCTCGTACGCGCGCAGCTTGTGGGCCAGGCCGATGCCGCGCCCCTCGTGGCCGCGCAGGTACAGCACCACGCCGCGCCCGGCCTCGACGACCCTCCGCAGCGAGGCCTCCAGCTGCGGGCCGCAGTCGCAGCGCAGCGAGCCGAAGACGTCACCGGTCAGGCACTCGGAGTGGACCCGCACCAGGACGTCCTCGCCCTCCGGCAGCCGGCCCTGCGCGTCCAGGCCGCCGGCCACCAGCGCGAGGTGCTCGACGCCGTCGATGGTGCCCCGGTAGCCGACGGCGGTGAACTCCCCGTGCGCCGTGGGCAGGGCGGTGACGGCCGCGCGGTCGACGTGCAGCTCGGTGCGGCGGCGGTAGGCGATCAGGTCCTCAATGGAGATGATCGCCAGGCCGTGCTCGCGGGCGAAGGCCAGCAGCTCGGGCAGCCGGGCCATGGTGCCGTCGTCGTTGACCACCTCGGCGATCGCGCCGGCCGGCGGCAGCCCGGCGAGCCGGGCCAGGTCGACGGCGGCCTCGGTGTGGCCGGGGCGGACCAGCACGCCGCCCTCGACGGCGCGCAGCGGGAAGACGTGCCCGGGGCGGGTGAGGTCGCCCGGCTCGGTGCCGGGCGAGGAGAGCAGCCGTACGGTGCGGGCGCGGTCGGCGGCGGAGATGCCGGTGTCGACCCCCTCCCGGGCGTCCACCGAGACGGTGTACGCGGTGCCCTTGCGGTCCTCGTTGACCTGGGTCATCGGCGGGAGCTTGAGGCGGTCGAGCTCCTCGCCGGTCATCGGGGCGCAGATCACGCCGGAGCTGTAGCGGATGGTGAAGGCCATCAGCTCGGGGGTCGCGGCGGACGCGGCGAAGACGATGTCGCCCTCGTTCTCGCGGTCCTCGTCGTCGACGACGACCACGGCACGGCCCTGGGCGATGTCGGCGATCGCCCGCTCGACCGGGTCGAGGACGGGCTCCGGGTCCTCGCTCGCGCCGAGGCGGGTCTGGTTCTCGGTCATACCGTGGCTCCCTGCGGGACGGTGGCGGACTTGGCGCGCGACTCACGGGTGCTCAGCCACCAGGAACGCAGCCCGAGCAGCACCAGGACGAAGTAGACGGAGTAGGTGAGGCCGGAGAAGGTGTAGCCGCTGTTGAAGGCGAACGGCACGCCGACCGCGTCCACCGCGATCCAGGCGAACCAGAACTCCACCCAGCCGCGGGCCTGGGCGACCATCGCGGCGAGCGTGCCGACGAAGATGTAGGCGTCCGACCAGGGGCTCCAGGACAGGCTGGGGAAGGACGTGAAGAGCAGCGCCAGGCCGACCGTGCCGACCGCGGTGCCCGCGACCAGCGCGGCCCGCTCGCGCAGACGCGCGAACCGCACGGCGATCGTGCCGCCGTCCCGGCGGCCCCGCCGCCACTGCGCCCAGCCCCAGGAGGCGGTGGCGATGACGATCAGCTGCTTGCCGATCAGGCCGGGGACGTGGCCGCCGAGGTAGGCGGCGATCAGCACCGCGCCGGACAGCAGCTGGACCGGCCAGCTCCACACCGAGCGGCGCCAGCCGAGGGCGAGGCCGCCGAGGCCGAGGACGTTGCCGATCATGTCGGCCCACTTCACGTGTTCGCCGAGGACGGTGAACGCCTCGCCGCTGAGCCAGCTCATGCGGACTCCCCCGGGGTGCCGTCGACCGGCACGGCGGTCGGGGTGGACGGGTCGGCCGGGGTCGGGAGGTTCGGGAGGTTCGGCAGGGTGCGGGACTCCAGGAGGCGCTCGACGTACTTCGCGAGCACGTCCACCTCCAGGTTGACGCTCTCCCCGACGGCCTTGGCACCGAGCGTGGTCAGCGCCAGGGTGGCCGGGATGAGGCTGACGGTGAAGCTGTCCCGGGCGGCCTCCACCACGGTGAGGCTGACGCCGTCGACCGTGATCGAGCCCTTCTCCACCAGGTAGCGGGAGATGGTGTCGGGCAGCGAGAACCGCAGCACCTCCCAGCGCAGGTCGCCCGCCGCGTCGCGCTCGCCGGGCTCCCGGCCCAACAGCCGCCCGGTGGCGTCGACGTGGCCCTGGACGAGGTGGCCGCCCAGCCGGGCACCGAGCGCCATGGCGCGTTCCAGGTTGACCCGGGAGCCGGGCACCAGCTCGCCGAGGCTGGAGCGGTGCAGCGTCTCGGCCATCACGTCGGCACTGAACTCACCGGTGCCGGCGGCCAGTTCCGCCGTACTGTCGACGACGGTCAGGCACACGCCGTTGACCGCGATGGAGTCGCCGTGCCGGGCACCCGTACAGACCACCGGGCCGCGCAGGCGGATCCGCGAGGAGTCGCCGATCTCCTCGATCGACACGACCTCGCCGAGCTCTTCGATGATGCCGGTGAACACCCGGGTTCTCCTCGCGCTTGGGGCGCGGACTCCGGGGCGGCATGGGAGATGACACGGACGGGCACCGGTGCACGGACCGGGAGCACACCCGTCGCCGGGGATGCCGGGGCCGCCGGGAGGTCGCCCGCCCGGCACGGGAGACACCGCTCCCGTCGTTCACCTGACCGGGGCCCGGGAGGCGTCTGCCCTGCCACGGGACCCACGGGTACTGCTCTTCGTCCGCCCGCGCACGCCTCCCATCCGGACTTTAACCGTCGGTCCAGGAATTTCACCTGGTCAACCGCCCGCTGGCTGCGGACGGGTCGCGGACTGTAACCGCCGGTTCGGATTTTCACCGACCCCGGAGTGCGCTGAACGTCACTGCTTGATGCCGTCATTGTGCCACGGTCGGCGCAAGGCCAGGGAGTGCCTCCGGCTGTGGCCTGTTTCACGGCCTTGCGGGGAATGCGCGGCCGGGTGCTACCCGCGCGTTCCCGGGGCCGCGCGCCCCTCAGCGGGCCGCCGGGGCGCTGACCGACGTGAAGTGGGTGACCTCCGGCGGGTGGGCGAGGTACCTCAGCTCGCCCTCCGACCACACCGGCCGGATCCGCCACATCGGCCCCGCGTACCCGCGCAGGGCCTCCTCGTCGCGCCAGCGGCTCAGCACCAGCACCCGGTGCCCGTCCTCGGACACCGAGCGCAGCAGCTCACCGCCGAGGCAGCCCTCGGTCCGCCCGAGCTGCGGGATCACCTGGGCGACCAGATGGGCGCAGAACTCCTCGACGCGACCTGCCAGGACCTGTCCGGCCCAGATTCTGACGATCACGACCACCACCTCCGGCTCTGGCTGGCCCGCGCCCCCGCACTGCTCCCTGGCCCCATTATGAGCGGAAGAGTGCTGGTGGGGAGGGGTGCAGCGAGGATTTCCCGGCGAGCCGGGAGGGGCGCGGGCCACGGGCCCGCCGAGCGGCCTGGGCTACATTCCCGGTATGACGACCACACCGGAATCTGTTGTCCCGTCAACCACCGGACGGGCCCGGCCGGGCAGCCTGTTCGACGCCCTCCGCGCGGGCGCGCTCAGCGACCCCGCCCAGCTGCGCGAGGTCTACGAGCAGCCCGGCGACCAGGCGCGCCGCAAGCAGGTCGACCACCTGCACGAGGTCGCCCGCCGCCTGATCGCCTGCTCCCCGCTGGTCTTCGTGGCCAGCGCGGACGCCGCCGGGCGCTGCGACGTCTCCCCGCGCGGCGGACCGGCCGGCCTGGCCTCGGTGCTCGACGAGCACACCCTGGCCATACCGGACGCCACCGGCAACAAGCGCCTGGACACCCTGCACAACATCCTGGAGACCGGCCGGGTCGGGCTGCTCTTCGTCGTCCCCGGCCGGGACACCACCCTGCGGGTCAACGGGCGGGCCTGCGTCTCCACCGACCCGGAGCTGCTGCGCCGGCTCACCGCCGTCGGCAAGCCGCCGCGCAGCGCGATCGTCGTCGCCGTCGAGGAGGTGTACGGGCACTGCCCGAAGTCCCTCCTGCGCGCCTCGGCCTGGAAGCCGGAGAACTGGCTCGCGAAGGACGCCCAGCCGAGCTCGGCGGAGATCACGCTGTCGCACCTGCGGGACGAGTCGCTGACCGTCGAGATGATCGAGCAGTACGAGCGGGAGGCGCTGCTGTACCGGTACGAGTGAGGCGGGCGGGCGGCGTCGGCCCGGGTACGGGGCTCCGGTGCGGGGCCCGGCGGCCGACGGGCGGGCCGTGCGCCCGGTGCCCGGCCCGCCGTGTATCCGGGCGACGGCCGGACGGGTGAAGCCGGGCCCGCAGGGGGGTCGCGAAGGTGCCGGGACGACGGCCGGTCGCTTGAATGGAGGGATGGACTGCGTCTTCTGCGCGGTGGTGTCGGGCGCGGAACCGGCGCACCGGGTGCTGGACGACGAAGCGGCCGTGGCCTTCCTGGACCGCCGGCCGCTGTTCCCCGGGCACGTGCTGGTCGTGCCGCGCGCCCACCACCCGACGCTCGCCGACCTGCCGCCGGCCGAGGTCGGCCCGTTCTTCCTGCGGGTGCAGCGGGTGGCGGCGGCCGTCGAGCGCGGGTTGGGCGCGGCGGGCAGCTTCGTGGCCGCGAACAACCGGATCAGCCAGTCGGTGCCGCACCTGCACGTCCACGTGGTGCCGCGCAACCCGAAGGACGGGCTGCGCGGGTTCTTCTGGCCGCGCCGGCGGTACCCGGACGAGGCGGGGGCGGCGGAGGTCGCGGCCCGGCTGCGGGCGGCGCTGGAACCGCCGGAGGGCTGAGGGGGCCGTACACCCGGAGGAGCACCGGCGGGGGGCGAAATCCTTTTCCGGGTGGACGATCCGGCTTCTGGGGGGCGCCGAGGGCGTGTCTGACAATTCGCCGCGCACCCGGCGAGAATTGTCAGACACGCCCTAGGCTCACGGACATGAACGAACTCGCCAGGCTCGTGCAGCAGACCGCCGACCGGCTCGCGGGCCGGCACGTCGGGGCGGTGGTCGCCGGACTGGCCGGCGGCGACGCGGAGATCCGCGGCGTCGGGCGGACCGGCCCGGGCGGCGGGACACCGGGGCCGCACACGCTGTTCGACGTGGGCTCCGTCACCAAGGTGTTCACCTCGCTCGTGCTCGCGCGGCTGGCGCTCGACGGCACCGTCCGGCTGGACGAACCGCTCGCCGCCGTGCTCACCCGGGCCTCCGGCGCCCGTGCCGCCGTGCCGGCCAGGGGCCCGCAGCCGATCACCCTGCGACACCTCGCCACCCACACCTCGGGGCTCCCGCGGCTGCCGCGGGGGATGGCGGCGAAGTCGCTGCTGTCGCCCAACCCGCCGGACCCGTACGCGGACTGCACCGCCGAGCGGGTGCTCGACGGGCTCGCGCGGACCCGGCTGCGGGCGGCGCCCGGGCACGGCTTCCGCTACTCCAACCTCGGCGCCGGGCTGCTCGGCCTGGCCCTCGCACAGCGGTCCGGCACCGGGTACGAGGAGCTGGTGGCCCGCGAGGTGTGCGCGCCGCTGGGCCTGGTGGACACCTGCGTGCGGCCGGGCGGGGAGAGGTCCGCACGGCTGGCGCACGGCCACACGGCGGGCGGCCGGCCGGTCCCGCACTGGACGTTCGGGGACCTGCCCGGCATGGGCGGGCTGCGGTCGACCGCCGCCGACCTGGTGGCGTTCCTGCGGGCCCAACTGGCCGCCGAGCGGGAGCCCCGGGCGCCGCTGTCACCCGCGATCGCCCTCACCCGGGAGACCCGCCACCGGGTCAACCCCTCCGCCTGGGCGCACCTGGGCTGGCTCGGGCACCGGCTGCACGCCCAGCAGGGCGGGCACCTCCAGATCTGGCACAACGGGGGGACGGGCGGCTTCCGTTCGTTCGTGGCCTTCGACCCGGAGAAACAGGTGGGCGCGGTGGTGCTGGGCAACACGCGGCGGTCGGTGGATCCGGCGGGCACGGCGCTGCTGCGCGGGCTGCAGAACGGGTGCGCGGCGGCCGCGGGGTGAGGGCCGGCCGCTCTGCCGATCGGCACTGTCGTCGGGCGTGAGGCGTGGTCGATCCCGGGTGTGCGGTCCTCGCCGGGGCCGGTGGAGCGGAAGGAGTTCGGTGGGGCGGTCGCGCCGGCGCCCGGCCCGGCAGGCGGCTGCCTGCTTCGTACCCACCCCCGCGGCGGCGGGCCTCGGCCGGGGCGCGATGATGGTGGGGTCGATTCAGGCCAAAAGGTGCCGATTGGCACTGTTGCCACAGGCGGCGAGCAGTCGATGCTGGGGATTCGACAGGAGCGGTTCCGATCGGGGAGTCCGCCGAGTGAAAGGGGGGCCGACATGGCGGTGACGTGGTCTCCGACGCGGGTGCGGTCCGCCGGTCAGACCGGCCCGGCCGGTCCTCCCGGGCCGCTGGGCCCGGTGGTGCGGGTGCACCGGCGGTTCCGGCAGCTGTCCCGGCCGGCCAGGGTGTGGCTGCACTCCTGCGGGGTGGCCGTCTCCCTGACGGTCTGCCTGGTCCTCGGCGAGTGGTGGCCCGCGCCGGTGCTGGCCGCCGCGGCAGTGGTGGCGGTGAGCGGGTACGAGCGGCTCCGGCCCGCGCCCGGGCCGCGCTCGGTGCGGGTCCACCGGGGCGGCCTCGTGCTGGTCTCGGCGGAGGGCGGTGAGGAGCCGCTGCCCTGGCACGCGATGGAGGCCACCGAGTACGCCCCGGGCGGGCCGCGCGGGCCGCACGAGCACGGGCGAATATGGCCGGCGGGCGCCGACGAGCCGCTGGTGCTGGCACACCTGCGCGGGCTGGGCGCCCTCTTCCGGGAGCTGGAGGAGCGCCTCTCCCCCGGGCTCCGGGCCGCCCTGCACGAGACGCTGCGCACCGAGGGGAGCGTTCGGTTCGGGCGGGGCCGGCTGACGGTGACGTCCGGCGGGCTGGTGCACCGGCCGCCGCACCCGCTCGCCGCGACGGAGGCCTACCGCTGGACGGAGCTGCACTCGGCCCGGGCGTCCGGCCTCGGTGAGCTGGAGATCCGGACGCACTCGGCCGGCCTCCCGCTCACCTTCCCGGTGCCCAACGCCCGCGCGGCCGCAGGCTTCCTGGAGGACCTCCGGACGGCCGCCGCCGGCTGACGGCGCCGGCCCTCGGGCCACCGTCGGGCGGCCCCGCTCGGGGGCGGGCGCCCGCGTGGCACCCGCCCGTCCCGACCGGGCCCGCACCGTCCGCGGTGCGGGCCTTCCTACAGGCCGCGCAGGGCATTTCGCACGGTCCCCACCTCGAAGCACTCGTCGCGGGCGACATGGGCGGCGTGGAAGATCTGGCCGGCCAGGAACTCGCGGTCACCCTCGCCCGTGGGCACGCCCAGCAGACGGCGAACGTCCTGACCGATCAGCCGGTCGACCATCTCGTTCACCAGGGAGTTGGCCTCGGGCAGCGGGGTGGCCGCGGTGATCCGCGTCCGCGTGTCCGTGATCCTGACCAGGATGTCCCGCACCGCCTCCGCGGTGGCCCCGGTCGGGTTCGGCAGGGCGGACACGGAGTCCCGCAGACCGTCCAGAGCCTGCTCGATCGCGGCCAGGTCCGGCGCGGGCGAGCGGAGCGGGGCCAGCAGGTCGACCAGGGCGGCGGCCAGGTCGGCCGAAGCCAGCTCCTCCGCGGTGGCGTCCTCCGGCGGGTTCAGCGAGGAGTTGTAGAGGAGGTACCCGGCCCGGAGCAGCAGACGGGCGTCCTCCTCGTGCGGGAGGTCGGCGAACCGCTCCTGCGGCACGGCCGCCAGCAACGCGTCCGCCTCGGCCAGCAGATCCTCCGCCACATGCTCGGAGGCCAGCCAGTCCCGCAGCATCGGCAGCAGTTGACCGCGCTTCTGACGGTAGGCACGGTTGAGCAGTTCGCGGACGGTGTCCCAGGGGATCCTGGGCACCGGCGCGTCCCGCGACACCTCGGCCCGGACGACCGAAGCCGCGTACGAGGGGCGGCCGACGAGGCTGGTCCCGTCGAACTGGAGGCCTCCCAGCGCGGGCCACGGAGACGGCCCGCCGGGAACCACCGGCACGGCGGGCGCCGCCGCCGAGGCGGAGGTGCGGGCCGGGTCGCCGTCGGTGGTGCCGCCGGTCGGTGCGACCGGGGTGGGCGGCACCGCGCCGAACGCCGCCGGGGGCAGCGCCGACCGCACGTCGACCGCCGGCGCCTGGTCGGCCTCGGTGGCCGGCCGGGCCGCAGGGACGGTCGCGGGGGCGGGGGCGGTCCGAACCGGCTCGGCGACGGGACGCGCGGCAGGCGGCTGCGACTGCGACTGCGACTGCGACTGCGACTGGTCGACGGGCGTGTACGGCTCTCCGTCCCCGGTCTCCACGGGCTGCTGCCCCGTGGCCGGGTGCAGCGCCATGAGGGTCGGCCGCGGCTGACCGGCGGGGCGCCGTCGGCGCTGGTCCGCGAAGGTCTGGCCCGGAGTGCCCTCGAAACCGGTGATCTGCCCGTTCACCAGCCTCACCTGGAGTTCGACACCGGCGAACCGCCCGGTGACCGTCCCCGTTCCGGTGGTCCCCAGCTCGGTCAGGTGCTGCCGCGCGACCATGCGCGCCGCGTACCCGCCCTCGGCGACCGTCCACTCGGGGGGCAGTCCCGCGCCCCGGCGGCCGGCAAGACCGGGAGCGAGGGCCGGCGCGTCGATGCCCGCCGCTTCCAGGTCCTCCTGACGGGTGCGCGTCCGCGGGCGGTCGCCGGTGCCCGGGGTCACCGGGGCGACCAGGGGCGGCTCCGGCACGGGCGCGCCGTGCAGCCCCGCGATCAGCGCCGCGGTGTCTTGCAGTCGCGACCGCAGCTGCCGTTCGAACCCGTCCGGGGACGAGGACGCCACCGGCGGCATCGCCTCCGGATCGATCGCTCGGGGGACGAAGAGGAGCCTGATCCGGACACGCCGGCCCCCGGGCTGCGCCGCGGGCGGGAACAGCTCCCCGGCCAGGGTGTCGGCGCGTTGCCGGAGGTCGTTCCGCTCGTCTTCGGTCAGGTCGTCGTGGTTCCGCACCTGGACGATCAGCTCGGTGTCCGGTTGGCCGTCACCGCTCGGCCGCACGCGGCGGTAGCCGATGGAGTAGTCGATGTCGCCCTGCGCCAGGGGCCGCTCCCACAGCGGGAGCGCGCCTGCGGCCCCGTCCCCCTGACGGGAGGGCTGCCAGTCGGTGGGCCGGTGGACGAGGTGCCGGTCGTCCCGGGTGACGCCCTCGATCCGCACCCCGCGGGCCGTCCCGATCCACCGCACGCTGCCGTCCGGCAGCACCTCCTCGAACACCCTGTCCTGGTAGGCCTGGTCGACCCTCTCCAGGATGTCCTCGGACGCCCAGGACTCGGGGTAGAAGGTCCGGTCCTCCTGGTCCGCGGGGCGGTGCCACCGGGAGGGGAACTCGCTCAGCGGCGAGTTCGGCGCGATCGTCGGGTCCAGGAAGTACACGGCTGCCCGGTAGGTGCCGTTGGGGTGCTCCCGCCGCCCCGGCTCGAGGTGCAGACCGTGGTCCGCCGGGTCCACGGAGCGCACCCCGCCGAGCCGGGTGCGCTGGTGGAAACCGGTGAGGGTGTGCCGGTCCCCGTACCGGTTGAGGTCCTCGACCCGGTGGCCGAAGGACGTCGGGTGTGGGGGCTCCGGGACCGTCGCGGTGAGTTCGGACTGGTTGTCGGAAGGGCGGAAGGAGACGAACTCCCCGGACCGGATCGAGCCCTCGATGCGCACGCCGGCGTACTCGCCGACCCAGTGCTGCGAAAGCGCTCCGCGTCCGCTGATCCGGCCGTTCCGGCGGGCGTGCAGGTAGGCCTGCTGTGCCGCGTACACCGCGTCCTCGACCGTCCAGTGCGCAGGGAACATCGTCCGGTACCGGTGCAATGCCGCCTCGCCGGCGTCGACCCGGTAGGTGCCGTTGTCGTGCTGCCCGCCCACCCGCGGCAGGCGGCGCCTCCCCGACTCCACCGGCGGGGTCAGCCGTCCGCCTGAGCCGTCCGGCCCGTCGAAGAGCGCGGTCCGCAGCACGTCCTCGCCGAAGGACGCCCGCAGCGGGAACTCACCCGCCGGAACCGGCCGGGGAACCGTTCCGAACACCCGGTCGAGGACCGCACCGAGCTCGTTCAGGTTGTGCGGCCTGAGCGACACGTCCGGGTTGTGGGCCTCCAGGTCCACGGGGTGTTGGGCGTCGTACCAGACCCGGCCGTGGAGGTCGCGCCCGGGAGCGGTCATCAGACCGAACTCCGGGTAGACGGGCCGCGGCTCGCCCCCACGCCGGTACTCGTCGGCCAGGCCCAGCAGGTGGCCGACCTCGTGGCCGATCACCCTCGGGTGGGTGTCCACGCCCCAGTGTTGGGCGTGCTCCTGGGAGGTGTAGGACCGTACGTCGATGACGTGGTGGGCGCTCTCCCAGTCGACGAACCGGACCTCGACCTCCAGCAGATCGCCGTTGGGCAGCCGCAGCCCCCGGCCGAAGACGTCGCGGACGCCCGCCTCCGCGTTGAGCCGCACGCGGTCGAGGTCCCGCTCGACCTCGGCTCGACTGCCCGTCAGCCCGTCGGCCTCCAGGTGGAGGCGCACCGTCAGGACGGTCCTGGTGTCCCCGTCGGAATACACCACCCGCCGGGCCTCGTACGACTGGATGAACTGGGCCTGCAGGCCCCGCAGGAACCGGTGGGAGGGCGGACGCACCTCCGCCGTGGCCAGCACCTGCACCGCGCCGGCCGGTCCGATCCCGTCGAAGCGCTGCCCGGGCTCGGCCCAGTAGTCCACGATCCTGCCGTTGCGGATCAGCAGCCTGATCCGGACACCGGCGTACTCGCCGGTGACGATCTCGTGCCGGACACGGCCCCTGGTGTTCCCGTTCAGCGCGTCGTAGACCTGCCGGGCGGCGAAGCGGGTCTGGTCCCGGGTCCATTCCCGGGGCATCCCGGTGCCGCCGTCCCTCCTGGCCTCCTCTTCGAACGCGTTCAGCAGGCCACCGGGGAGCTGAGCGGCCCCGTCGAGCGACGGAACCCGGCCCGCGCCGGCCCCGGGTGCGTGGACGGGCGCCACCAGGCCGTGCTGGTTGCCGGCCGGCCGGAAGGACGTGATCTGCCCGTCCGCGTTCGCCCTGCCCTCGATCCGGACGCCCTCGTACTCGCCCACCCAGTGGAAGCCGTCCCCGGTCTCCTCGAACGTCCTGCTGCCCAAAGCGTCGTGGAGCGCCTGCTCGACGGCGTACTGCGCGTCGTGCACCGTCCAGTGGCCGGGGAAGAGGGTCCGCCGTCGGCCCTCGCGCGTGTCCACCACCAGGGTGCCGTTGGCATGGCGATGCACCAGGACGAACTGCTCGGCCTCCTCCTCGTCGAAGGCCTGCAGCAGGTGACCGCCCCGCGATCCGGCGACGGGGCCGAGTTCGGCTTCCAGGACGCCGGCGGCGAACTCGGGCAGGGGCCGCGGGCCCTCTCCGGGGTCGTAGCCGAGGGGGCCCAGCGCGTCGTCGGCGAGGTCGGCGAGGGCCCGTAGGGCGTCCACCGACGGCGCCGGGACGACCCTGGTCGTGCTGCCGTCGGCGTACTCAGTGGCGGAGATCCCGAAGGCCCGGCCGAGCTGGTGGACCAGCGCGTCCTGGGAGATCTCCAGGTGCCAGTTCTCGTCGTCCTGGGCGACACTGCCCGTGTGCAGACGCACCGTCTGGTGCGGGGCGCCCGCGCCGTCCACGAACTCCACCCGCACCCGCAGCAGGCTGCCGTCCGGGAGCCTGCTGCCGTTGCCGAACAACGCGGCGGCGGCCCTGATCCGCGACCGCAGCGCGGCGACCCCGGCCGGGGCGTACTGCCCGATCAGGCCGGAGCCGTCCAGGTGGACGCGCAGGACCAGGACGGTGATCTCCTCGCCGTCCTCCTCGACGGTGCCGCGCCGGATCTCGAACCGTCGCGGTGCCGGGTCCCGCAGAGTGACCTCGGCCGATTCGTGGCCCGGCAGCAGCCCCGTCGCCGGGTCCTGCACCGGGTCCGGCACCACCCCGGGCTGAACGGCGGACGAGGACGAGGACGACTCGGAGAAGGACTCGGCGGAGTGGTACAGCCCGGCCGGGAAGCCCTGGACCGGGCCGTCCGGCTCGGGGACGGGCCGGTTGAACTGTGCCGGAACGTTCCGGGCCGGCAGGCCCCGGAAGTCCACGATCACCCCGTTCACGACCCGGACCTCGATCCGGACGCCGTTGAACCGGCCCCTGCGGTACTCCCGCTTCGGGCCGCGCCAGCGCGTGACCACTTGGACCGCCGCGTACTGGGCCTCGCTCGCCGTCCATCCGGACGGCAGCCCCCGCCCGGCGTTCGCCGCGAGCGTCGGGGCGAAGGCCGCGTCGATCATCCACTGCTGCCCCGTCAGCTCCGTGACGGCGGCCGGGCGGGTCCCCGTGCCGGGGCCCCCGGGCTCCGTCAGCCCCGGTTCCACCAGCGCCCGCCCGCCGTACGGGCGCTGCGGTCGGGCCTTGACCGTGGCGGGGCCCGCGGCGGCGGCGACCGCCTGGGAGAACCCCGGCGTCAGCGCCCCCGCCACGCCGGGCAGGAGCACGTCCAGCCCGGCGCCGTCGGTGACGGAGGCCGCCTGGACCACCGCGCCCGGAAGGGCGTCCGCCGCCGTGTCGACGAACTCGAGGGTCAGCAGGACCGGTGGGTCACCGGCGGAACGGTGCTGCCGTACGAACGCGTCGGCGGCCCGCTGGACCTTCGACCGGAGATCCGCGATCTGCTCGGGCGTGGCCCCGGCCTCGGCCCGGAGCTGTACCGGCGCCGTGACCTCGATGCCCACCTGCCCGTCCGCGAACCGGATGCGGCGCCCGCGCAGGGCGGGCCCGGCAGGCACGGCCGCCGGCGGCCGGTACCAGTCGGTGAGCGGCTGCTGGGCGGTCGGGCGGTGCACCAGGTGCCGGCCGTCCCGGGTGATCCCCTCGATCCGCACGCCGTCCGCCTCGCCCACCCAGCGCACGGCGCCGGACTCCAGCGGTTCGGAGGTGTGCCGCGCCGCGTACGCCTTCGCCACTGCCGCCAGGACGTCGCTCGGCGTCCACGTCCTCGGGTAGAAGGTGTGGGTTTCCCCGTCCGCGTGCTGGTACCACCGCGACGGGAACCTCTCCATCAGGGCGCCGGGGGTCACGGCCGCGTCGAGGAACCAGACGTCGGCCCGGTAGGTGCCGTTGTCGTTCTCCGCGAGCACCGTGCCCACCTTGACGCCGTGCGCCTTGGCGGCCGCCTCGGTCGGCGCGTGGTGGACGCCGGTGAGGGTCTGCCGGTCGCCGTACCGGGCCAGGTTCTCGACCCCGGTGCCGAAGGCCCCTCGGGTCGGGCGCCACGGCATGGACGCCGGGGTGTCCAGCCCGCTCTGGTCGTCGGAGGGACGGAAGGAAATGAACTCCCCCGCCCGGATCTCGCCCTCGATCCGGACGCCGCCGTACTCACCGACCCAGTGGTAGGAGTACAGGCCGGTCGGGGTGACCTTGCCGGTGCGCCGGGCGTGCTGGTACGCCTGCTCGGCGGCGTACACCGCGTCGTCCGCCGTCCAGTACTCGGGGAACACCGTCCGGCTCCGCACCGGCCGGTGCAGTTCGCCGGCCCGGTCGCCGACGTGGGTGGCCACCGCGTCGGCGGGCCCACCGACCACCTTGAACGTCCCGTTGCGCTGTTCCGAACCCGGCACCCGCTCCGGCCGGGGACGGTCCGCGCCCAGCGGCGGCACCAGGTGGGCCCCGCGCCCGCCCGGACCGCCGTACAGGGCCCGGCGCCGCACCTCCTCGCGGAACCGGGCCCGGGCCGGCTCGTCGCCGGTGGGCGTCGGGCCACGCTCCTCGCCGAAGGCCTCGTCCACCACCGCGCCGAGCTGCCGCAGGTTGCGGGCGGCCGGCGGCCGGTAGGAGCTGGGGACTGCCAGCGGGCCTCCGTGGCGGTGGTCCATGTCCAGCCAGGGGCGCCCGAACCGGTCGAACTGGAGGCCGCCCATGATCCCGTTGTCGTCCGGGTGGAGTGGCCGGGGCGAGGAGCCCGTCTCCCGGTACTCGTCGTCCAGGCCGAGCAGGTGGCCGACCTCGTGGGCGATCGTCCGCGCGTCGACGTCCAGGCCCCAGTTCCGGTGGTTCGCCCGGTCCTGCACCTGCCTGACGGTGACCGAGTGGTGGGCCGCGGCCGCGGTGGAGACGAACTCGACCTCGACCCGCAGCAGATCGCCGCTGGGCAGCCGCTGCCCGGTGTTGTAGACCTTGTCGATACCCATCGCGGCCCGCTGCCGGAGGGCTTCCAGGGCCTCGGCGGTCGCCGGATCCGCGGGATCCAGATTCGCTTCGAGGGCCAGGTACACCCGGACGGTCAGCACCGTCTCGGTGTCCCCGTCCGACAGCCGGACGCGGCGGGCGTCGAAGGATTCCAGGTCCCGGGCGGTGACGGACCGGGTGAACGCGTCCTCGGGAGGCCTGATCTCCTTCGTGGGGACCAGGACCACCTCGGGTTCGGGCACCGGGGCGGTCAGCTGCGGCCGCAGCTTCTGCTGCGGCTCGCCCCAGACGTCGGTGATGGCACCGTCCTCGTACCGGACGTTGAGCCGCACTCCGGCGAACTCGCCGCGGTAGACCCTGGGAGCCGCACGGTCCGAGGTCGCCTCCCCCACGACGTCGGCCGTCCCGGTCAGCAACACGTGGTAGGCGGCGTACCGGGCCTCGGCCGTGCCCCACTCCGGGGGCAGACCGCGCGGGGGGGCGTCCCAGGCCCGAGCCGTGAACGCCCACCTGAGCCCGGCCGTCCAGTCCCCGCCGACGTGGACCTCGCGCACGGCCGGGGCCCGGCGCATGTACGTCCCCATCACGAATTCGAGGTCGCGGTCCCGCACCGCCTCCCTGAACTCCTGCGGCAACACCTGCTGCAGGGTCGGCGCCATGCCCGGCGTGACCGGGAGCGTGCTCCAGGCGTCCCCCGCCTCGTCGGTGAACTCCACGCGCACGTTCACCAGTTGGTCGTCGGCGCCGGCCTGCTGCCCGACCGTGAACCGGACCATGAGGTCCCGCACCCGCTGCCGCACCGCCTCCAGCTCCGCGGGCGTCATCCCCGCGGACGGCTCCAGGTGCAAGGGGACGGTGAACTCGAAGCCGTCCTGCCCGCTGTCGAACCGCACCCGCTGGAGCAGTACGCCGGGGTACCCGAACAGGTCGACTTGGTCCCCCCCGCCGACCACGGCCGTCTCCTGCCACGCCGTGTAAGGGGCGGGAACGTCGGGCAGCGGGCGGTGGTACAGCAGTTGGCCCTGCGGGTCCAGGACCGCCTCGATCCACACGCCCCCGGACCAGCCGATCGCCCGGTCCGGACCGTCCTGCCCCGGCACGACGGTCGGGTTGTTCCGCATCGCCGTCCGGACGTGCCGCTCGATCGTCGCGGCGCTCCAGCGCTCCGGGTAGTACACCCGCTCCGGTGCCTCCACCGGCCGCTGCCAGGCCCCCGGGAACGCCGTGATCGGCGCCCCCGGGATCGCCGTCGGCTTCAGCCGCCAGCCGTCGTGGTCCCGCACGACCCCGTTGTGGTCGGTCTGCGGGCCCGGCCCGGGGCGGGGCGTACGGTCGGGGCGGAGCGGCGTGCCCGGCGCCCCGTTGGCGTCCAGGAACAGCTGCCAGCCGTTGTGCGCCCAGGCGTCGCCGGTCGTCGTCCCGGTCGTCGTGCCGGTCGTCGTCCCGGTCGTCGTGCTGTACGTCGTGCCGCCGGTTCCGCCGGCCGGGGCCTGGCGCAGCCGCTCGCGGCCCTGACCGTCCTGCTCCTCGGACTCGTCCTGCTCGTGCTGCTCGGTGGGTGCCGTCGCGGGCAGCGCGGGGGTGGGTGTCGGCACGTCCTCGGGTGCCAGCATCCTCACCCGGTCGACGCCCGTGCGCGCGGGCTCGACATCCTCGATGGCCTCGGTCTCGGGCT
>NZ_JBISAI010000036.1:0-42157 GCF_044391605.1 Kitasatospora sp. NPDC018619
TCGGGGATGGTGTGCGGGATGCCGCGTCGTCGCAGGTAGGTGCGGATCTTGCGGGAGCTGTAGCCCTTGTCGGCGATGACGTGGTCGGGCCGGGTGCGCGGGCGCCCCGGCCCGACCCTGGGAACGCTGATCGCCTCCAGGACGGCTTCGAGGCGGGTGCAGTCGTTGGTGTTGCCGCCGGTCAGGAAGAAGCCGAGAGGGCGGCCGCGGCCGTCGCAGGCCAGGTGGAGCTTGGTGCTCAGTCCGCCACGGGACCGGCCGAGGGCGTGATCACCCGCTTCGTCCCGGTCGAGGGCCCCCTTTTGCCGCCGGTGGCGTGCTGGTGGGCCCGCACGACCGTGGAGTCGACGGAGACCAGCCAGTCGATGTCCCCGGCCGCGTCCTTCTCGGCCTGGATCGAGCGGAGCATCCGGGAGAACGTGCCGTCCAGCGCCCACCTGCGAAAACGCGTGTAGAGGGTCTGCCAGGGGCCGTAGCGTTCCGGAACGTCCCGCCAGGACGTACCGGTCCGCAGCTTCCACACGATCCCGTTCAGCACCAGCCGGTCGTCCGAACGCGGACGACCGGCCACCCCCGAAGCGGGCAGGAACCGCGACAGCACAGCCCACTCGGCATCCGACAACTCATGACGACGCACCATGACCAACATGATCGCCCATCACTTGATCAGCTTTGAAGACGACTCCTAGTCGGCCGGGCACAGGGCGCTCCACGGCTGCAGCTTGTCCGGGTTGCGGACCGCCCAGATTCGGCCGATCCGGACGACCGGGCCGGCCGCCGGCTCGAAGGCCGCCACCGTCGCGGTGCGCTCGCCGAGCCGGGCGACCAGGCCGGGCCTGCCGTTGACGCTCCGCTCCAGCAGGGCGAGCCCGGGCGCCCGCTCGGCGAAGTGGACCAGGTACCGGGCGATCCGCTCGCCGCCCACCACCGGGAGCAGGGCGGCCCCGGCCTGCCCGCCGCCGTCGGCGGTCATCGTGGCGCCGGGGGCGAGCAGGCCCACCAGCGCCGCGACGTCCCGGGCCTGCCAGGCCTTCCGGAAGTCCCGCACCAGCCCGGCCCGCGCGCCCGCCGGCACCGCCGGGGCGCCGGCGGCCCTGACCCGGCGGCGGGCGGAGGCGGCCAGCTGGCGGCAGGCCGCCGGGGTCCGGCCGACGATCCCGGCGATCTCGGGGAACGGGTAGCGGAAGACGTCGTGCAGCACGAACGCCACCCGCTCGGCCGGGGTCATCGCCTCCAGGACGACGAGCAGGGCCATGTCCACCGACTCGTCCAGGGTGACGAGGTCCGCCGGATCCTCCGGCCCGCCCCGGCCGGCCCACTCCGCCCGGTCCGGCACCGGCTCGGGCAGCCACGCGCCCACGTAGCGCTCCCGGCGCACCCGCGCCGACCCGAGCAGGTCCAGGCAGATCCGGCCGGCCACCGTGGACAGCCAGGCGCCCGGCGAGACGACGGCCGCCCGCTGCTGCCCGGACAGCGCGTACCAGCGGGCGTACGCCTCCTGCACCGCGTCCTCGGCCTCGGCCAGCGAACCGAGCAGCCGGTAGGCGAGGTTGACCAGCTGCCGCCGCTCGCCGACCACCCCGCCGGGGTCCGCCGCGGCCGGGGCCGCTCCCCGGGTCCGCTCGTCCGTCATGGGCCCCCGCCTCACACTCGGCCGACCTGTGTCGTCGGATCACCGGGACACTACCGACCAACCGCCGCGCGGCAGAAGAGGAGTCCACCATGGCGATCGGGACGACGGCAGGCACGACCGGGCGCACCGGGGCCGCGGCACGCACCCGCACGCTGCTGAGGGTCTGCGTCCTGCTCCAGACCGTGGCCGTCCTCTTCCAGGCGGTCACCGCCGGCCTGCTGCTCTCCACCTCCTACGGCGAGGCGCTGCACAGCGTCGGCGCGCGGGTGATGTACGGCTCCTCGATGCTCTACCTGCTCGCCGCCGTCCTGGCCTGGCGGCCCGGCGGCGGCTCGGCCCGCCCCGTCCGGTACGCCACCGGCTTCCTGGTGCTGGCCTCGGCGCAGGTCGTCCTGGGCGTCGCACACGTCCCGGCGGTCCACGTCCCGCTGGGCGTGGTGGTCTTCGGCCTGAGCACGGCCGTGCTGGTCCGGCGGCCGGCCGGCCCAGGGGAGTGACTCGGGGAGTGCCCCAGGCCCCTGGGTCCAGCTCTCGCCGGCCGCGGGACGGGTGGTGACGGGGGTGCCGGCGGTGCCGGCGCCGGCGTCCAGGACGAGGCCGGTGGCGACGTCGGTGACCGTGACGGCCCCGGTGGCCGCACCTGGGTCAGCTTCCACTCCTGCCAGGGGTTGCCGGGCGCCGGGTCCAGCAGGTAGGCGCTGTCCCCGGCGGAGGCCCCGGCGGACAGCACGGTGTGCCGGGGGGCCGCGGGGTCGCAGTCGTCGGTGATCCGCACGGTGGTCCGGGTTGGGTGGTGAAGGTCCACCGCTGCGCCGGGTCACCGGTGCGCGGCGCCTCCAGGCCGGTGATCGAGGCGATCCCCGCGCCGCACGGGCCGGGCAGCGACAGCGCGAGGCCGTCGCTGGTCAGCGCGTGGTACTTCCCGTCGTCGACCATGCCCGACGGCCCGCTGCCGGTCCTCGCGGTGAGCCGGAAGAGGGCCGAGCCGTGCGGCGGGAGGGCGGCGCTGAGCGGCCCGGTGACCGTCGAGGCCGCCCCCGTCCACAGCTCCCTGGCCTGGTAGCCGGAGCCGCCGAGGCCGAGCGCGGTGAGGTTGGTGTCGACGGTGCGCCCGGCCGACGGGTCCTGGCTGACCAGCAGCACGACGGTGTCGCCGTCGGCGAGCTGCCGCTTGAGGACGACCGGCGCGTGCGTGTCGGACGGCGCGCCGCCGAGCGGCGTGGCGGGCCCGGCCAGGGCGTCCTGGTCGATCGCGATCACGTCGCGGTTCTTCAGGATCGCCAGGCTCGCCGCGTTGATCCCGGTGGACCGGGTGGAGCCGCCGCCGCTGTGCTGGGACTGCGCGGCAGTGCGCGGGTCGGCCCGGAGACCAGCGGCGCGGCGGGCATCGCGAGGACGGAGGTCTCCGTCCGCGACTCGTCGTCACCGAACGGCTTGTGGCACACGCAGGTGTCGGTGGTGCCCCACAGGCCGTAACAGGTCCTCGGCGCCGGTGCGGCGCAGCCGCCGGCGCTGGCTGAGCAGCATCCCGCAGGGCGCGCCGACCACCGGGGTGCCGGGAGCGGGCTGGGCGTACCGGGGGCCGAGGCAGCTGCCGCCCAGGGCGGAGCCGAGCAGGTACCCGCCGCCGTCGACGAGCGGTGCGCCGGTGGGGGCCGGGGCCGGGGCGGCGCCGAGGGCCTGGGCGGCGAGCACGGCCAGCAGGGCGCGACCGGTCGGTAGGGCGAGACCGGTCGGTAGGGCGCGGGAGCGGGACGGCATGGCGGAGCCACAGGTGGCGATGCATCCCATGTGAGGGGCGACATTTCACATCCTTGGCCCGGGCACGTCGGCGGGCCGGGCGGTGACGGCTTGCGGGAGGCGGCCGGGAGGACCGGTGCGCGAGGAACGGTGCGGGAGGAGCGGTGAGGGCTCCCCGCCCGACGGGGGCGGGGGGCTCGACGGATGCCCGGGTGCCGGGCTCAGCGCCGCAGGGCCGCCAGCGTCTCGTCCAGGCTCGGCGCGCCCGGGCGGGCCCGGTTGTACGGGAGCCTGGCGAGCGCCGAGCCCATCGCGCAGGTGTTGGTCAGCGCGGAGAAGGCCAGCCCGCCGCCGACGGCAGCGGCGAGCCAGCGGGCGCCCGGCAGGGCGAGGTCGAGCAGGATGCCGGCCAGCACCAGCGCGCCGGCCGTCAGGCGGACCTGGCGGTCCAGCGCCCACACCCGCCGGGCGCCGGCCGGCCGGTCCAGCGGCCGGCCGGCGCCCGCCCAGGCGTTGGTGCCGCCGGTGAGGGTCAGGGTCGGGATGCCGGCGTCGGCCAGCTGTCGGCAGGCCTGGTCGGCGCGCGGCCCCGCGGCGCAGACCACGGCGATCTCGCCCTGTCCGGCGGCCTCGCGCAGTGCGGGCAGGGCGAGGCCGAGCTGGTCGAGCGGGACGTTCAGGGCGCCGGGGATGTGGCCCGCGGCGTACTCGCCGGGGGAGCGGACGTCGATGAGGGTGAGCTGCCCGAGGCGGGGCTGGAGCTGCTCGACGGTCAGTGGCGTGGTCATGGGGAGCGGGGTCCTCTCGGGAGGGGGTGGTGTCGGGAGGGGGTGGTGTCGGACGGCGGGGGTGTGCCGGCCGACGGGCGGAAGGGGCGCGCGGCGACCGGGGCCGGGCGGTGGTCAGCTCAGGGTGGTGGCCAGCATCAGCGCGGCGACGGCGAGCAGGGCGACGGCGAAGACCCGCTGGAGGGCGCGCCCGCCGAGCCTGTCGGCGAGCCGCTTGCCGTCCCAGGCGCCGAGGACCGCGGCCCCGGTGAAGGGCGCGGCCACGGCCCAGTCGATCGCGCCGGTCGCGCCGAGCCGGGGCAGCAGGGCGGCGAGCGAGTTGGCGGTGATCACCAGCAGGCTGGTGCCGACGGCCTCGGCCATGGTGAAGGCGAGCACCGAGACCAGGGCCGGGACGGCGAGGAAGCCGCCGCCCACGCCGAGCAGTCCGGTGACGGCGCCCAGCCCGGCGCCCGTCGCGGTGGAGCGGCCGAGTCCTGCGGCGGAACGTTTCTGCGCCTGCGGCTCGGACGGCCTCAGCATCCGCCAGGCCGCGAACGCCGCCAGCACCGCGAAGGCGCCGGTCAGCAGCGCGCCCGGCAGGCGGGCGGACAGCGCTCCGGCGGCCGTCGCGGCGGGCAGGCCGGCGGCGGCGAACAGCGCGCCGGTGCGCCAGCGGACCCGCCCCGCCCGGGCATGGGCGACCAGCCCGGTCAGCGAGGTCGCGGCGACGATCACCAGGGCGGCGGTGGTGGCCAGCGCCGGGCTGAAGCCCAGCAGGTAGACCAGCGCGGGGACGGCGAGCATGCTGCCGCCGCCGCCCAGCCCGCCGAGGGCCAGCCCGACCACCGCCCCGGCGGCGAGCGCCAGGAGCAGGGCGGTCATCCCGTCGGCCCGGTGCCGCCGTCTGGCGTGGTGACCGGCAGTCCGGCCAGGGCCCAGGCGTCCATGCCGCCGGCCACGTCCAGCGCCGCGACGCCGCGCTGCGCCGGCAGCTCCGCCGCGCGCCGGGAGCGGTGGCCGGAGCGGCAGACGGCCGGCACCGTCCGCCCGTCCGCCCCCGGCGGCAGCGGGGCGCCGGCGGCCAGTGCGACCAGCGGCTGGCGCAGCGCCCCGGGGGCGGGGCCGGCGGTGGACTCGCCGGCCTCCCGGGCGCCGAGCAGGACGGTCGCGTCGGCGCGGGCGAGCTCGTGGGCCTCGGCGGGGGTGGTCCGCCCCGGCGGGTTCTGCGCATGGGTGTGCGGCAGCAAGGGCATGCGGTGTCTCCAGTGGTGCGGTCCGGACGCGGCGGTCCGGCGGATCGGGGGCGGCGCGGGCGTCCGTACGGGCCCGGAGGCCGGGACGATGGTGCAGCCGGTGCGTCCTCGGCTTCGCCCGTCCCCGGCGCGGCGGTGGCGGCCGGTCGGTGTCTCACCATAGTACCCCCGGGGGTATCATCGAAATCGTTCGGACATACCCCCGCCCGTATCGGCCCGAGGCGGCCGCAGACACTCCGACGGGCCGAGGGGGCACCACGACGGCGCTGTGGCACCCGACGCGGCCCAGGAGGGCTCCCCGTGATCTTCAGCCAGTACTACCTCGACTGCCTCTCCCAGGCGTCCTACCTGATCGCCGACGAGACCACCGGCCGGGCCGTGGTCGTCGACCCCCGCCGCGACGTCGACGAGTACCTCGCCGACGCCACGGCACGCGGCCTGACCGTCGTCGGCGTCGTCAACACCCACTTCCACGCCGACTTCCTGGCCGGCCACCTCGAACTCGCCGCCCGCACCGGTGCCTGGATCGGCTACGGGCAGCGGGCCGAGACCGAGTACCCGATCCGCAAGCTCGGCGACGGCGAGCGGATCGAACTGGGCGACGTCGTCCTCCAGATCATGGAGACCCCCGGCCACACCCCGGAGTCGATCAGCGTCCTGGTCTTCGAGCAGCCCGACGACACCGTTCCCTACGGAGTGCTCACCGGTGACGCGCTGTTCGTCGGCGACGTCGGCCGCCCCGACCTGCTCGCCTCGGCCGGGGTCACCGCCAAGGAGCTCGGCGCGATGCTGTACGACAGCGTGCACCGCAGGCTGATGGGCCTGCCCGACGAGACCCTGGTCTTCCCCGCGCACGGCGCCGGCTCGGCCTGCGGCAAGAACCTCTCCAGCGAGAAGCGGTCCACCATCGGCACGCAGCGCCTGACCAACTACGCCTGCCGGCCCATGGACCAGGACACCTTCGTCCGCCTCGTCACCGCGGGCCAGTCCGCCGCCCCCGCCTACTTCGGCCACGACGCGGCCCTCAACCGGCAGGACCGCCCGCTGCTCGACCCCACGAACGCGCCCCGCCCGCTGTGCCCCGACGGGTTCCGGGAGGCCCGCAGCGCCGGCGCCGTCGTCCTCGACGCCCGCAGCCCCCAGGACTTCGGCACCGGACACCTCCGCGGCGCCGTCAACGTCCCCGTCGACGGCCGCTTCGCCGAACTGGCCGGCACCGTCCTCACCCCCGACCGCCCCCTCGCGGTCATCGCTCCGCAGGACCGCGAGGGCGAGGTCGTCACCCGCCTCGCCCGCATCGGCTTCGACCGCGTCGTGGGCTACCTGCGCGACCCCGGCACCGCCCTGCCCGCCCTCGCCGAGGACCTCACCCCCGCGAGCCGCCTCACCGCCGACCGGCTGCGCGCCGCCCTCGCCGGCGAGCAGCCCCCCACCGTCCTGGACGTGCGCACCAGCGGCGAACGCGAGGCGGGGGCCATCGACGGATCGCTGCACATCGCGCTGGCCGAACTCCCCGGCCGCCTGCACGAGATCCCCGCCGACGGCCCCCTGGTCGTCCACTGCGCCGGCGGCCACCGCTCCTCCGTCGCCGCGAGCCTGCTGCGCCACCACGGCCGCACCGACGTCTCCGACCTCCTCGGCGGCTACGACGCCTGGCACGCCCGCACCCGCCCCGCCCCGGCCTGACCCCGGCCGCCGGGGCCCCCGCCCGCCCCTCGGGGGCCGGGCGGGCCGGGCGGGGGCGGCCCGGCGTGCACGGTGCCGTCACCCAGCCGGGCACTTCGAGGTGCGTTGAGCGACACACCCGAGGGCCGGTGCGCGGTCTCCGCCGAGTTCCACGACCTCCTCCAGGGCGAGCGCGACCGGCGCAGGGCGGAACGGCGCCACGCCGAGCCCGGGCGGCGTGCCCGCCAGGGCGTCATGGACATCGGCGCGGGCACCGGCATCGTCACCCGGGTCCTGCTCGGCGCCTGCGCCGTCCCGGTGCACGCCTGCCTCGACCCGGCGACCCGCCGGGCGACCTGGCGGGCCGTCGCCCGGGCCCTGCTGCCGGGCGGGCCGCTGCTGTTCGAACCGCCGCCGACCGCGGCGCCCGCCGGGCACGGGACGGCCGGCCGGCCGTCCCGGCACGGGTCGGCCCCGACGTCGACAGTGCGGTCGTCACCCGCCAGCCCGAGGACGGCGCGGTACGGACGGTCTTCACCCGCCGCGTCGAGCGGGGCGGGCGCGGCCCGGGAGGAGCGGGAGGCCTTCACGGTGTGGCCGGCCGACGCGCGGCAGCGCGGCGGCGAGCTCGCGGCCGCAGGCCTGTGGGTGGTCCCGGCCCCGCCCCCGGGCCTGGCGGCCGCGCGACGGCCCCGGGGGCGAGGCGGTCGGCCCGCCGGCGCGGGGCGGGGCGGGCGCGTGCCGCCGGGCCGGGGCCCTGCCGGGCCGTCAGAGCCCGGGGGTGTAGGGGGCGATGCCGATGATGAGGATGTCGCGGCGCCCCTCGTCCCCGTCGTCGCCGAGGCGGACCGGCCCGACGTAGTGGCTGACGCGCCGGTCGTGCACCCCGTAGCCGTCCAGCGGCTCGGTCAGCACGAAGCGGTCGTGGACCGCCTCCGGGGGCAGTGTGTCGGGCTGGCGGCCGGCGCTCTCCGGGGTCGCGATGACGTTCTCGCCGCCCTCGACGTTCCACCGGCCGACCAGGTGGGCGAAGGTGAAGGTGGCCGGTGAACCGCCGTCCTGGTGGAGGCAGTTGGGGGAGGACACGGCCTGCTGCTGCCGGCCGTGGATGCCGAGCGAGATCAGGTGGACGCCGACGTAGACCGGGACGCGGTGCAGGTCCTCCAGCCACAGGGCGCGGTCGAGGTCGGCCCGAATGAGGGCGTCCAGCAGCCGGTTGCCGTGCAGGGCGGCCGGGATGTCGGGCAGCCGGCGCCGCACCCGGGGGTACTCGGGGTTGTGCTCGTCCTGCCAGTACTCCGTGACCGTGCCGAACTCCTCGTCGGGGGCGCCGGGGATGTAGGACAGCTCGCCGGTCCAGGGCAGGTGGACGGCGTGCGAGTAGCGGCGGTAGCGGTGCGTCCCGCGGGCGTACGGGTCCGGCGGCAGGTCCCGGTAGGCGTCGGCGAGCCGGGTGAAGTCCTCGGCCAGCGCCACGGTGTCGATGCCGAGGTCGGCGGCGTTCAGGCGGGCGTACCCGTCGCGGCGTACCTGCCCGCCGTGCCCGGGCGGGCGTCCGTGCTGTTCGAGGGTGTCGTCCATCGGCTCCTCCAGGCGTTGGCGGGCGTCCGCGGGCAGGGGGCCGCAGGCCCGTCCGGCTTCCTCCACGCTGGCACGCGGGCCCGGGTCGCGCCCCCGGGCGGTCCGCCGTGCGGATGACGCGGGCGCGGCGGCCGACGGTGCGGTCATGGCGCTCGCGAGGTCGTCCACGACCGCGGCCAGGCCGCCGGCCCGGTGGACGGCACGCTGGCGGTGGGCGCCGCTGCCCCGGGCGGCCAGCCGGTCGACGAAGGCGGTGACCAGGCCCAGGTCCCCCGCGTCCTCCAGCGCGGCGCCGATGTGCCCGACCAGCCTCCGGGCGCGCTCGGGGGCCGGCCGGACCACCCCGTCCAGGGCGTCCGCGCCCCGCCCAGGCCAGCCGTCGCGGGTCGCGAACCAGTACGCGCCGCGCAGGAGCTCACCGCCGAGGCGCGGGCCCTTGTCGCCCCGCTCCGCCAGCCGGGCGGAGGTCACCACCAGCGCGCGCACGACGGCCGCCAGGGCCACCGTGTCGCGGGCCTCGGCCGGCACGTCCATGCACCGCACCTCCAGGGTCGGCAGACGCGGGTGCGGGCGGGTGTCCCAGAACGGCAGCTCGGCGAAGGAGCTCCCGCCGACCTGGGCCATCGCGGCGGCGGTGCGCCGGTACTCCTCGAAGGACCCCGCCCACGGAGGCGGCCCGAGCGAGGGGAAGCGCAGCCGCAGCACCGAGCGCCAGCTCGCGTACCCGGTGTCCCGCCCGCAGCGGAACGGCGAGTTGGCGCTCATCTCCACCAGCAGCGGCAGCCACGGGCGCAGGTGGTTGCCGACCAGGGCGGCCACCTCGCGGTCGGGCAGGCAGACGTGGACGTGCAGGGCGCACACGGCGAGGTCGTCCACCATGGCCCGGAACAGCTCCGCCCCGGCGCGGTACCGGGGGTGGTCGCCCACCGGCACCGCGTCGCCGCCTCCGAGCACGGGCGTCGCGCTGGGGCACACGGCCAGACCCTCGCGCGCGGCGCAGGCGGCGAGCTCGCGGCGCAACCGGGAGAGCACGGCGGACAGCTCGTCCATGGTGGCGCACGGCGGGGTGCGCGCCTCGACCTGGAGGTCGGTGAACTCGCCGGACACCAGGTCCCCCAGCACGCCCGCGGCGCGGGCGGCCAGCCGCGGGCCGGCGGCCACCACCGCCCGGCTCGCCGGGTCCACCACGAAGTACTCCTCCTCCACGCCGACCGTCGGCACCGCCCGGCCGGGCGCCGCACCAGCCGGTGCGGGCCGCCCAGCGCCGTGCGCGCCCGGGGCGCCGCTGCCGTCCACCCCACCAGACTCCCTCCCCGCGGCGGAGTCGGCATCGCGGCGCCGGCCCGGCGCACCCGTACGCGTGAGGGCCGGTCTCCGCACTCCCGTCCGCGGGGCGGCGTTCCCCCAGCCTCCGGCCGGGATGTGCCCCGCCTCCGCGTGGCGCTGCCCGCACCCCGACGCCGCCCCGCCCGCCCTCTGGGCGGACGGCGGGAGTTCGAGGACAGACCCTGGGGCCCGGCGCGCGGTGCCGGTGGGGAAGGTGTGAAACGGGCCATGCCGGGCACCCGCCCGGCATGCTGCTGATCCGACCGCCCGGGGTCTACCCGCCCCAGGGCGACACCGAACTGCTCGCCGCCTGTGTGCGCCGGGAGCCGCTGGACGGCTCCAGCCGGGTGCTCGACCTCTGCACCGGAACGGGGGCCGTCGCGATCGCGGCGGCCCGCAGCGGGGCCCGCGTCACCGCGGTGGACCTCTCGGCCAGGGCCGTGGCCGCCGCCTGGTGCAACACCCGGCTGCACCACGACCGGGTCCGGCTGCGCCGGGGGGACCTGCTGGCCCCGTTGCCCGGTGAACGCTTCGACCTGGTGACGGCCAACCCCCCGTACGTGCCGACCGGCGGCCGCCGGTCGGCACCCGGCCGGGGCGCCGCGCTGGCCTGGGACGCCGGGCCGGACGGCCGGCTGGTCCTGGACCGGATCTGCCGGGCGGTTCCCCAGGTGCTGACGGAGGGCGGGGTGCTGCTGCTCGTGCAGTCGGCGCTCGCGGACGTGCCGGCCACGGTGGCGCTCCTGCGCGCGGCCGGCCTGCGCACGGAGGTGGCCGCCCGCCGGCGGCAGCCCTTCGGGCCGGTCATGACCGGCCGGGCCCGGCTGTTCGAGCGGCTGGGGCTGATCCGGGCGGGCGAGCGCGAGGAGGAACTGGTGGTGGTGCGCGGTGTCCGCGGGCGCTGAACCCTCCGCCACCCGGGTGGTCGTCGTGCCGGGCGGCCCGCTGCTGGTCGAGGGCCCGGTGGAGGTGGACCTGCCGGACGGCACCCGGCGCCGGTCCGACCGCCCGGTGGTGGCCCTGTGCGCCTGCCGGCGCAGCCGCACGTACCCGTTCTGCGACACCAGCCACCGCCGGCACGGGAGGCCGCCGGGGGCCCGGGAGCGGGGCCCCGGCCCGGCGGCCGGTGCGGCTGGTGGAGAGTGAGCGGACGGACGGTCCGCAGCGCTTCCCGGGCGTTCTTCGTCGGCCCGTTCTTCCTCGGCTCACCCGCGTTCTTCGTCGGCGCTCACCGCGGCCGCCGCCCGCGGGCCGCCGCGCCGACCGCGGCGCCGATCAGCGCCGCGGCGCCGGCGGCGAGCAGCCCGTGGTGCTGGGAGGCCCAGAGCTGGGTGCTGCGGCCGCGGGCCTCGTCGTCGAAGCGGCCGTGCGCGCCGTGGTCCCTCGCGGAGTCGGCCGGGGACCACAGGTTGTCCCGTTCGTCGCCCCGGCGGGCGCCGTCCCCCTGCTGCTGGGCGTCGATGCCGGTGCGGGCGAGGTAGCGGTCGAGCAGGCCGGGTGCGAGCGCGTTGGCGATCAGGGTGGCGGCGGTGCTGCCGCCGACCCAGTACTCGCGCCGCCCGGGGTGGTCGGCGGCGAACCGGACGGCGCGGGCGGCGAGTTCGGGCTGGTACACGGGTGCGACGGGGCGGGCGCGGCCGTGCAGCCGGTTGAGCACCCAGTCGAACTGCGGGGTGTTGACGGCCGGCATCTGGACCATCGTCACTCGGACGGCCGTACCCTCGGCGAGCAGTTCGCAGCGCAGGGCCTCGTGCCAGCCCTGGATGGCGTGCTTGGCGCCGCTGTAGGCGCTCTGCAGCGGGATGCCCCGGTAGGCGATCGCGGAGCCGACCTGCACGATCGTGCCGTGGTCGCGCGGCAGCATCCGGCGCAGCGCGGCACGGGTGGCGTTGACGTACCCCAGGTAGGTGACCTCGGTGACGTGGCGGAACTCGGCCGGGCCGATCTCGGTGAAGGGCGCGAAGACCGAGGCGAAGGCGTCGTTGACCCAGACGTCGATCGGCCCGAACTCGGCCTCGGCGCGCTCGGCGACGGCCTCGCAGGCCTGGGGGTCGGCCACGTCGGCCTGGACGGTGAGCACCGGCGAGCCGGCGCGTCGGGCCTCCGCGGCGGCGGCGTCCAGCCCGGCGGCGCCACGGGCGACCAGGACGAGCCGGTCGCCGCCGGTGGCGAAGGCGCGGACGCAGGCCCGGCCGATTCCGGCGCTGGCGCCGGTGATGACCACGGTGCGGGGCTTCGAAGGCATGCGGATCCTCATGGCGCGCGTCTCGCCGCACCGGCGCCGCCGAAACGTCCCGGCGGACGGCGGGCCGTCACTGCTGCCCGGGGTGGGGCTCCGGCGGCGGGGCGGGATCGGGGTCGGGGTAGGGCCCGGGTGACGGGAAGGGCGGCGGAACCGGATCGGGTTCCTCGCCCGGTCGGGGGCCGGGGTAGGGGTGCGGGATCGGCTCGGTGTCGGGATCGGGGGGCGTCGGGATCGTCATGGGGGCACCTCCGCCCGGGCGCGGTCGGGGCACGCTCGGCGGTCGCATGCCCCTGGTGCCGGGGCGGCTACCCGGGGGGAATATGGAGAAAACAGGAGAAAGACGGACAAAACACGAATTCGGCGTCGTGTTCGGGGTAGGAGGGGCGGTGCAGCGGTTGTCGACCGATCCGGCCGCTCCGGCATCCGACGGGTGCCGCTGGGACCGCGCCCGCGGACGTCGGGCACGAGGCCGAGGAACAAGCCCGCGCCGTGTGGGTTCCCGCGCGGACGGGCCCAGGGGGTGCACCCCGACGCCAGGAGAAGTCCAGTGACCATGCATGTGGAAACACGCCGCCGTGCCGCCCCGGAAACGAGCCCCGGTCCCTCACCTGACCCGGGCCGGTCGCCCGACCTGTGGGCGAGACCGACACCCGCCGAACTGCGCCGGATGGGGAAGGCGGAGGCCCGGGAGCTGAGCGACGCGCTGTTCGCGCGGCTGGCCGGGGTGGCCCGGGAGAGCCACGCCTACAGCTACGTGCGCGGCACCATCATCGAGCTCAACATGCCGCTGGTGCGGTTCATCGCCGCCCGCTTCCGCTACCGCGCGGAGGACATGGAGGACATCCTCCAGGTCGGCACGATCGGCCTGATCAAGGCCGTCGACGGCTACGACCCGCGGCGCGGCGTCGAGTTCGTCACCTACGCCATCCCCACCATCGCCGGCGAGATAAAACGGTTCTTCCGGGACACCTCCTGGCCGGTGCGGGTGCCGCGCAGCATGCAGGAGCTCTACCTCACCGTCGCCCGCGGCTCCGACCGCCTGGAGCAGGAACTCGGCCGCCTGCCGCGCCCGGAGGAGCTCGCCGAGGACCTGCACGTCAGCGTCGAGGAGGCCACCGAGGGCCTGATGGCCGGCCGCGTCTACCGCCCCAACTCCCTCGACGCCCTGCGCGAGGAGGACAGCGACGAGAGCGGCAGCGCCCTGCTCGACCGCCTCGGCGGCTGCGACCCCGGCATCGAACTCGCCGACTTCCGCATCGCGGTGCGCCCCCTGCTGGCCCGCCTGCCCGAACGCGAACAGACCGTCCTCAAGCTCCGCTTCTGGGACGGCTGGACGCAGTCCAGGATCGCCGAGCGCATCGGCGTCTCCCAGATGCACGTCTCCCGGCTGCTCAGCGCCACCCTCACCTGGCTGCGCGAGCAGCTGGACGACCGGGACGCCCCCGGCTGGAGCGACGGGCCGCAGGGGCCGGCGGAGGCCGACCGGCCGGGAGAGCCCGAGGAGCCGGCGGAGCCCGGGTGAGTTTCCCCCCGGACCGGGTTTCCGGCCCCCCGCAGCGGTTAGCCGCGCTGCGGGGGGCCGCCGCCGTGAAGGAGGAGCACCGTGTCCGCGAAGGTTTCCGACCAGATCCTGGAACGACTGCGCGACTGGGACGTCGAGTTCGTCTTCGGCTACCCCGGTGACGGCATCAACGGGCTGCTCGCGGCCTGGGGCCGGGCCGACAACCGCCCCGTCTTCGTCCAGGCCCGGCACGAGGAGATGGCCGCCTTCGAGGCCGTCGGCTACGCCAAGTTCTCCGGGCGCACCGGCGTCTGCGCGGCGACCTCCGGGCCGGGCGCGATCCACCTGCTCAACGGGCTCTACGACGCGAAGCTGGACCACGTCCCGGTGGTCGCGATCGTCGGGCAGACCGACCGCAGCGCCATGGGCGGCTCCTACCAGCAGGAGGTGGACCTGCTGAGCCTCTACAAGGACGTCGCCGCCGAGTACTGCCAGATGGTGACCGTCCCCGAGCAGCTGCCCAACGTGCTGGACCGGGCGATGCGCACCGCCGCCGCCCGGCGCACCGTGACCGCCGTGATCGTGCCCGCCGACGTCCAGGAGCTCGACTACAGCCCGCCGCAGCACGCCTTCAAGATGGTGCCCTCCAGCCTGGGCAGCCCGCAGTGGACGATCGTCCCCGAGCACGGCGAGCTGCGCCGCGCCGCCGAGGTGCTCAACGCCGGACGCAAGGTCGCCATGCTGGTCGGCCAGGGCGCCCGGCACGCCCGCCCGCAGGTCCAGGAGATCGCCGAACTGCTCGGCGCGGGCGTGGCCAAGGCGCTGCTCGGCAAGGACGCGCTGCCCGACGACCTGCCGTACGTCACCGGGTCGATCGGCCTGCTCGGCACCCGCCCCTCCTACGAGCTGATGCGGGACTGCGACACCCTGCTCACCGTCGGCTCCAGCTTCCCGTACACCCAGTTCCTGCCCGAGTTCGGCCAGGCCAGGGCGGTGCAGATCGACCTCGACCCGTTCATGGTCGGGCTGCGCTACCCGTACGAGGTCAACCTCGTCGGCGACGCCGCCCGCACCCTGGACGCGCTGCTGCCGCTGCTGGCCCGCAAGGAGGACCGCGACTGGCAGCGCACCGTGTGCGACAACACCGAGCGCTGGTGGGAGGTCATGGAGCGGCGGGCCGGCGTGGCGGCCAACCCGGTCAACCCCGAGTACGCCGTCCACGCCCTGGACGACCTGCTGCCCGACGACGCCATGGTCACCGCGGACTCCGGCTCCGCCGCCAACTGGTACGCCCGCCACCTGCGCTTCCGCGGCCGGATGCGCGGCTCGCTGTCCGGCACCCTGGCCACCATGGGCCCGGGCGTCCCCTACGCGATCGGCGCCAAGTTCGCCTGCCCGGACCGCCCCGCGATCGCCGTCGTCGGCGACGGCGCGATGCAGATGAACGGCCTCGCCGAGCTGATCACCGTCGCCAAGTACTGGGAGCAGTGGCAGGACCCGCGCCTGGTCGTGGCGGTGCTCGACAACCGCGACCTCAACCAGGTCACCTGGGAGATGCGGGCGATGCAGGGCGCGCCGAGCTTCCTGCCCTCGCAGCAGCTCCCGGACGTCGACTACGCCGGCTTCGCCCGCAGCCTCGGCTTCGGGGCCGAACGCATCGACGAGCCGGGGGCGGTGGCCGACGGCTGGCGGCGCGCCCTGGCCGCCGACCGGCCGTACGTGCTGGACCTGGTCACCGACCCGGCCGTGCCGCCGATCCCGCCGCACGCCACCTGGGACCAGATCCAGTCCGCGGCCGAGTCCGTGCTGCGCGGTGACGCCGACCGCGCCGCGGTGGTCCGCCAGGGCTTCCGGGCCAAGCTCCAGGAGCTCCTGCCGTCCTTCGGAGGCCGCCATGGCCGCCGTTGACCTCGCGCTGCGCAACATCCGCAGCGGGCGCTTCCAGCGGTCGCTCGCCCTGGCCACCGCGGCCGGCTCGGTGATCACCGCCGCCGAGATCTACCTGGAGCACGACCGGGCGGGCTTCGGCAACCGGGTCATGTGGTGGCCGGTGTGGCTGGGCCCCGTCGGCGCCGCCGCCGGGATCGCCGGCGCGTGCAGCCCGCGCGCGGCCCGCACGCTGCTGCCGGTCGCCTCCGCCGCGATCACCGCCAACGGACTGCAGGGCACCTACCTGCACGTCCGGGGCATCGCGCAGAAGCCCGGCGGCTGGTCGATGGCCCGCTACAACGTCGAGATGGGCCCGCCGCTGTTCGCACCGCTGCTGATGAGCCTGGTCGGAGGGATGGGCCTGCTCGCCGCCCTCCTGCGCCGGGAGTCGCGCGATGCCTGAACCCCGACCCGAACCGCGCTTCCCCGGCTACGACGTGCTCGGCCAGCTGCGCCACTGGGACCCGCAGACGGCCGCCGTGGTGCTGTCGCGCACCGGCCCGCAGCCCCCGCTGCGCTTCTTCACCCCCGCCGAGGAGGCCACCGCCCGCGCCCTGCTCGACCAACTGCTCGACCGCCCCGGCGTCTCCCTGCTGGCGATGATCGACGCCCGGCTCGCCGAGCGGCAGACCGACGGCTGGCACTACGCCGACCTGCCCGAGGACGACGAGGCCTGGCGGCAGAGCCTGCACGCGCTGGACGAGGACGCCGACGGCTCCTTCGCCGACCTCACCGGGGCGCAGCAGCGGGCGCTGCTCGGCCGGGTGCAGGAGATGGACGGCGAACACTGGCACGGCCTGCCCGCGAAGCACGTGTGGAGCCTGTGGACCCGCTACGCCTGCACCGCCTACTACGCCACCCCCACCGCCTGGAACGAGATCGGCTTCGGCGGCCCCGCCCACCCCCGCGGCTACCTGCGCCTCGGCGCCGGAACGCGCGAGCCCTGGGAGGTCGCCGACGCCCACCCCCGCCCGCCCCGCCCGCCCGACCACGAGCCGCCGCGCCCGGTACCGCCCGCCACCGACCCCGGCCGGCACTCCCGGCTGCGCGCCGCCGCCGAGACCGTACGGGCCAACGCCGCCGCCGAACGCGAGGTCCGCCGCAGCAACGCCTCCGCCTGGCTGCTGCCACCCGACGGCCACGGCTTCGACCACGCCCTGGTGCGCGACATGCGCCGCTACCAGGACACCGACGAGGTGGACCTGCTGATCGTCGGCTGCGGCGCGGGCGGCGCCACCCTCGCCCAGCGGATGGCCCGCCGGGGCTGGCGCGTCGTGGTGCTGGAGGCCGGCCCGTTCTGGGACCCGCTCGCCGACTGGGTCAGCGACGAGGCCGGCTCCCACCACCTGTACTGGACCGAGCCGCGGGTCATCGGCGGCACCGACCCGGTACCGCTGGGCTCCAACAACTCCGGCCGGGGCGTGGGCGGTTCGATGGTCCACTTCGCGGGGTACGCGCCGCGCTTCCACCCCTCCGACTTCCGCACCCACACGCTCGACGGCGTCGGCGCCGACTGGCCGATCGACTACGGCGACCTGCGGGAGTCCTACCGCCGGCTGGAGTACGAGCTGCCCGTCGCCGGCCAGTACTGGCCCTGGGGCGAACCCCACCCCTACCCGTACCCGCCGCACCCCGTCGGCGGCAACGGCGAGGTCTTCCTGCGCGGCGCCGCCGCGCTCGGCATCCAGGCCAGGGTCGGCCCCGTCGCCATCACCAACGGCCGCTTCGGCCGCCGCCCGCACTGCATCTACCGGGGCTTCTGCCTCCAGGGCTGCAAGGTCAACGCCAAGGCCTCGCCGTTGATCACCCACGTTCCCGACGCGCTCGCGCACGGCGCCGAGATCCGCGCCGACTGCACGGCCGCCGCCGTCGAACTCGACCACGACGGACTCGCCCGGGGCGTGCGCTACTTCCACCAGGGGCGCGAGCACCTGCAACGGGCCCGCACCGTCGCCGTCGCCGGGTACGCCATCGAGACCCCGCGGCTGCTGCTCAACTCCGCCTGCCCGCGCTTCCCCGACGGGCTGTGCAACGACCACGACCTGGTCGGCCGCTACGTCATGGTGCAGGGCGCCCCGCAGACCTCCGGCCGCTTCGAGGAGGAGATCCGCGCCTACAAGGCCCCGCCGCCCGAGGTCTCCACCGAGCAGTACTACGAGACCGACCCGCACCAGCCGTACCGGCGCGGCTTCACCATCCAGAACATCTCCCCGCTGCCCGTCACCTGGGCCGAACACGTCGTCGCCCAGGGCCACTGGGGCGCCGACCTGCGCGCCTACCTCGGCGACTACGTCCACTGGGCCACCCTCGGCGCGATCGCCGAGCTGCTGCCCCAGGCGGACAACCGGGTCACCCTGGCCGAGGAGACCGACCGCCGCGGACTGCCCGTCGCGCACTTCTCCTACTCCCAGTGCGAGAACGACCGGATGCTGATGCGGGCCGCCCGCGGCGTGATGGAGTCCATCCTGCGCGCCGCCGGGGCGAGCGAGGTCATCACCATCGACCGCTACGCCCACCTGGTCGGCGGCTGCCGGATGGCGGCCGACCACCTGAGCGGGGTGGTCGACCACCGGCTGCGCACCTTCGCCGTGCCCAACCTGCTGATCACCGACGGCAGCGTGCTGCCCACCCAGGGCAGCGCCAACCCCGCGCTGACCATCATGGCCCTGGTCGACCGCGCCGCCGGGCTGCTCGCGGCCGGGCAGCGCTGCGGACTGCGAGCCCCGGCATGAGCGAGGTCGAGCGGATCTCCGTCCGCCTCTACACCGTCCCCACCGACGCCCCCGAGGCGGACGGCACCCTCGCCTGGGACAGCACCACCCTCGTCCTCGCCGAGGCCGCCAGCGGCCCGCACACCGGCCTCGGCTGGACGTACGGCGCCCCCGCGAGCGCCGCCGTGATCCGCGACGACCTCGCCCCGCTGGTCACCGGACGCGACGCCCACGACACCGTAGGCGCCCAGGAGGCGATGAACCGCGCCGTGCGCAACACCGGCCGCCCCGGCCTGGTCGCCGGCGCGATCTCGGCCGTCGACCTCGCCCTGTGGGACCTGCGCGGCCACCTGCTCGGCCTCCCGCTCGCCCGGCTGCTCGGCGGCGCCGCCCGTCCGGTGGCCGTCTACGGCAGCGGAGGCTTCACCAGCTACACCGCCGAGCGCCAGGAGCGCCAGCTGCGGCACTGGGCCGAGGAGCAGGGCATCCCCCGGGTCAAGATCAAGATCGGTGAGTCGTGGGGTACCCGCGAACGGCGCGACCTCGACCGCGTCCGCGCCGCCCGTGCCACCGTCGGCGACGGGGCCGAGCTGTACACCGACGCCAACGGCGGCTACCGGCGCAAGCAGGCCGCCCGGATCGGGGCGGCGCTCGCCGACCAGGGCGTCACCTGGTTCGAGGAGCCGGTCTCCTCCGACGACCTCACCGGCCTGCGCGCCGTCCGCGAGGCCGTCAGCCCCGACGTCACGGCCGGGGAGTACGGCTACGACCTGCCCTACTTCGCCCGGATGGTCCCCGCCGTGGACTGCCTCCAGGCCGACGCCACCCGCTGCGGCGGCCTCACCGGCTGGCTGCGCGCCGCCGCCCTCGCCGAGGCCCACGGCCTGGACGTCTCCGCCCACTGCGCCCCCCACCTGCACGCCCACGCCGCCGCGGCCGTCCCCAACTGCCGCCACCTGGAGTGGTTCCACGACCACGTCCGGGTCGAGCGACTGCTCTTCGACGGCACCCTCGACCCCGCCGGCGGCACCGTCACCCCCGGTGCCGACGGCGCCCCCGGCCACGGGCTGCGCCTGGCGCCCGCCCGCGCCGACGCCTACCGGACCGCCTGACCACAAGGAGGAGAAGCCGATGACCGCGACCGCAGCCGTGCTCTTCGACGTCGACGGCACCCTGCTCGACACCACGTACTTCCACGCCCTCGCCTGGTGGGAGGCCCTGCGGCAGTACGACCACACGATCCCCGCCGCGCGGGCGCACCGGGCCGTCGGCATGGGCGCCGACCAGCTCCTCGACCACCTGCTCGGCACCGACCGCGACCGCGGCGACGACGAGGCGATCACCGCCGCCCACGACGCCCTCTACGCCCGCCACTGGCCGGCCCTCCAGCCACTGCCGCACGCCGCGGAGCTGCTGCGCGCCTGCGCCGCCCGGGGCTGGCGGGTGGTCCTCGCCAGCTCCGCCTCCGCCCGGGAGCTGACGGTGCTGCGCCGCGCGCTGGACGCCGACGACGTGATCGCCGCGGCCACCTCCGCGCAGGACGTCTCGGCGACGAAGCCGGCCCCCGACCTGGTGCGGGCCGCGCTGGAGCGGGCGGGCACCGGGCCCGAGCACGCCGTGTTCGTCGGCGACACCGTCTGGGACGTCATCGCCGCCAACCGGGCGCGGGTGGCGTGCGTCGCGCTGGAGAGCGGCGGCTTCGCGGCGCAGGAACTGCTCGGTGCGGGCGCCGCGGAGGTCCACCGGGACACCGGCGAGCTGCTGGCGGAGCTCGACCGCAGCCTGCTGGCGCGCCCGGCGGGCTGACCCCGGCGCGTCAACCGCCGGGGGGCCGGGCCAGGCCCGCGGCGCACTCCAGCAGCATGGCGTGGACGAAGGCCTGCGGCAGGTTGCCGCGTTGCCGGCGCTGGGCGATGTCGTACTCCTCGGAGAACAGGCCCGCCGACCCGCACAGCCCGCGGGTGGCCTCGAACCAGCGGGCCGCCTCCACGGCCTCGCCCTGCCGGTGCTCGGCGAGGGCCATCAGGAAGCCGCACAGCACGAACGCGCCCTCGGCCTCGGCGAGCGGGCGGTCGTCGTGCCGGAACCGGTAGGCGTAGTGCCCGTCGGTGAGTTCGCGCCGGCACGCCCGCAGCGTGGCGACGGTGCGCGGGTCGTCGGCGGCCGGGGTGCCGCGGACGGGCGGGAGCAGCAGCGCGAGGTCGGGCGCCGGGTCGCCGGGGGAGCGCTGCCAGCGGCCCGAGGGGTGCAGGGCGCGTCGGGAGGTGTGGGCCAGGATCCGGTCGGCCAGGGCGCTCCAGTCGGCGGCGAGCCCGTCCGGCACCCCGGCGGGCCCGGCCGCCCGGGGGCCGGCGATCGCGCGCAGCCCGGCGGCGCAGGCCAGCCGGCTGTGGGTCCAGGCGCGCGGCTCCAACTCCCAGATCCCGGCGTCCGGTTCGCGCCACCTCCGGGCGACCGTGGCGGCCGCGGTGCGCACCGCCGCCCGGGCGGCCGGGTCCAGCCGGTCGTGCTCGGCGGCGGCCGCGTACAGCAGCAGCACCTCGCCGAAGACGTCCAGCTGGAACTGCCGGGTGATGTGGTTGCCGACCCGGTCGTGACCGCCGGGGTAGCCGGGCAGGTCGACCGTCCGCTGGTCGGGCACCCGCCCGCCGGTCACGGTGTACGCCGGGGCCAGCCGGGGGCCGTGCTCGTCCAACCGGGCGGTGGTGAACCGCACCGCCTCGTCCAGGAGTTCGTACGATCCGCAGGCGGCCGCCGCGTGGCCGGCCAGGCACTGGTCGCGGATCCAGACGTAGCGGTAGTCGTAGTTGCGTCCGGCCTCCGCCCGCTCGGGCAGGCTGGTGGTGGCCGCGGCGACCATCCCGCCGCCGGTGGGGGAGGTGAGTCCGCGCAGCACGGCGTAGGAGAACCGGGCGTCGCGGCCGTCGAGGGTGTGGTCGAGGCCGGGAACGGCGGCCCGCCAGGCGCGTTCGGTGGCCCGCCAGCAGTGCTCCGGATCCGGCGGCGGGCCGTCGAGCCGCCGGTCCGCGACCTCCAGGACGAGGTCCAGGCGTTCGCCGGGGCGCAGGACCACCTCGTCGGTGAGGCGGCCGCCGGGGCCGGGGCGGGCGGTGCCGGCGCCGGTCCAGCGCAGCCGCAGCGGCCCGGCGCGCAGCCGCCAGCCGTCCGCGGCCCGGCGCGGTCCGCGGTCGTGGCGGGCCCCGAACCCCGTGCCCGGCTCCAGCAGCAGCCGGAGTCGGACCGGCGCGTGCTCGGCCCGCAGCCGGCGCAGCAGCACCAGCCGGTGCGGCTGCGGGGGCAGGGCCAGCGCCTCCCGGCACTCCAGGACGCCGTCCCGGGTGATCCACCGGCTGCGGCGGATCAGCCCGCCGTCCTCGTAGTAGCCGCCGGCGACGAAGCGGCCCACCGGTGTCACCGCGTAGACGCCGGCGCCGCCGACCAGGCCGGCGAACAGCGGCTCGGAGTCCCAGCGGGGCGCGCACAGCCAGGCGACTTCGCCGAACGGGCCTACCAGGGCGCCGCGTTCGCCGTCGGCGAGCAGGGCGTACTCGTGCAGGGCCGAGGGCGGGAAGGCCTCCACGGTGCGGCTCCCGTTGCTCAGACCACCTGCGGCAGGATCTGCTCGCGGTAGAAGTCGAAGAACCCCTCCTGCTCCGGGCCGATCTGGCCGACGTACACCTCGTCGAAGCCGGCGCCGACGTAGCCGCGCAGCTGGTCGGCGTGCTGCTGGGGGTCGTCGCCGCAGACCACGGCGTCGGCCACCATCTCCTCGGTCACCAGCTCGGTGGCCTGCTCGAAGTGGCGGGGGGTGGGCAGCACCTGGGCGAGCTCGCCGGGCAGCAGCTCGGACGGCCAGAGCCGGTGGACGGTCTTGACGGCCCGCTCACGGTCCTGCGACCAGCACACCTTCACGCCGCCGACCACCGGCCCGGTGCCGCCGGCCGCCCGGTAGCGGCCGACCAGCCCGGTGTCCGGGCCCATGGTGACCAGGCCGTCCGCGAACCCCGCCGCCCGCTCGGCCGCCCGGGGGCCGAAGGCCGAGACGTACACCGGCAGCCGTCCCGCCGCCGGGGGCGTGTAGAGCCGGGCGTTCTCCACCGTGTAGTGCGTGCCGCGGTGGGACACCGCGCGGCCGGTGAACAGCTCGCGCATCACCTCGACGGCCTCCTCCAGCATCTCCGCCCGCACCGCGAACGGCGGCCAGCGGTCGCCCAGGACGTGCTCGTTGAGCGCCTCGCCGGTGCCGACCCCGAGCCGCAGCCCGCCCTCCAGCTGCACGTCCGCGGTGGCCGCCGCCTGCGCGGTGACGGCCGGGTGCAGCCGGACGGTCGGGCAGGTGACGAGGGTGGTCACCGGCAGCCGGACGGCCTGGGAGAGCGCCCCGATCACGCCCCAGACGAACGGGGCGTTGCCCTGGGCCTCGTTCCACGGGTGGTAGTGGTCGGAGATCGCCAGCCTGGTGAAGCCGGCCCGCTCCGCCAGCCGGGCCTGCTCGACCAGCTGGGCGGGGGTGAACTCCTCGCAGGACAGGAAGTAGCCGAACGCGGTCATGGCGGTCCTCGGTTCGTCGGTCGGCGCCGGTTGGCCTTCGGGGAAGCGGCTTTCCGCAGCGCGGGCGGCGAAACCCGGGGCCGCGGCGCCCGGGCCTCCCGGCCCGGGCGCCGCGGGGCCGGGAACCGTGGACCGCGGCCCCGCCGGCTCTCCGGGCGGCGGACTCAGCGCAGGAGGGTGGCGAGCAGCTCCGCGATGGTGGGGCCGGCGTCGGCCGGGTGCCGCAGCTGCTTGCTGGTGATGACGCTGTAGTGGTTGGTGCGGCCGCGGCGCTCGTGGGTGAGGTAGCCGGCCTGTTCGAGGTCGACGATGATGCGCTGGACGGCGCGCTCGGTGAGCAGGCAGCTGGCGGCGATGTCGCGCACCCGGATGCCGGGGTCACGCGCGATCTGGACCAGCACGCGTGCGTGGTTGGTCAGGAAGGTCCACTGCCGTTCGGTCGTCGTGCCGTCGTCCATCCCCCCACGATAGGACACATGATTCACGGCTGTTGAAACACGACAGGGAATTCGTGCATAGGTTGACATCCATGGCGCGGTGGAGAAGAGTGGAGGCCACAGTTCGCCCGCAATGCTTCCGCCGCACGGATCCCCGCGGCGGGGCCGTGTCTGGAGATGGTTCCATGGACCCGAGGAGCAGGCACGACCTGGCGCACAGCCCCCCCGGAGCACCGGAGCGGGCCTTCGTCGGTGTGCCCCCGTCGTCGAGCCGCCGGTTGGCGCAGCGGGCGGCGCAGCCCTGTCTGCGGTCGCGGACCGTCCGGGTCGGCGACGCGCTGGTGTGCTGCTTCGACGGCGACCTGACCCTGGACAGCGAGCCCGTCGCGGCCGGGGCGCTGGACGCCGCGCTCCGGTGGCGCCCCGCCCTGCTCGCGGTCGACCTGGCGCGGGTGGAGCTGTTCACCTCCACCGGTCTCAACCTGCTCCTCGGTGCCCGTCGGCGCGCGCTGGCGGACGGCGTCCGGCTGGTGCTGGTCGCGCCGTCCGAGCGGACGCTGCGGGTCCTGGAACTGACCGAGACGGCGGGGCTCTTCGCCGTCCACCCCACCGTCGGGGACGCCCTGCGGCACCGGCCGCCGCCCGTCACCGTCGCCCCGCGGTGACGGGCCACCGGTGACGGGCGGCTGGGCCCGGAGGAATGGACCGCTGCCGCGGGGGCAGGCGCACGGTGCGGCCGGGGCGGGCCCGGCCGCACCCGAGAGGAGACCCGGATGAGCATGGTGAAGGAGTCCGTGGACGTGGACGTCCCCGTGCACGCGGCCTACAACCAGTGGACGCTGTTCGAGGAGTTCCCGCGCTTCATGGAGGGCGTCGACTCGGTGACCCAGCTGGACGACCGCCACAACCACTGGCGCACCAGCATCGGCGGTGTCACCCGCGAGTTCGACACCGAGATCGTCGACCAGAAGCCCGACGAGCGGATCGCCTGGCGGACCGTCGGCGGTGAGGTCGACCAGAAGGGCGTGGTGAGCTTCCAGGAGATCGACCAGGGGCACACCCGGGTCGCGATGGCGATCGACTTCCAGCCCGAGGGCATGATGGAGAAGGCCGCCGACGTCACCGGGGCGGTCGACCGCCGGGTGAAGGGGGACCTGAAGCGGTTCAAGGAGTTCATCGAGGAGCGCGGCCGGGCCGAGGGCGGCTGGCGGGGGCGGATCAGCCCCGCCTGAGCCCGTTGCCGACGCTCAGCGCCACCGGCCGCCGGGAGACCCTCCCGGCGGCCGGTCGACGTCCGGGCCGCGCCGGACCAGGCTCCGCCGACGCGCATGGCCCGGCGCCCGACGGGTACCCGCCGACCCCGGGGCGCGCGACCGCGCACCCCGTCGGCCATCCCGCGGACGAGGAGGAGACATGACCGAGCACGGCAAGGTCCTGGCGATCGTGACGAACTACGGCGTCGAACAGGACGAACTGCTCGTTCCCGTACGGCACCTGCGCGAGAACGGCATCCACGTCGACATCGCCGCCCCCGACCGGAGCGAGATCCGCACCCTGGTCGGGGACAAGGAGCCCGGCGAGACCGTCCACCCGACACTGACCCTCGACGAGGTCGACGCGGCGGGCTACGACCTGCTGCTGATCCCGGGCGGCACCATCAACGCGGACACCCTCAGGCTCCAGCGGCGGGCCGTCGACACGGTGCTCGCCTTCACCACCTCCGGGCGGCCCGTCGCCGCCATCTGCCACGGCCCGTGGCTGCTGGTCGAGGCGGGCGTCGCCCACGGCAAGCGGCTCACCTCCTACCCGTCGCTGCGCACCGACCTGGCCAACGCCGGCGCCACCTGGGCCGACGAACCGCTGGTCACGGACGACGCGGACGACTGGCGGCTGATGACGTCCCGCAACCCCGGCGACCTGGAGGACTTCCTGCGGGGCATCGACACCGCGCTGGCCGCCCGCGCCCGGGCCGCCGAGGTCCGCTGAGCCCCGGACGGCCGTTTGTCCCCGGGGCTCCCGGGGACACGCAGGGGCGGCGGGCGCCCGGCGCGGAGGCGGGCCCACGGCACGTGCCGGCGAGCCGGCCGCCGTCCCGGCCGCCGTCCCGGCCAGGACACAGAACGGAGCATCCGCCGTGCAGCACGACGAAGACCTGCTGGAGCAGCTGACCGCCGACCACCGGGCCGTGCTGGTCCACTTCAGCGAACTCAGCGGCATCCCCGCCGGGGACCCGCAGCGCAAGGACCTGACCGACCTCGTGACCGATCAACTGGTGCGCCACACCCGGGCCGAGGAGCAGCACCTCTATCCGCTCGCCCGCGACCGGCTGGCCGACGGGCCGGCCGTGGTGGAGCGCGAACTCGCCGACCACCGAGCGGTGGAGGCCCTGCTGGACGAGCTCCGCCCGTCCCACGTCACGTCGCCCCGTTTCGACCGGCTGGTCGCCCGCCTGGTCGAGGAGGTCACCCGGCACGCCGGCGAGGAGGAGGCGCGGCTCTTCCCGGCCGTACGGGCCGTGACGAGCGAGGACGAACTGCGCGACCTCGCCGTCCGGGCGCGGGAGACGAAGGAGGCCTCGACCGGCCGGCCCCGCCACCAGCCGCCCGCCGAACGCCCGCCGGACCGCCTGCCGCCCCCCGAGCGCTCGGCCGTGGAGCGGATGCGGGACTTCCTGGCGCCGGGAGGCCCGCACTGAACCCGCACTGAACCCCCGTGGCCCCGGCGCGGCACAGCCGCTCGTGACCGCCGCTCGTGACCGTCGCTCGTGACCGTCGCTCGTGACGGCTGCTCGTGCGGACGGCGGCCGATCAGGCGCGGGGCCTTCCCGTCCTGCGGGGCCTTTCCGCCCCACGGGGCCCTCCCGTCCACTCCAGCAGCCGCTCGCGCGTCCAGGTGGTGACCAGCCGCTCGGGCCCGAGGCCGAGGCGCGCCGTACGGGCGTAGCCGGAGGTGAGCCAGTGGAGTTGGTCGGGCGCGTGGGCGTCCGTGTCGACGGCGAACAGGCAGCCCGCCTCGGCGGCCAGGCGCAGCAGGTCGTCGGGCGGGTCGCGGCGCTCGGGGCGGCAGTTGACCTCCACCGCCGTCCCGCTCGCGGCGCAGGCGGTGAAGACCTCCTCGGCGTCGAAGCCGGACGGCGGGCGGCCGCGGCCGGTGATGATCCGCCCGGTGCAGTGCCCCAGGACGTTCGTGCGGGGGTGGCGGACGGCGGCCAGCATCCGGGCGGTCATCGGCCCCGGCTCGGAGCGCAGCTTCGAGTGCACGGAGGCCACCACCAGGTCGAGCCGGTCGAGGAGCTCGGGCCGCTGGTCGAGGGAGCCGTCCTCCAGGATGTCGCACTCGATCCCGGTCAGCAGCCGGAACGGGCCGTTGCGGGCGTTCCACGCCGCGACGGCGTCGAGCTGCTCCTCCAGGCGTTCGGGACTGAGCCCGTGCGCGACGGTCAGCCGCGGGGAGTGGTCGGTGAGCACCGCCCAGTCGTGCCCGAGGTCGCGGGCGGCGGCGGCCATCTCCTCGAACGGGTGGCCGCCGTCGGACCAGTCGGAGTGCAGGTGGCAGTCGCCCCGGGCCGCCGCCGCCAGGGCCCATCCGGCCGCCGCGGCCGGCCCGGCCTGCTCCTCCAGCCGGGCCAGGTAGGGCGGTGTCCGGCCGGTCGAGGCCTGGGCGATCACCTCGGAGGTGACCGGCCCGACACCCGGCAGGCGGCGCGCCCGCTCGGCGTCCACCGGGCCGGGCGGCAGGCCGCGGACGGCCTCGGCGGCCGTGTGGAACGCCCGGACCCGGTAGGGCGAGGCGCCCTGCCACTCCAGGAGGAAGGCGATCCGCCGCAGGGCCCGGGCCGGGTCCGGGGCGCCCTCCCCGCCGTGCGGCGGGGCGGTCACGGAGGGTGCGGGGCGCGGGCCCGGTGCGTCGGTCGGCATGCCGGGCGTCTTGCCGGGCACCGGCCGTTCCAATCGCCGCCCCCGCCACGGAGCGTGTAGCCGGGCCCCCTCCGGGCAGGCGCCCGGCAGGACCGGTTCGGGAGCCCGGACCGGGTGAGGAGGCCGGGATGGACCGCTTCCGGCGCGTGCGGCTGCCGGGGCCGATCGGTGGGGCGGGCCCGGGCGGCGGGGCGGTGCCCCCCGGCGGGTCGGCGCCCTGCGCCGACGTGCCCTTCGCGGGGCCGAGGCCGGACGAGACCAAGCGGTTCGTGTTCTCCGGCCGGGCCGGCGCCGTGCGGGCGGGCCGTGACTTCAGCCGGGACGCCCTGTGGTCCTGGCACTGGCTGCCGGCCCCGGACGAGGAACGGCTGGCGGTGGCCGAGGACGTCCTGCTGATGGTCGCCGAACTGGTCACCAACGCCTGCCTGCACACCCGGGCCGGGCCGGCCGAGCTGCGGCTGCGCTGGAACGGCCGCCGGTTGCGGGCGGAGGTCTCGGACGCCAGCCCGGTGCTGCCGCAGCTGCGCCGGCACCCCGACCCGGGCCGTCCGGGGCGCCAGGGCCTGCGGGTGGTGGAGCGGCTGGCGGGGGCGTGGGGCTGCGTGCCCGAGGACGGGGGCAAGGTGGTCTGGCTGGAGGTCGCGCTCCCGCCGCGCCCGCCGAGCCGCCGCGGGCGCACCCCGTGACCGGCCGGGCCCGCCGAGCCGCCGCGGGCGCGCACCCCGGCCGCCGGGCCCCGGTCCGCCACCGGCGTTAGCGCTCGCGGATCCGGGGTAGCCGCAGCCGCGGACCACGGGGGACCGACGTTGTGAGGAGCGGACGGATGGACGGGCGTGAGCAGGCCGAGCTGCGCGGGATCGAACGGGGGCTGCACCGGGACCGTGTCCTGGAGCTGCGGCTGCGCATCCTCGGGCTCCGGCTGCGCGGCCGGGCCTGGGAGGTGCTGCGCGGCGTGCGGCCGCGGACCGTCCTGGCGCTCGTGCTGCTGTCGCTGGGCCTGCTCGCGGCGGGCCTGGGAACGAGCGAGGCACCGTTCCTGTGGATCTTCACGGGCTGCTGGGCCCTGACCCTGACCATCGCCTTCGCGGTGCTCTGCGCCTGCGCCGACGGCCGCCGGGAGGAAGGGTGAGCGCGCTGCCCGCCCCGCGCGGTCCGCTGTCGGCGGCCGTCCTGGCGCTGTTGACCTCCGGACCGCCCGGAGCGGGCCGGCTGCTCACGCCGCCCGGACCGTTCGACGACCCGTGGGGCGAGGACCACCAGCTGGCCCTGCACCTGTGCTACGAACTCCACGGCCGAGGGCTGCCGGGAGTCTCGGACGGCTGGGAGTGGGAGCCCGAACTCCTCGGGCTCCGGCGTGAGTTGGAGCGGGCGTTCCTGGCCGCGGTGCGCGCGGAGGCGGAGCCCGTGCCGCCCCTGCCGGAGGCGCTGGAGGCCCTGCTCACGGAGCCGACCGACGGCACCGGGCCCTCGTACTTCCTGCGGGCCGAGGGCGAGCGCCGGCACGCCCGCGAGTACCTGGTGCACCGCTCCGTCTACCACCTCAAGGAGGCGGACCCGCAGCTGTGGATGCTGCCGAGGATCCACGGGTCCGCGCAGGCGGTGCTGACGGCGATCCTCTACGACGAGTACGGCGCCGGGCGACCGGACCGGGCGCACGCCCTGCTGTTCGCCCGGATGATGGCCGCCTTCGGCCTCGACCCCGAGTACGGGCACTACCTCGACCTCGTCCCGGCGCCGACCCTGGCGGTGGTCAACCTGATGACGCTCTTCGGCCTGCACCGGGCGCTCGTCGGTGCGGCCGTCGGCCACTTCGCCACCGTCGAGATCACCTCCTCTCCCGGCTCGGCCCGGCTCGCGGCCGCCCTGGAACGGCTCGGCGGCGGCCCGGACGGCACCCTCTTCTACCGCGAGCACGTCGAGGCGGACGCCGTCCACGAGCAGCTGGTGCGCCGCGGGGTCGTCGAGGAACTGGTCGCCGCCGAGCCGCGGACGGCCCGGGACGTGGCGTTCGGCATCGCCGCGGCCGGGGTGGTCGACGGGCGCTTCGCGGACCACCTGATGGACCACTGGCGGGCAGGTCGCAGCTCGCTGCGCTCACCGCTGGCGGAGGACGACGGCCGGGGCGCCTGGGCCTGAGGCGGGCGCGCCCGCGGTGGTGCTGCGTGCCCGGTCACCACGGCGGGCCCGAGCGGTCGTCGCGCGCCCGGGCGTCCGGTGGGGACGTCCTCCACCGGCCCGAGGCCGACCGAGTCGGCGGGTGGCGTCCGGGGCGCGGCGGCGGCCCTGCCGGACGGCGGGCCCCGAGCCGGAGGGACCGGCTCGGGGCCCGGTGCGTGCGTGTCCGGGCGGGCGGTCAGCCGGCGCCCGGCAGCCGGATCTCCAGGTGTCCGGAGAGGATCCGGGTCTCCAGGACCGGCTGGGGCGCGGTGGCCGGGCCGCACACCACCTCGCCGTCCCGCAGCCGGAACGTGCTGCCGTGCCACGGGCAGCGCAGGCAGCCATCGACCAGTTCGCCCTCGGACAGCGGCCCGGACAGGTGGGTGCAGCGTTCCGCCAGGACATGGCAGTCCTGGCCCTCGCGGACCACGACCACGGCCAGTTCACCGGCCGTCGCCCGCACGGGCGTCCCCTCCGGGAAGTCCTCGACCTCGCCGATGGCGACCCAGTCCGCGGGCGCCAGCCGGGGCACGGCGGCGGCCCGGTCGGGCCCGGCGGCCTGCCGGTAGGCCAGGTGCCCGCCGAGCGAGGCCGCGGCCGAGACGGTGGCCGCCCCGGCCAGGCCGAGCAGTCGGCCGCGGCCCCGGTGCCCCTTGCAGCGGGCCACGAGCGAGCCCGCGTACAGCAGCAGGCCGGTGGTGTTGCCGAGCGCGTGCACCAGGCCGGTGCGGCGGCGCGGCGGGTCGAGCCGGGCCCAGTCCACCCAGCCGCTGAGCGCGGTGGGCGCGGCGGTCAGCAGCCCGGCCGCCACCAGGGCGTCGGCGGGCCGGCGCGCGCCCGGGAAGAAGTCCAGCACGGCGGCGGACGTCCAGAACCCGACCGGCAGCTGCACCATCGCGGGGTGGAGCGGGTGGCCGAGCCAGACGCCGTGCAGGGCGTCCCGGTACGGCCCGAGGGGGAGGGCCTCGACCGCTGCGGCGATCCGTTGGGCCGGGGCGTCCAGGGCCTCCCAGCGCTCCGGTGCGTCCAGGGCCCGGCGCAGTCGGCGGGACCACCGGCGGGTGTGCAGGGGTGTGTTTTCCATACCGGAGCGGCTAGCCGCGCGCGGCACCGGCAAACCCGCGACGGCGGACGGGCCATGGGGGCAGGCCCGGACCTGGGACAGCTCCCGCCCCGCTCCCCGTCGTGGACGTCCACGTCGTCCTGCGCACCCCGGACGGCAAGGTCCTGCCGTCCCAGCGCGGCGGCCCGTACGGCTACGGCCAGGGGCACGCCCCCAGCGGCAAGCTCGACCCCGGCGAGAAGCCCGCCGACGGCGCCGCCCGCGAACTGGCGGAGGAGACCGGCATCGCCGTCGCCCCGGCCCACCTGCGCCTCGCCTACACCGTCCTGCACCGCCAGGACCCGGCGACCCTGCGCCTCGGGCTGTTCTACCTCGCCGCCGAGTGGCAGGGGGAGCCGGCCAACCGCGAGCCCGACAAGTGCCTGGACCTGCGCTGGTTCACCGAGGACGGCCTGCCCGACGACCTGATCCCGTACCCGGCCGCCGGCATCCGCGGTGCCCTCACCGACCCGGGCGGCCTGGTCCACCACGGCTGGCCGCCCGCGTGACGGCCCCGGCCCCACCCGTGTCCGCCCGCTGCCCCGTGCCGTCCGGCCGCCTGACCTCGCCGCCGGCAGCAGCACGGGCGGCGGGGTGGACGTGGCGGGGGTGCTCGACCACCCCCGCGGACACGGCCCGGGTGGACACCGCGCCCACCGCGCGGCGAGCTCCCCCACCCCGAGAGCCCACCCTCCGCGGAACCGGCGTCTGCGGCGGCGCGGGCCGCTTCGGCCGGCCCGGCACCCGGCAGGACACCGACGGGGGCTGCTGCGCGGCCCCCGCCGCCGCGCCCGTCACGGTCGCCACCGGCGCCCCCGTCGAGCAGGCCCCTGCCGGAGGCTGGGCGCCGGGCCTTCGCCCGACCGACGGCGCGGCGCCGCCGGGCGGCGGGTTTGTATCCGGTGGGTATCAGGGAGCGCTCCGTCGTCCGTCGAACCGGTGCGCCTGCCCCCGGCGGTGAGGGGCCCGGAGCGAGCCGGGCGGCCCCGGGCCCGGGGCCGCCCGGGCCGCGCGACCCGGTCCCACCTGCGCGTTCTCGGACGGAGGGCCGCTGAAGGGGTGCCGCCGGTCCGTCGTGCGACGCGGTCGTCGCGTCCGGTGCGCCTGCCGTATCGTTCCTTCCGGGTCGCCGGCCGTGCGTGAGCGCACGGGGGACCGGTGCCTCACCCGGCCCGTCCGAACAGGAGTCTTTCCCCGTGTCCCCGTCCGCCCCGGCTCCGGCCTCTGCGCGCCCGGTCCGCGTGCTCCTGGTGGAGGACGACGACCTGATGCGCCGTTCCTTCGCCGTCGCCCTGGAGCGCTACGGCTACCGGGTCGAGACCGCGCAGGACGGCCTCGGGGGGCTGGAGCTCTTCCGCGACGACAGCTTCGACCTGCTGATCCTGGACGTGATGCTGCCCGGTCTGGACGGGATCGGCCTGTGCCGCAGGGTCCGGGAGACCAGCCTGGTGCCGATCCTGATGATGTCCGCCCGCGGGGAGGGGCTCGACGTCGTCGCCGGCCTGGAGGCCGGGGCGGACGACTACGTGGTCAAACCCGTGGACACCTACGTACTCGTGGCGCGCATCCGCTCGCTGCTGCGGCGGGCGACCTACCCGCCTGCCCCGGGCCCCTCGCCCGCCCCGGGCCTCGGGCCCGCCGCAGGCCCCGGGCCCGCCGCGGGCGAGGGGCCGCCGCCCGGGGGAGACCTGCTGGTCTTCGGGGACCTGGCCATCGACACCGGCGGCATGGAGGTGACCGTCTCCGGAAGCCCGGTGGCGCTGACCCCGACCGAGCTGAAGCTGCTGCTGGAGTTCGCCGCCCACCCGGGCCTCGTGCTGGAGCGGCACACCCTGCTGCGCAACGTCTGGGAGTACGGCTGGGACGGCGACAGCCGCGTCGTGGACCTGTGCGTGCAGCGGCTGCGCAGGAAGGTGGGCCGGGAGCGGATCGAGACGGTCCGCGGCTTCGGCTACAAGTTCAGGCGCTGAGGCCGGTGCGCCCGTTCCACCGGCTGCGGCCCGCCCGCGTGCCCCTGCGCTGGAAGATCGCCGCGCTGGCCGCCGCCACCGCGTGCCTGGTGGCGGTGGCGGTGAGCGTGCTGGTGCACCTGTGGACGGCGCAGGACATCCGCGACCGGGCCGAAGCGCGCGCCTTCAACACCGTGTACTCGGCCGTGGATGCCTACCGGCGCACCGGAACGCTGACCGGCGGCGCCGAGCTCGATCCCGCCGAGCTGCCCGCCGCGCTGCGCCACCCGGCCGACGGCGACCGGCACACGGCCTACGACGGGCGCGTCGACGGGAACCTGGGGCCGAGCGTCTGGGCCGCCCAGCGGGTCGGCGGCCCGGGCAGCCCGGTGCTGGCCGTCCGGGCCAACATGAGCGGGGAGCTCCACGGGCTGCGCCGACTGGACGCGAGCATGGCGGTGGCCTCGCTGGTCGCGCTCGCGGCGGCCGTCCCGGTGGCGGTGTACGGGGCCGGGCTGGTCGGCCGCCGGCTGCGGCGGGTCTCCGAGACCGCGGGCCGGATCTCCGCCGGCGACCTGGATGCCCGGACCGGGCCCACCACGGGGCGCGACGAGGTGGCCGACATCGCCGCCACCGTGGACCTCATGGCCGACAGCCTCGGCCGGCGGCTGCGCGCCGAGCGCCGGTTCACCGCGGACGTGGCCCACGAACTGCGCACCCCCGTCGGCGGTCTGCTGGCCGCCGCCGACCTGCTGCCGGCCGGTGAGACGGAGGACCTGCTGCGGGCCCGGGTGCGCGACCTGCGCGGCCTGGTCGAGGACCTGCTGGAGATCTCCCGGCTCGACGCGGGAGTCGAACAGCCGGTCCGCACCCGGGTGCCGCTCGATGCCGTCGTCGCCGAGGCCGTGGCGCGCACCGGACTCGCCGCGTCGGTCACGGGCAGCGGCGCGGGGAACGCGCCGACCGCCGGGCCCGCGGCGGCCGTGGAGACCGACCCGCGCCGCCTTGAGCGGATCGTCGGCAACCTGGTCGTCAACGCCCACCGGCACGGGCGTGCCCCGGTCGAGGTCACCGTCGGGGACCGGACGGTCAGCGTGCGCGACCACGGCCCCGGCTTCCCCGCGGACCTGCTGCGCGACGGCCCGCGCCGCTTCCACACGGATGCGGCGGGCCGGGGGGCGGGCCACGGCCTGGGCCTGACCATCGCGCTGGGCCAAGCCCAGGTCCTCGGCGCCGAGCTGAGCCTGGACAACGCCCCGGACGGCGGCGCCGTCGCCACCCTGCGCCTGCCGGGCTGACCCTCCCCGCCCGTTCGGAGCCGGGCCCGCCCCTACGGAAGTGATACAGAGCGGCGCGGGCACCGATACACGGCGGCCCAGGGCCCGATACGTTCCCCGGACACCCTTCGGAGTGCACCTGCACCCCGCACCCCGCACCCGAAGAGGAACCCCCGTGATCGCCGAACCCTTCGCCCCGCACCCGCCGCACCCCCCGCACCCGACGACCGGGATCGCGGCCGCCGCCACCGGCCTGTCGAAGGTCTACGGCAGCGGCGACACCCGCGTGGTGGCCCTGGACCGGGTCGACATCGCCTTCCGCGAGGGCGAGTTCACCGCGATCATGGGCCCCTCCGGCTGCGGCAAGTCCACCCTGATGCACTGCCTCGCCGGGCTCGACTCGGTCAGCTCCGGCTCCGTCCGCGTCGGCACCACCGAACTGAGCACGCTCGACGACCGGCAGCTCACCGCGCTGCGCCGCGACCGGATCGGCTTCGTCTTCCAGGCGTTCAACCTGCTGCCGACGCTGACCGCGCTGGAGAACATCACGCTGCCGCTGACCATCGCCGGACGCCGCCCCGACCGGCGGTGGCTGGACCGCGTGGTCTCCATGGTCGGTCTCTCCCAGCGGCTGGACCACCGGCCCGGACAGTTGTCCGGCGGGCAGCAGCAGCGCGTCGCGGTGGCCCGCGCGCTGGTCTCCCGCCCCGCGATCGTCTTCGGCGACGAGCCCACCGGCAACCTCGACTCCCGGGCGGGGACCGAGGTCCTCGGCTTCCTGCGCGACTCGGTGCGGGAACTGGGCCAGAGCGTCGTCATGGTCACCCACGACCCGGTCGCCGCGGGCTTCGCCGACCGCGTGGTCTTCCTCTCCGACGGCCGCCTGGTCGACGAGATGGCACACCCCGCCCCGGACCGGGTCCTGGACCGGATGAAGGGCTTCGACGCCCGCTCCCGCACCACCTGACCCGGCCTCAGCCGGCACCGGCCCGCGTCCCGCTCGCACCCGTCGGCCCGCATGCCGCTCGCGCCCGCCGGCCCCGCCACCCGTCCCCACGGGCCCGCGGCGCACCTACCCGCATCCCACGCTCCCGAAAGCCGCCCATGCTGAGAACAGCCCTGCGCAACGTCCTGGCGCACAAGGCCCGTCTGGCCATGACCGTCCTCGCGGTCTGCCTAGGGGTCGCGTTCGTCTGCGGCACCCTCGTCTTCGCGGACTCCTCCGCCGCGGCCTACCGCGCCGCCGCGTCGAAGAACTTCGCGGACACCGCCGTCACCGTGACCCCGAAAGCGCCCCGGCCCGGGGCCGCCGCGGACGAAGGAGCCGCAGCGCTCGACGACGCGCTCGCACGGAAGCTGGCGAATGTGCCCGGTGTCGCCGCCGTACGGCCCGGCGCCGACGGCTCGGCGACCCTGAACGCCGCGGACGGCACCCCGCTGCGCGCCGGCCGGGCGTGGGCGAACCTGGCCGCCGCCTACACGCCGGGCAGCGACGGCAAGGACAGCCGCTACCCGCTGGCCCGGGGCCGAGCCCCCCGCGACGGCGACGAACTCGCCGTGGACAGCGCCACCGCCGCCGCCGGCCGGTTCGGCATCGGCGACCGGGTCACGCTGGCCACCGGCGACCAGGTCATGACGAAGCGCCTCGTGGGCATCGTCACCACCAGGGACACGCGGGTGACCACCGGCGGCACCCTCACCCTGTTCGACAAGGAGACCGCCCAGCGGCTCTTCGCGTCCCCGGGCCACTACACCTCGATCGACCTGTCCGCCACGCCCGGCACCGGCCAGTCCGAGCTCTCCGAGCGGGTCACCGCCGTCCTCCCGGCCCACCGGGCCGAGGCCACCACCGGCGCCGCCCAGGCCGCCCGGCAGGCCGCCAGCGTGGACCTGCGGACCCGGGGCTACCAGAAGATGCCGAAGGTCTTCGCCGGGGTCGCGCTGTTCATCGGATCGTTCCTCATCGTCAACACCTTCACCATGCTCGTCACCCGGCGCACCCGCGAGATCGCGCTGCTGCGGGCGATCGGCGCCTCGCGCCGCCAGGTGGTCCGCTCCGTCCTCTGGGAGGCCGTCCTGGTCGGCCTCGCCGCGTCGGCGGCCGGCTACCTGCTCGGCCTCGGCATCGCCGCCGTCCTGCCCGACATCCTGAGCACCCCCCAGGACGCCCTGCCCCACGGCCCCCTGGTGATCGGCCCGCGGCCCGTCGCGGCAGCGCTCGGCGTGGGCGTGGGAGTCACGGTCCTCGCCGCCTGGCTGCCGTCCCGCAGGGCGGCGAAGATCGCCCCCGTCGAGGCGATGCGCTCGGCCGGGCAGCCGCCGTCCGCCAGCCGGTCCCGGGTCCGCGGCGCGGTCGGGCTGGCCCTGCTCGGCCTCGGCGCCGGGCTGCTGGTGTCGCTCACGGGGGCCGGGGACGCCTCCGAGGAGAACCTGCGAAGCGCGATGTGCGGCTGCGCCCTCCTCGTCATCGCCGTGGTGGTACTGGCGCCGCTGCTCGCCGCCCCCGTGATCCGGCTGAGCGGACGGCTGACCGGCCGCTTCGGGATCCCCGGCCGGCTCGCCCGCGAGAACGCGCTGCGGGACCCTCGGCGCACCGCGGCCACTGCCTCCGCCCTGATCGTCAGCACCGCACTGGTCGCCGGGCTCGCCGTCATCGGCGACTCCACCGGGCGGGCCCTCGACCGTCAGGCCGCGGCCGGCCTCACCGCCGACTACGTGATCACCACCCGCACCACCACGACCGCCATCGACCCGGCCGCCGTCCAGCGGGTGGCCGACACCTCGGGGGTGCGGACGGCGAGCGCCGTCGCCGACTCCGTCCTGACCGTCGGCGGCTCCGCCCGGCAGATCTCCGGCGTCGACCCCGACACGGTGGACTCCGTCATGAAGCTCGACTTCGTCAGCGGCTCCCTGAAGGGCCTCGGACCGGGCCGGATCGCCGTCTCCAGCACCGTCGCCCGGGAGCAGGGCGTGAGCGCGGGCGGCCGGCTCGACGCCCGGATGGGCTACGGCCAGGACACCAGGCCCTACACCGTCGTCGGCGTCTACCAGGACAACCCCACCGCCCACGACGCCCTGGGGGCCCGCGCCGAGGTGCAGCAGAATGGCTTCAAGCCCGGCTCCGTCCAGCGGATCCTCGTCCGCACCGACAGCGGCGCGGCCCCGAAGGCCACCGCGGACCGACTGCGCGCCGCCACGGGCAACAGCCCGCTGCTCCAGGTGAAGGACCGGCAGGAGCTCGTCGACGAGGCCGCCGGTGCCATGGGCGACCTGCTGACCCTGATGTACGGGCTGCTCGCCATCGGCGCCGTGATCTCCGCACTCGGCATCGTGAACACCCTGGCCATGTCGGTGGCGGAACGCACCCGCGAGATCGGCGTGCTGCGAGCCGTCGGCATGGACCGCACCGGCATCCGCCGGATGGTCCGCCTGGAGTCGGTGACCGTCGCCGCGTTCGGCACGCTCCTCGGCCTGGCGAGCGGACTGTTCGGCGCCTGGGCGGTCGGCTCGCTGGCCAACGGCGCGGTGGCGCGGTACTCCCTGGCGCTGCCCTGGGGGACGCTGCTCCTCGTGTGCCTGGTGTCCCTGGCGATCGGCGCGGTCGCGGCAGCCGTCCCGGCCCGCCGGGCGGCCGCCCTGAGCCCGCTGGAGGCCGTCGCGGAGAAGTGACGCAGGGCCCGCGACCCGCCGCGCCGCTCGCCCGCAACCGAGCCGACAGCGCAGGCGGCCGCGTCGAGAGCCTCCTCGCCGTCCTCCGTCGGTGCCCCGGAGCCTGTCCGGGGCACCGATGCCGTCCGCTCGCTGCCCGGAGACCCGCGCCGATCGCGCGGCCCCGGGCCCGGGCGGTCGGCTGCCGAAGGGAGAGTAGTCCCCCGCGCGCCGGGCGGATACGTCCTGGGCTGTGGCGTTGGGTTCAGGGTGCGCCAACCATTCGCGGCTTTCTGACAGACCCGGTCTCCGGACGCCGACGGAACGGGCGGGCGTCGCGCACCACGTACTCCTCGGCGAGGACTCCGAGTCGAGGGCTTCGAAGCGGACCGTTTTCGCCTCGTCCGCCTGCTGGGCGTCGTGGTTGCGGCAACGGGTCGTCTTCCGCGACCCCGCCCGGGCCCTGCCCCGTTCGGCGTGTTCGTCGACAGCGCGAGCGGTGGGCATGAAGGTGTTTTCCGAAGGCTGCGAGTCCGGCGAGGAACTTCGTCGAAAACCAGTGGTGCGTATGCGGGAGACCACACACACTTGCTGACCATGTCCCAGAAGCCTCCTGCCGGCCCGCTGTGTACACGTCCGTCCCTCGCCACCGGGCTGCGTGACCTCGGCCTTCGCTCCGGCGAGACCGTGCTCGTGCACTCCTCCCTGAGGTCGTTCGGCTGGGTCTGCGGGGGTCCCGTCGCCGTCGTCCAGGCGCTGCTCGACGTGCTCGGCGAGGACGGGACGCTCGTGGTGCCGACGCAGACCTCGGACAACTCGGATCCCGCGGGCTGGGGGAACCCGCCCGTCCCCGAGTCGTGGTGGGCGGACATCCGGGCATCGACGCCGCCGTACGACCCGCACACCACACGCACCAGCGGCGTCGGCGTCATCCCCGAAACCGTCCGTACCTGGCCGGGCGCCCTGCGCAGTGCCCACCCGCAGACCTCCTTCGCCGCGATCGGCCCCCGTGCCGCCGAAATCGTGGACGGCCACGCCCTGGACTGCATGTTCGGCGAGCACAGCCCGTTGGCCCGTCTGGAGGAGGCGGGAGCCCGGGTCCTCCTCCTCGGCGTGGGCTTCGAGACATGCACGGCTTTCCACCTGGCCGAGTACCGGATCTCCTCTCCCCGGGCCGACAACTCCTTCGCGGTCATGTCGCCGCAGGGCCGGAAGTGGAGCACCGTACGTGACGTCTCGGTCAGCGCCGACGATTTCGGCGCTCTGGGCGAAGCCTTCGAGCAGACGCATCCGGTGGGACGCGGCACGGTGGGGGCGGCGCAATGCCGCCTCTTCGCCCTGCCCGACGCCGTCGCGTTCGCCGAGGTCTGGTTGACGGAGCACCGGTCCTGCCAGTGAGGGGCAGCGGAGCCCGCGAGGCGGGTGGCGGTACGGCAGACGTCACCGAACCTCCGGCCTCGACGCCCGCCGCAGGGCGGGGAGACCGTCAACGGCAGACAACCCGTCAGCCGCACCCGGTCCTCCCGGACCGCCCCGACATCTCCAAGGACCCCCATGCCGCAGCACCAGAACCTCCCCGCCGTCCGCCCCATCGCCGACACCGACGTCCCCACCGCGGTCGACACTCTCACCCGGGCCTTCACCGGCGACCCCTACATCCGGCACGTGATCGCGGCCGACGGCCACGAGGAGCGGATCCGGCGCTTCCAGGAGCTCTGCCTGACCCGCATCGGGATACCGTACGGGCGCGTATGGGTCGCAGACGAGGGCCGCGCCGTCGCCGCCTGGAGCACCCCGGACCAGGACCCGTCGCCCGCCTTCGAAGGGATCGGCGCGCTGCTCGGCGACCTCGCCGGCCACCGGGCAGCCGCCTACGAGGTCGCGGAGCAGGCCGTCGAGCCCCACCGGCCAGAGGAGCCGGCGTGGTTCCTCAACACGGTCGCCGTCGCCCCCGAAGCCCAGGGGCGTGGCCTCGGCAGCCGGGTGCTGGCCTCCGGCATCGAGGCAGCCGCGCGCGAGGGGTACCCGGCGTTCCTGGAGACCTCCACGGAACGCAACGTCGCGTTCTACGAGCGCCTCGGCTTCGAGGTCACCGCCGAGGTACCCCTGCCCGAGGGCGGCCCCCGTATCTGGTGCCTGCGCAGGAACCCCGGCCAGGGGCCGACGCGAACGCGCTGATCACCGGCCGCCGTTGGGCCCGGAGGGCCCGCCGCCCGCCCGGGACCACGGTCCCGGGCGGGCGGGGTGACGCCTGCGGCGACGGCGACGCACCGGCAGCGGCCTGGCCGGGTCCGAGACCGAGGCTTGGCCGCCGGGCCGGGGAAGGGGCGGGTGCTCGCGCCCGGGAGCCTGCGGCTCCACCCGGCCGTCTGGTGCCGGTGGGGCCGATAACCTCGTTCGCGCGACGGCGACGGCCCGGTCCGGTGGGCCTCGTGGTACGACGCGAGGGAGGTGACGGATGCCCGAGTTCTGGCACAGCGCCGCCGGGGCCGTGGTCAGCGCGCCGGGCCATCGAGCCGTCTGAGGACTGCCGTCAGCGCCCGGACGCGGTCGCTGCCCTGGGGGAGCAGGGGAAGGCACGCGCGCAGGCGTCTCACCGTGTCGAGCCGCACGTTCCCCGACCCGACGGCGTCGACGATCGAACCGACCGCATGGAAGGCCCAGTACTGGTTGAACGCGAGTTCCTCGGAGACCGCCGCCTCGACGAGTGCCGGCAGGAACTCCTCCTCCGGCCGGGCATACAGGCGGGCGTAGGCCGCCAGCCGGGTCCCGCCGTCGGACGAGGCGAGCGCGGAGGCGGTGTCGTAGCCGTCCACCAGTGGTGTGAGTCTGGCCAGCTCGGCGAAGAGCAGTTCCTGACGGTAGGTCCGCGCCGGCCCCGACGGCTCAGTGCGCCGCAGGGCCGTGAACTCGTCGACGAGACGGCCGACTTCCTCCTCCGCGGCGGCACTGGGAATGCCCTCGCCGCCGACCGCCAGGGCGACACGGGCCTGGCGGCTCGCGTCGTCCCCCGCCTGCCGGGCCTCCGCGGCCTGCTGTTCGACCGCTTCCACACGTTCCTGCAGCTGCCGGTACTGGAACTTGGCGCCCCCGGGCAGTTCGATGCTCTCGAAGAGGTCGCCCAGCCAAGGGACCACGGCTATCGCGGCCAGGACCAGCGTCGCACCGTCGATCTTCAGGTCCGGCCGGACGGTGTGGGCGACACCGGTCCCCAGCGCCCCGAGGGAGATGGCGGCAGCGACCAGCCCCCTCCGCCGCCCCTCGCGCACACCTTCCCGACCCCCCGTGTCAGTCATGCCCCCAGTATCCCAGACAGCGGCCCACCACCCCGCCGGTCCAGGGCGACGGTGTCTGGACGTCTCGCCCCCTTTCTGTACGAGTCCCTATGTGGGATCAGGGCTATCCAACCCATCCTCCTGCGCCCGTGGTGTCGGCCGAATCTCCTGGACGGATAGAATCCTTTTCCCGCCCCACGAAAAGCGATCACGGACCTCTCCTGACCTATTTCCCGCCGGACGGGAAATGGGGCGAAAATTGCCGCCCTGGGTTGCCGGTCGGCAGCCGTCCGCCTCGCCATCAGCCATGGTCAGGACCGATGCGTGGGCCGCGTCGAAATATCACCTTGTACACGAAATAACACTTTAAAATATTATTCACTCGTTCGGATTCAATCTGTCTTTCCTGATGGGCCGTACGGGTAATTCACCGGCGGGGTGATTCGCACCCCGGCGGTTGAGCCGCAGCGCGGTCGGGCGAAGGCGTCGAGCGGCTTGGGCACTAGTTCGTCACGGTTGCCGAAGCAGTGCCGGGAGGAGTGGGGCCCGGGCAGTCGTGGCGGAGCTGACGTTCGCCCACAACGACACCAGCACCGGGAGTGTGCGCCATGTCCCCTGCCCAGAGGCGATTCGCCGACAGCGACTGCATCGCGTTGACCGGCAACGCCAACGCCGCCGACCCGCTCAAAGCCGAGGTGATCGTCGATCCGGCCGACTGCAACGCCCTCACCTGCACCGAGGCGGGCCTGCGAGTCCCGGAGACCCGGGTCGCCGGAGAAGCGGGCTGCGCGGGCGGCGACCCGGCCGACGGGACGATCGGCGTCGTCGTCGTGCCGCCCGCGGCCGGCGACTGCCCCCAGGTCTACACGGTCGGCGCCCACGCCATCATCGACCCGGCCGAATGCAACGCCCTCACCTCGACCAGGGCGGGCCTGCGCGTCCCGGAGACCCGCGTCGCCGGAGAAGCGGGCTGCGCGGGCGGCGACCCGGCCGACGGGACGATCGGCGTCGTCATCGTGCCGCCCGCGGCCGGCGACTGCCCCCAGGTCTACACGGTCGGCGCCCACGCCATCATCGATCCGACCGACTGCAACGCCCTCACCTCCACCAGGGCGGGCCTGCGCGTCCCCGAGACCCACGTCACCGGCGTCCCGGGCCCGGTCGGCGGCCACCCCGCCAACGGGACCATCGGCGTCAGCGTCACCCGACCCGGGGCGGGTGACTGTCCGCAGACGTACGCGGTGAGCGCCCACGCCATCATCGACCCGGCCGAATGCAACGCCCTCACCTCCACCGGCTCGGGCCTGCGCGTCCCGGAGACCCGGGTCACCGGAGAACCGGGCCGCGCGGACGGCCACCCGGCCGACGGCACGATCGGGATCGTCGTCACGCCTCCCGGGGCGGGTGACTGTCCGCAGACGTACGCGGTGAGCGCCCACGCCATCATCGACCCGGCCGAATGCAACGCCCTCACCTCCACCGGCTCGGGC
>NZ_JBISAI010000036.1:42256-49890 GCF_044391605.1 Kitasatospora sp. NPDC018619
CCTGCGCGTCCCCGAGACCCGGGTCACCGGCACCGCCGCTGTGTCATCCGACACCCACCAGACGATCGGGGTCGTCGTCACGCCTCCCGGGGCGGGTGACTGTCCGCAGACGTACGCGGTGAGCGCCCACGCCGTCATCGACCCGGCCGACTGCAACGCCCTCACCTCGACCAGGGCGGGCCTGCGCGTCCCGGAGACCCACGTCACCGGCGTCCCCGGGCCGGTCGGCGGCCAGGCCGTCGACGGGACGATCGGGGTCGTCGTCACGCGCCCCGCCGCCGGCGACTGCCCCCAGGTCTACACGGTCGGCGCCCACGCCGTCATCGACCCGGCCGACTGCAACGCCCTCACCTCCACCAGGGCGGGCCTGCGCGTCCCGGAGACCCGCGTCGTGGGCGTCCCCGGGGCGGCTCCCGGCCGCGTCGGCCGCGGCTGGCCGTCGGTCGACATCGCCGTGGAGGCGCCGGAGGCGGGAGTCTGCCCGCAGACGTACACGGTCAGGGCCTACCTGACTCCCCGCCGCGGTGAGACGGGAGCGGTCGGCGACATCGACCTGCTGCCCTCCCGAGCCAGCCGGGCGTGGGTGGACACGGGCCTGCAGGTCACCCTCCCCGATCCCGGCGTGTACCTGGTGATCGGCGACATCGACACCAACATCTGCGCGCTGCTCGACTACGGGAGCTCCACCAACCTGTGGACCGAGGTACGCCTGATCGACGCGGGGTCGCGTGCCGTCGAGCTGGGGCCCCGCCAGTCGGCCCAGCACCAGTTCTCGACGTCACCGGAAACCCGCTTCCAGCACTGCGTGCACGGCCCGACTCCGCTGTCGGGGCTGGTGACCGTGTCCGAGGCCCAGCGGTCGAAGACTGTCCGGGTGCAGGCGATCCTGCACGGCGACGGGCCCGGCGAGGGCCTGAACGGGGCGCAGCTCCGCACGTCGTACTTCCAGGGCGGCCGTTCCCACCTGACGTACGTGAAGGTCGGCGACTAGCCTTCCGGCCGCTGGGCCGTCGGGCCGCCGGGTCCCGTGCACCAGCGGTCGGGCTCCCGGCGCCCGCGCTTCACCGGTTCCCGGAGGGCCTCGGTCGTCCGGGGACCGGAGCCTGGGGGCGCCTGTCCGCGCAGCACCTCCCGGGCCGGGCCCGCTCGTGCCGGGGAGCGTGCCGGCGGTGACCAGTGCCGTGCCCGTACGGAGCGCCGGCCACCGGCGTCACCTGACGCACGGGGTGCCGACCGTGGGCAGGTGCGGACGAACACGGTGGACGGCTCGGTGCGCCGCCGGTACCGGCCCGCGACGGCGGGTCGGCGGGCCGGGTGCGGTGCGCGCCGCTCACTGGCCGCCCTGGCCGGCGCTGCCGATCGGGCCGATCGTCACCGGGTTGCCGGGGGCGTCGGTGGCGGGCAGGGAGCCGGCGCCCGGCCAGGGGAGGGTGACGGGCCTGGTCTCGTCGGGCGGGGTCACGACGAGGCCGGTGAGGCGCAGGCCGGTGCCGCCGGTGGTGTTGGCGGGGTAGCTGATGCCGAAGTAGGTCGACTTCCCGCTCCTGAGGACGGCCGGGGCCGCCGGTTCGCCGGAGCGTCCGGCGGACAGGGAGCCCGCGTTGGTCGTCAGGTCGACACCGGCGTAGCCGCTGATCGTGCAGTCGTGGCCGCTGTGGTTCTTCAGCTCGACGACCACCGTGCGCCGGGCGTCGCCGTCGATGGTGCGGTCGGCGGCTGTGATCGTGAGGTCGTCGGTGCGGCACTTGCCGCCCTTGCCGGCGTCGGGGGAGCCGGCCGTGCCGGTCGAGGCCTTCGTGCCGGCGGCCGGGCTCGCCGGTGCGGGTGCCGTGCTGGCGCCGGGTGCCGCCGTGGTGGGTGCGGCGGTGGGTGCGGCGGCGGTGGCGGTGGGCGTGCCCGCCGCCGTTCCGCCGGCGGGGTCGTCGTTCTGGCAGGCGGTGAGGGAGAGGCCGGCGGCGGCGAGCAGGGCGGCGAGGGTCAGCTTGTGAACGCGCATGGTGTCTTCCTCGGGGTCGGGGTGGCGGTTGCCGGGTTCCGGTGGGCAGGACAACCACGCCGGGTGAACCGTTTCGTCTGACTCCCGGTCAGGACAGTGCTGTGACACGGACGGGCGCCGACGGCGGGCTCCGCGTCCCCGCCGTACGGCCCCGGGCCCGGGCGCCGCACCGGTTCCGGCCGCGCTGGCGCCGCGTTCCCGTCACCCCGGCGCGGCCGCACCCCGCTGGGACAGACCCGTGACCGCGCGGATCTTGACCCGGGACGCCTCCGCGGCGCCCGACCAGTCGGGCGACCGCTCCGCAGCGGCCCCTGACAGAACGCTCGTGTTCCGGTTGTGGCGGGCTGATACCGGGTCCTGGCGTGGCGGCCCGCAACGTGCTGCGGGCGGCGGCGGCGTTCGGCATGCTGTGGCCGCACTTCGTGCCGACGGGCGGCCGGAGCCCCCGGCGCCGGGGCATGCGCGGCCCGGGGTCCAGGGGCGGCTGAACGGGTTCCCGGACACCCTTGACCCGCGGGGCGGACGCGGCTGCTCACGCCGGCGTGCGGGCGAGCGCGCTCCAGCCGTGCTCCAGGAGCTCGAAGGCCCGGGTGACGGCCTGGCGGGGGTCGTCGTGGGCGTAGGCCGCGCGGGGGACTTCGAGGGCGAAGTGCGCCAAGGCGGTGCAGGCGGGGTCGCCCGCGGGGAGTCCGCTCTCCTCCGCGATGACCCGGGCGAGTGCGGTGGCGTGGCGCAGCCACATCTTCTGCGCGTAGTCGCGCAGCGCGGGGGTGCCGGTCACCATCTCGACGAAGGCGGTGAAGCGGGCGTCGCCGTCGCCGCAGGCGAGCCGGGCGGTCAGGGCGTGCTCGCGCAGGGCCGCGGGGATGGACCAGCCCTCGGGCCGGTCGCGGACGGCGGCGAGCAGGCGGGTCTCCTGTTCGGCGTCCTCGTCGAAGACGAGGGCCTCCTTGACCGGGAAGTGCTTGAACAGCGTGGTGGTGGACACGTCGGCGGCGTCCGCGATCTCGCGGATGCCGACTGCGTCGTACCCGCGCTCCAGGAACAGGCGCAGGGCGGCGTCGGCGATGGCCTGGCGGGTGGCGGCCTTCTTGCGCTCGCGGCGCCCGATCGGCGCCGGAGGGGAGTCCGCCGGATCCGCGGGACCGGCGGCGGTGTCGGTGGTCGGGCTGGGCATACGGACACCCTACCCCTATCGATTGACCAGCTTCAAAAGTTGAGTCGTTGCACTTATTGAGCCGGTGTGCTTTTCTGGGGCGGCGGCTGCGAGGCCCTGCCCGGCCGCCCCCTCCTCGACACCACCCCGCCACCCCGGCGACCCGCCACCCCGCCACCCCGGCGACCCGACGGCGCGACAGCCGGGCCACGGGTACGCCAACGAACGGAGCACGTCGTGAACACCACTCCCGCACCCCGCATCGCCGTCATCGGCGCCGGCCCCGGCGGCCTGACCTGCGCCCGCATCCTCCAGCGGCACGGCATAGCCGCCGCCGTCTACGACCGCGACGCCGGGCCCGACGCCCGCGACCAGGGCGGCACCCTCGACCTGCACGCCGACAACGGCCAGATCGCCCTGCGCGAGGCCGGCCTCCTGGAGGAGTTCTTCCGACTGGCCCGCCCCGAGGGTCAGGAGATGCGTCGGCTGGACCCGCTCGGCACGATCCTCGCCCACCACGTCCCAGGGCAGGACGAGCGGTCCAAGCCGGAGATCGACCGCGGCCTGCTGCGCGGCCTGCTGCTCGACTCGCTCCGGCCCGGCACCGTGCGCTGGGGCCACACCCTGCAGGCCGTCAGCGGCCCCGCCCGGGGCCCCCGGCGGCTGCACTTCGCCGACGGCGCCACCGTCGAGTGCGACCTCGTCATCGGCGCCGACGGCGCATGGTCCAGGGTCCGCTCCGCCCTCTCCCCGGCCACGCCCCGGTACAGCGGCGTGAGCTTCCTGGAGGCCTGGTTCCACGACGTCGAGGCCCGCCACCCCGACATCGCCGGGCTCGTCGGCCAGGGCAGCGCCGCCGCGGCCGACGGCGACCGCGGTCTGTTCGCCCAGCGCGGCGGCGGCGGCCACATCCGCGCGTACGTCATCCAGCGGACCCCGGCCGACTGGATCACCGCCGCCGGCCTCGCCCCCGGGGACACCGAGGGCATCCGCGCCCGCCTCCTGGAGCGCTACCGCGACTGGTCGCCCCGACTGCGCCGGCTGATCACCGACAACGACGGCCCCTACGTCGACCGCCCGATCTTCGCCCTGCCCGTCCCGCACACCTGGGAGCACGACCCCACGGTGACCCTGCTCGGGGACGCCGCCCACCTCATGCCGCCGCTCGGTGTCGGCGTCAACCTCGCCATGCTGGACGCCTGCGAACTCGCGCTCGCGCTGGCCCGCCACGACACCGTCGACCAGGCCGTGCACGCCTACGAGAAGACGATGCTGCCCCGTTCCACGGAGACGGCCCGCCTCCTCGACGGCGCCGCCGAGCACCTGTTGTCCCCCGAGCCGCACGACTTCGCCACGCCGCCGGGAGATGACTGACCGCCGGCGCAGGCCGGAGGCGGGCCCGCCGTCCTGGGCCGCCCCGGCCCGCCGCCCGGCCGCCGCACCCGGCGCGCGGGGACCCGGGAGCGGGCTGTCCCCCGTGAGAGCTACGGACCAGTGCCCCCCGTGAGGTGACGACTCCCGGCCGCCGCTTCCCTAGCGTTCATTCAGCCGCGGCGCCCGGCCGCGGCACCCCGCACGAGGAACCGGAACGGGAGCCGGGGTCGGGGGCGGAACCGAGGAAAGAGACGTCATGACACTGGTGTTGCAGATCCTGGCCGTGGTCCTGGTCGGTGCGGTCGGCGGGCAGGGCGTCGCCGCGGTGCAGGACGACCCGTGGCTCTCACTGCTCCTGGGCGGCCTGACGGCCGTGCTCTCGGTGGCCGTCTACCGGTGGGTCGTGGGGCGCACCGAGCGGCGTCCGGTCACCGAACTGGCCCGCGAGGCGGCGCTCGGGGCGCTCCTGCGGGGCCTGGCCGTCGGGGTCGCGATGTTCGGGTGCGTGATAGCGAACCTCTACCTCCTCGGGGACTACACGGTCCACGGCCTCGGCTCGCCGAGCGGGGCGGTCGGACTGGTCGGCTTCATGGCCGGCGCCGCCGTCACGGAGGAGCTGATGTTCCGCGGCCTGCTCTTCCGGCTCCTGGAGCGCGGCCTGGGCACGTACCTCGCGCTGGCGCTGTCCGCCGCGGTGTTCGGCGCGGCGCACCTGCTCAACAAGGACGCCACCGCGCTGGGCGCCGTCGCCGTCGCGATCGAGGCCGGCGGCATGCTCGCCGCCGCGTACGCCGCCACCCGCCGCCTGTGGCTGCCGATCGGCCTGCACTTCGGCTGGAACTTCGCGGAGTCCGGCATCTTCGGTACCGAGGTCTCGGGCAACGGAGGCACCCACGGGCTGCTGGACGCCTCCACGTCGGGCGCCGAGCTGGTCACCGGCGGCGGGTTCGGCCCGGAGGCCAGTGTGTACGCGGTGCTGATCGGCGCCGTGCTCATGGCCGCCTTCCTGCACCTGGCCCGTCGGCGCGGCCGCATCGTCCCCCGGCGGCGCGCCGGGCGCCTCGACGCCCTCGCTACACTCGCCCGGTGATGAGCCTTCAGCGGGCCGGGCAGGGGTGGCGCCGGCTCGACGTCACCCTGCGCGACCTCCCCCTCGGGGCCCTGTTCCTGCTCGCGCCGTTCCTGCCGGGACTGCGCGGGCACGGCACGCAGCTCGGGGACCTGCCGACCCGCCCCTTCGACGGGACCGCCCTCGTGGCCCTCGCACTCGAATGCCTTCCGCTCGTGGTGCGCCGGCGGTGGCCGGCCGTCTGCCTCGCCCTGGTCGCGTGCGGCTTCGCCCTCGACCAGCTGCGCGGCTACCACTCGGTGGCCGGCGCCGTCCTGCCCGTCGCGCTCGTCAGTGCGGGCGCCCACCTGGAGGAGCGCCGGCGCACCGTCGCGGTCCTGCTCTCCGTGGCGTACGTGCCGCTGGCGGTGGCGCTCACCAGGCTCGGCGCGGGCGGCGAGACGCCGACGGAGTTCGTGACGTTCTACCTCGCCCTCGCCCTGGCCTGGGGGGCCGGGGCGTGGCTGCGCTCCACCCGGGCCGCGGAGGCCGGGCGCCGCGAGGCGGCGGCCGCCGAGGCCCGGAGCGCCGAACGCGTCCGCATCGCCCGCGAGCTGCACGACGTCGTGACCCACCACGTGACCGCGATGGTCGTCCAGGCCGAAGCCGCCCGCTACCTGACCGCCGCGCCCGAGCGGCTGGAACAGTCCCTCACCGCCATCGGCGACTCCGGCCGCCGCGCCGTCACCGACCTGCGCCACCTGCTGGACCTGCTCAGCCCCGACCACGGCGCCGGCGCCGCGGAGACCGCGGAGGCCGCGGAGCCCAGGACGCCGGCCGCCCCCGGAGGGGTCCTCGCCCTCGTCGAGCAGAGCCGCCGCGCCGGGCAGCCCGTGGACCTCACCGAGCAGGGGACACCGCCGGCGACGACCGGAAGCGCCGACCTCGTCGCCTACCGGGTCGTGCAGGAAGCCCTGACCAACGCCCTCAAGTACGCCCACGGCAGCCGTACTTCCGTCCGGGTGCGGTACGGCGCCCGGGAGATCACCGTGGAGGTCGGCACGGACGGAACCGGCTCGCGCGCCGCCGTCGCCACCGGCGGCGGACGGGGCCTGGCGGGCCTGCGCGAACGCGTCGACGTCCTGGACGGCGACTTCAGCGCCGGCCACGGCCCGGACGGCGGCTTCACCGTCCGCGCCCGCATCCCCGTCGGCGGCGCCGCGTGAGCGCACCGATCCGGGTCCTGGTCTGCGACGACCAGATGCTCGTGCGCACCGGGCTGGTCACCATCCTCGGCGCCCAGCCCGACATGGAGGTGGTCGGCGAGTGCGGAGACGGGCGGACCGCCGTCGCCCTCGCCCGCGAGGCGCGGCCCGACGTCGTCGTGATGGACATCCGCATGCCGGTCCTCGACGGCCTGGAAGCCACCCGGCTGCTGGCCGGGGCCGGAGTGCTCCACCCGGTCAAGGTCCTGGTGGTGACCACGTTCAACCTGGACGAGTACGTGTACGAGGCGCTCCGCCTCGGCGCCAGCGGCTTCCTCCTCAAGGACGCCCCGGCGGACCGGCTGCTCCACGGCGTCCGGACCGTGGCCACCGGCGCGGCCCTCCTCGACCCGCAGGTGACACGCCGGCTCGTCGGGCATTACGCCGCCCGCATCCGCCCCGCCGAGGACACCTCCCGCGACCTCCCGCTCACCCCGCGCGAGCTGGAAGTCCTGCGCCTCATCGCGGACGGCCTCTCCAACAGCGAGATCGCCGCCGCCCTGGTCATCAGCCAGGAGACCGTCAAGACCTTCGTCTCCCGCATCCTGGCCAAGCTCCAGCTCCGCGACCGCGTCCAGGCCGTCGTCTACGCCTACCGCCACGGCCTGGCGACCTGACCGGCCCCCCGCCCCGGCGCCGGCCGGGTTCGGCACCGGGCCGGGGCTGGCGTGCGCCGACCTCACACGGCTGGAAATGACGGAGGGGTGTCCGTGGCTGGCTGCCACGGACACCCCTGTCGGGTGGTGCTGCTGCCTCAGCTGTTGTTGCGGCGGCGCCTGCTGAGGGTGAGGGCGA
>NZ_JBISAI010000037.1:0-43394 GCF_044391605.1 Kitasatospora sp. NPDC018619
ACTTTTGGCACGCTGTTGAGTTCTCAAGGAACGGACGCTTCCTTCGCGCCGCCTTCCGGCAGGCCCTCCGGGCTTCGTTCTTTCGTGTCTCCAGCTTATCAGATGTTTTCCGCTCCGTTTCCGGGGCTTCGTTCATCCAACTCGCCGGTGTCTTCCGGGGTTTGACGCCCCGTCCGACGTTCCAAACTCTAGCCGATCCCCGCTCCGAAAAGCGAATCCAGCCGCAATCCGATAAAACGAGCACGCCGAATAAGCACCAGGCCGCGCCGCGGAAAAGCGAAACGACCGGCACGAACCGGAAGTGGTGTTTCAGGGGATTGGCCGCCCCGGGACCGTCCGCGCAGATGCGTGTCCGGTGCTCCCTGTCGAGCGACTAGAAAACACTACCCCTGTCCGGTGCCGAAGGCAAATCCGTCCCTGGGACGGTGCGGGTGCAGAGCGCCCGGCCGGGCTTCACGTACTCGCCGTTGGGGTGGTCGTTGCCGGTGACCCAGCGGCGGGCGGTGGCCTCGTCGCGCCCGCCGTCGCGGTGCCGCCGGAGCAGGCGCTCCGCGCGGAGCTCGTCGTCGGTGTGCACGTACCAGAGCTCGTGCAGCAGTCGACGGGCATCGGGCCAGGGGGTCTCGACGGAGGCGAGGTAGTTGCCCTCGGTGACGACCAGCCGGGTGTGCGGGTGGACCACGTGGCGGGCGGCGACGGGTTCGTCCAGGCCGCGGTCGAAGTCCGGGACGTAGATGTCCTGGAAGCGGTCCCCGGCGATGCGGCGCAGCAGGGCGACGTAGCCGTGGGCGTCGAAGGTCGCCGGAGCGCCCTTGCGGTGGGTCAGGCCGAGGCGGTCGAGCTGGGCGCCGGAGAGGTGGAACCCGTCGAGCGGGACGTAGGCGGCGGAGCCTGGGCCCTCCGCGCGCTCGACCTCGGCGACCAGGTGGCGGGCCAGGGTGGACTTGCCGGCGCCGGGCGGGCCGGCAAGTCCGAGGATCGTGCGGGCGTTGCTGCCCAGGCCGCGGAGGAAGCCGAGGGCAAGGGCGGTGAGGCGGTCCTCGTTCATGGCCGCACCTTACTCAGCTCCGCCCGGCACTCGGCTCCCTCGGCACTCGGCGCGCTCCGACGCGCAGCGCGCCCCGACACCCAGCTCCCCTCGTCACCGGCTCCCCCGACGCCCCCGTCCCGGGGCCGGCCCGGCTCAGCGGTCGGCGAGGGCGGGCAGGTCCAGGGTGAGGGTGCCGGCGTCGGCGTCGAGCTGGGCGGGAACGCCGAGCGGGACGGTGAGGGTGGAGGGGCAGTGGCCGAAGCCCAGTTCCCCGAGCACGGGGACGCCGAGCCCGCCGAGCCGGTCGAGCATCACGTCCCGGACCCGTTCGGGTCGTCCGCAGCCCTCCCAGGAACCGAGGGCCAGGCCGGCCACGCCGTCGAGGGCGCCGGAGCGCAGGAGCTGGGTCAGCAGCCGGTCGAGCTGGTAGGGGTGCTCGTTCACGTCCTCCAGCAGCAGGATGGCGCCCTGGTACGAGGGGCGGGCGGCGGGCGTGCCGCGCTCGGCGGTGAGGACGTGGAGGCAGCCGCCCGCCGTGACGCCACGGGCCCGGCCGGGGACGAGCGGCCCCGCGGTGGGTGAGGTGAGCCGGGTGACGGCGGCGGGGTCGAAGAGGGTGCGGCGCAGGTGTTCGGCGGTCGGGCCGTCGGAGACGAAGGAGGCCCCGGCGGCCAGCGGTCCGTACAGGGTGGCGAGGCCGAGCCGCCGGGCGAAGGCCTCGTGCAGGGAGCTGACGTCGCTGAAACCGATGAAGGGCTTGGGAGCGGCGGCGCGCATCGCGGTCCAGTCGAGCAGGTCGACGATGCGGTGCACGCCGTACCCGCCGCGGGCGCAGATGACGGCGTCGACGGTGGGGTCGAGCCACGCGCTCCGGAGGTCGGCGGCACGGTCGGCGTCGGTGCCGGCCAGGTAGCCGAGGGAGGGGTGGGTGTCGAGGACGTGCGGGGCGACCGTGACGCGCAGGCCCCAGGAGCGGAGGATCGCGCACCCGGCGGCGAGGCGTTCGGCGTCGACGGGACCACTGGGGGCGACGACGGCGATGTGGTCCCCGGGGCGCAGGTGCGGCGGGCGGGTCAGCGCCTGGCCGGGTGTGGTCGGGTGCCGGTCCATGGGCCGGGCCACCTTTCGGACGCGGGGGGGTGGGGTACGGGCGGTCGCGTGCCGTGGCCGCGACCGCCCGCTGACGGTATGCCCCGTGTCGACCGGCCGATGTCGGGCGATCGCCGTGAGCGCTCTTCAGATCGCCGCCCCCATCACCTCCCGCACTTCGGCGAGGGTGGCGTCGGCGACGGCATTGGCCCGCTCGGCGCCGTCGCGCAGGACCTGGCGCAGGTGGCCCCGGTCGGCGGCGAGCTCGGCGCGGCGGGCGCGCATCGGGCGGAGGAACTCGTTGACGGAGTCGGTCACGGTGCGCTTGAGGGCGGCGGCGCCGCCGTCGCCGATCTCCTCGGCGACGGCCTCGGGCGCGCGGTCCTGGCAGAGCGCGGCGAGCAGGACGAGGCTGGAGACTTCGGGCCGGTTGACGGGGTCGTAGCCGATCCGGCGGTCGGCGTCGGTCCGGGCGCCGCGGATGATCCGGGCGGTCTCGTCCTCGCTGGCGCCGAGGGCGACACCGTTGCCCCGGCTCTTGCTCATCTTGCCGCCGTCCGTGCCGAGCAGCATCGGGGCTTCGGAGAGCAGGGCCTGCGGACGGGGGAAGACGGCACCGCCGTCGGCCTGCGGGTAGCGCTCGTTGAAGCGGCGGGCGACGGTGCGGGCGACTTCGAGGTGGGGCAGCTGGTCCTGGCCGACCGGGACCAGGTCGGCCTTGCAGAAGAGGATGTCGGCGGCCTGGTGGACGGGGTAGGTGAACATCAGCCCGCTGACCGCCGACTGCCGGGAGTGGGCGATCTCGTCCTTGACGGTGGGGTTGCGGCGCAGTTCGGCGACGCTGACCAGGCTGAGGAAGGGGAGCAGCAGCTGGTTGAGGGCGGGGACGGCGCTGTGCGGGAAGATCGTCGCCCGCTCGGGGTCGAGGCCGGCGGCGAGGTAGTCGAGGACGAGGCCCTCGGTGTGCTCGGCGAGCCGGTCGGCGAGGTCGCGGTCGGTGATGACCTGGTAGTCGGCGACCACGACGAACATCTCGACGCCCTGCTCCTGGAGCCGGACCCGGTTGCGCAGGGTGCCGAAGTAGTGGCCGAGGTGGAGCGGTCCGGTGGGGCGGTCCCCGGTGAGCACGCGGTGGGCGGTCGGGTCGTCGAGCGGCGCGGACGGGACGGGCGTCGGTGCGGCGTCAGCCACGGCGGTGGCGGTGACGGTGGTGGTAGCGGCGGTGTTCAAGGTCTCTCCTCGGGGCGGTCGGTGGCGGCCGTCCGGGGCGAGGAGCCCGTCCTACGGAGAAACGCAGCAGGGCCGTCCGATCCCGGACGGCCCTGCTCAGGCGAGTGCTGGTGGCCGTCCTAGGACGGCCACCAGCACAGGCCCACGAAGCTCTTCATGCGCCCACAGTAGCGGCGTCAGTCCTCGACGACCAGCGCCGGGGTGTCCTTGCGCAGCGTCTCGCCGCGGAAGAACTCCGGCCGGATGAACCCGTACCAGGTCATCAGCCCGGCGCCGAGCAGCAGGATGCCGACGCCGATCACGAAGACCGAGCCGATGCCGAAGAGCGAACCGCTGCCGTAGTCGGGGTTCCAGGCGTCGGTGAGGGTCTGGAGGAAGACCGCGGTGAGCAGCACGCCGCCGAGGAGCGGGGCGATGCCCTTGAGCAGCAGGTCGCGGGCACCGGTGCGCAGCGAGCGGCGGAAGTACCAGACGCAGGCGAAGGCGGTCAGCGCGTAGTAGAAGCAGATCATCAGACCGAGCGCCAGGATGGTGTCCTGGACGACGTTCTCGCTGATCAGGCTCATCCCCACGTAGAAGACCGCGGTGGCGATGCCCGCCGCCACGGTGGCGTAGCCGGGAGTGCGGAAGCGCGGGTGGACGGTGCCGAAGCGCGGCGGCACCGCGCGGTAGGCGCTCATCGCGAGCAGGGTGCGGGCCACCGGGATGAAGGTGGTCTGGAGGCTGGCGGCGGCGCTGGCGACGACGGCCAGGAAGAGCAGGATGCTCCACGGCGAGCCGAGCACCGGGCGGGCCAGCGCGGCGAAGACGTTGTCGGCGGTCGCGGGGTTGCCGAGGCCGTTGCCGGTGCTGCCGACGCCCGCGAACATCTGGGAGGCGATCGCGACCAGCAGGTACGAGCCGACCAGGGTGACCATGGAGATCATCGCGGCGCGGCCGGGGGTCTTGGCGCTGCCCTGCGTCTCCTCGTTCATGGTCAGGCAGGTGTCCCAGCCCCAGTACATGAAGATCGACAGCGACAGCCCGGCCGTGAACGCGCTGAACGAGCTGACCTGGAGCGGGTTGAGCCAGGAGAAGGAGAAGCCGATCGAGTCGGGAAGGTCACCCGAGACGGCCTTGCCGACGGCGATGGCGGAGAAGAGCAGCAGCACGGCCAGCTGGAGGCCGACCAGGCTGTACTGGAACCACTTGGTGGCGGTCATCCCCCGGTAGCTCATCGCGGTGGCGCCGGCGATCAGCAGGACCACCGTGAGCAGGTGGACGGCCTTGTTCTGGTCCAGTTCGGCGACCCAACTGCTGCCGGTCATCTCCCCGAGCATCAGGTACAGGAAGTCGGTCGCGACCCCGGCCAGGTTGGACAGCACGATGATGGTCGCGACCGTCAGGCCCCAGCCGGCCATCCAGCCGACCCGGGGGCCGAAGGCCCGGACGCCCCAGGTGAAGGACGTGCCGCAGTCCGGGAAGTCCTTGTTCAGCTCCTTGTACGCGAACGCGACGAGCAGCATCGGCAGGAAGCCCGCCAGGAACACCGCGGGCATCTGGACGCCGACCGCGGTGACCGTCGGGCCGAGTGTGGCCGTCAGGCAGTAGACCGGGGCGACCGTCGAGACGCCCAGCACCACACTGCTCAACAGGCCGACGGAACCGCCCCGTAGACCCTTGTCCCCCGCTCCCCCAGCGGTCCCCTGATCTGCGGGACCTCCACCACTGATGCCACTGACCGGGGCACCCTGCGGAGCGCCGGGCGCCATTGCCCGGCCGCTGCTCGTGTGCTCTGAGAGCTGCTGATCAAACACCAGCGCACCCTAGATGCGGACCTGGAAGGTTGAGTAGACCAACCCTTGGTGATCTCAACCACGTGCTTCGATTCGTTCCTGCAGCAGCGGTCAGGGTTGCTGTAATTACGACCCATTCACCCCATGTACCTTTGTTTCAAAGGAGTTGGGCCAAGAAAATTTCTCCCTTTTGCCAAGGTTCGACCTGGTTTGCCCACCTGGCATGAACGGACGCACCCTCACCCGCTCCCCTATCGGATAGGTTTGCCTAACCTAATATCGATCGTGAAAGGAGCGTCGCGTGCCCCCCACCTCCGACGACCTGGCCCCCTTCCCCCGCACCGCCACCCGCCGCCGGTTCCTCTCCGCGGGGATCGCCGGCGGCGCGGTCCTCGGCCTCGGCGGGCTGCTCACCGCCTGCGGCAGCTCCGGCGGCGCGGGCGGTAGCGGCGGCGCGACCCCGGCCGGCGGTGGCTCCTCCCCAAACCAGAAGTCGGTCAAGCAGGGCGGCGACGACTACGCCAGCGTGATCGAGAAGATGAAGGGCTTCGGCACCGACGCCGCCCCCGGCGTCTACCCTCGCACCCTCCGGCACGCGATGGGCGAGACCGTGCTCCCCGCCAGGCCCACCCGGGTCGTGGTGCTCGACACCGGCGAGCTCGACAACGTCGTCGCCCTCGGCATCCAGCCGGTCGGCGTCGTGTACACCGACGGCTCCAAGTCCCTGCCGTCCTACCTCAAGGACAAGGCCGGCAGCCCCGCCGCCGTCGGCACCATCAACAGCCTCAACTTGGAGGCCATCGCCGCGCTCAAGCCGGACCTGATCCTCGGCAGCCAGCTGCGCGCCCAGGACCAGTACGCGCAGCTGTCGAAGATCGCGCCGACCGTCTTCTCGCTGCGCCCGGGCTACCCCTGGAAGCAGAACTTCCTGCTCAACGCGAGCGCCTTCGGCCTGGAGGCGGAGGCGAAGGCCCAGCTCGACGCGTACCAGGCGGCCGCCACGGCGATCGGCGCCAAGCTCGGCGACAAGCGGCCCACCATCACGCCGCTGCGCTTCATGCCGGGCCGCACCCGCCTCTACGCCCAGCTCTCGTTCATCGGCACCATCCTCACCGACGTGCCGCTGCCGCAGCCCGCGATCGAGCAGGTCCAGGAGCTCGCGGTCGAGGTCAGCCCGGAGCAGATCGACAAGGCGGACGCCGACTGGATCTTCTACGGCGTGTACGGCAGCCCCAGCTCGACCAACCAGGACGCGGTGCTGGGCGGCGCGCTCTGGAAGACGCTCGGTGCGGTCAAGTCCAGTCAGGCCCGGCCGGTTTCGGACGAGACCTGGTTCCTCGGGCTCGGCGTGATGGCCGCGAACGCGGTGCTTGCCGACCTCAAGGGCTTCGTCGCGCCCGGCAGTTGATCCCACCCGGCGGGGCCGGAGGGACAGGCGGCGACGGCCGGCGACGGCCCCGCGGCGGGCGGCACACGGCAGCGTTCCGGCCGTGGGCAACAGTGTTCGCCCGGCGCCGCCTTGGGCGGTCCGCGGGTGATCCGCGGGTGATCCGCGGGTGATCCGCGGGTGATTCCGCGACGGTCCCGTGACGGTCCCGCGGTGGTGTCACGGTGGTGTCGCGCACACCGCCGGGTTCGACGCTTGGAGCTGATCGCGTGGTGCGGGAGGATCGTCGGGACCGTTTCCCGAAGGGCCCGCAGATGACTTCGCTCCACCCCGCCGCAACCGACCCGTCCCTACCCGGGCCGCCCCGGGACAGCGCCGGATCCTCACCCCCGCCCGCCCTGGCCGACCTGCTCGGGACGGCCACCGCCCCGGTGTGCTCGATCGCGACCGCCGTCGAGCCCGGGGCGGCCGTACCCGGTGCCCCGGAGCCGACGGTGCGCCCGGACTCGGTGCCGCAGCCGCGCAGCCGGTACGACGCGCCGGCGCCGTCCGCCCCGACCGGGGACGACCCGACCACCGCGCGGCTGAGGGCGGCACTCGCCGGCCGGCTGCGCGCCGCACACGCCGAGGGCCGCTCCGTCGCCGAGCTGGCGGACGCGTGCCGCCGACCGGTCGCCGAGGTGCGGGCCCTGCTCGGCCTGGACGCGGAGGAAGCGGAGCACCAGGACGGGCTCGTCCGCTCCGGGCCCGCCGATCCGCCGTCGGGCGCCGGCCGCTCCGTACCGGTGCAGCGTGCGCTACGCGAGGAGCCGCGGATCCTCGGCTCCCGACGGCCGTCGCCCTCGCGACGACTGCGCCGGATGCACCCGCAGGCCGCTCAGACGGGGCAGGGGGCGACCGCACGGGAGACGGCCGCGCCCGGCCCGACCGGGACGGCCCTGCCGGGTGCCACCGGGTGGACGGACGGACGTGCCGGTACGGCGGGGGCGGGGCCGGGGGCGCAGGCGCCGTCGTCCGGAGCCGTCGCGCCCGTCGCCGGCGGCCCGGCTGCCGCTGCCCCCACCGCCATCCCCGCCTCCGCCTCCGTCGACGCCGCCGTCGACGCGCCCGGCTCCGCGACCGGCTCCGCGACCGGCTCGGCCGCAGGGGACCCACGGGCCGAACCTCCGCTCGGCATCCTGATCGGCGGCAGCCCCGGGCCTGCCGAGGCCCTCGGCCGCCCGGAGGAGCGCGCCCCGGTCCGCGTGACGGCCCAGCCGATCCGGGTCGGCCGTGGCACCTGTCTGGTGGTGCTGCCCTCCTGGCGGCCCGCCATCGCCGTCTCGGTCCCGACCGAACAGCTGCTGTCGGCGACCGGACTCGGCGTCGAGCAGCTGGCCGGCGCCCGGTTGACGGTGTTGATGAACCCCGCCGCGCTGCACGACCGGGAGCTGGAACTGCACGGCTGGGAGCCCGCTCCGGCCGGGCGCCCCCGGCGGGGCGCCCGCGCCTAGCCGGGGTCTGGCGTCAGACTCCCGACGGGCGGGGGCGCCCGGGAGCCGGGGTGTTCGGGACGTATCCGAGGTCGACGGGCTCCGGCGGCCGGCCGTCCACGGCCCAGCCCGTGCGGACCGCGGCCAGCAGTTCCGGCAGTGCGGGCGGCCAGAGCGCGTCGGCGTGCTCGTCGGCGAGGTCGGCCGCGGTCCACCAGCGCCAGTCCAGGATCCGGTCGACGGCGTGCACCGCGCTGACGTCGCCGACCGGGCCCCGGTGCGGGCCGGTGGTGAGGTAGATGTGCTCGTGCTGGCGGACCGGCGTGCCGTGCCAGGTGAAGTCGTGCTCCCAGGTGCAGAGCAGCGGGCCGGGTTCGAGGTCGCTCCAGCCCGTCTCCTCCCACAGCTCGCGCCGGGCGCCGTCCCACGGGGTCTCGCCCGGTTCCAGTCCGCCGCCCGGCATGGTCCAGTGAACGCCGACCTCGTCGTTGTCCGAACGGAGCAGGAAGACCGAACCGTTCCCGTCCAGGACCACCGTGCGGGCCGCCTGCCTCGGCCTGCGGGTGCGGGAGCGCAGCAGATGTCGCATCGGGACACTCTCGCAGCGGCCGCCGGGGACCGTCGAGCGGTTTCGGCACTCCGGTCGGGTGCTCGCGCCGGCCGGCTCGTCGTGGCGGCCGCGGGGCCGTCCGGTCCGCCGTACCCTGACGGCCATGCCCGTACCCGCGATCATCTTCCCGTCCGATCCGCTCCACCCGCGCCGACCCGACCCGCACTTCGCGTGGGAGGCCAGGACGCTGCGGGAGTTGGGCGGCGAGCACCACCTGGTCGACCACGACGAGCTGCTCGCCGGGCGGGCCGAGGAGGCCGTCCGGCGGGTGCCGCAGGGCAGCGGCCCGCTCTGGTACCGGGGTTGGATGCTGCCCTCCGCCCGGTACGCCGACTTCGCCGCGGCGCTCGCCGCCCGCGGCGGCACCCTGCTGACCAGCCCGCCCGGCTACGCGGCCGCGCACGAACTGCCCGGCTGGTACGACGTGTTCGAGGGAGCGACCCCGGCCAGTGCGTGGATCCCCTCCGACGCAGCGGTGGCCCCCGGACCGGCGGAGCTGGCGGAGGCCGCGGCCAGGCTCGGCGGGCAGGGGCCGGCGATCGTCAAGGACTACGTGAAGTCGCGCAAACACGAGTGGTACGAGGCCTGCTACGTACCAGAGTTGGCCGACCTGGCGGCCGTCGGCCGGGTGGTGGACCGGTTCGTCGAACTCCAGGGCGAGTTCCTCGCGGGTGGCGTGGTGCTGCGGCAGTACGAGGAGTTCGAGGGCGCGGGCGTCCCGGTGGAGGGCCCGGGAGGTACGGGCGGCCCGGGCGGTACGGACGGCGCGGGAGGTACGGGCGGCGCGGGAGGTACGGACGGCGCGGCCGGCGGGGCCGACGGGGGCGGGCGGGCCGCGGAGGCCCGGGTGTGGTGGCTGGACGGTCGGCCCGTCCTGGTCGGACCGCACCCGGACGCCCCGCGCCGGGCCGTCGAGCCCGACCTCGCCGACGTCCCGGCGCTGGTCCGCCGGCTCGGCTGCCGCTTCGTCACCACCGACCTCGCCAGCCGGGCGGACGGCTCCGGCTGGCGGGTGGTCGAGGTCGGGGACGGGCAGGTGAGCGACCTGCCGCGCGGGATCGACGCCTCGGGGCTGCTGGCCGCGCTGATCGCCGCCTGACGGCCCCGCGCCTGCGGGACCGTCGGGGCGGCTCGGGGTGCCGGGCGCTCTCCCGGCGGGGCGCGGACCTATCCGGCGGCGACGGCCTCGGCCGCCGGGTGGCCGTCGGCGACGAAGGCCTGCCAGAGCCGGCTGTAGGTGCCGCCGCGGGCGAGGAGTTCGGCGTGGGTGCCGTCCTCGACCACCCGGCCGTGGTCCAGCACGACCACCCGGTCGGCGCGCTCGGCGGTGGTCAGCCGGTGGGCGATGACCAGGGTGGTCCGACCGCCGCTGAGCCGGTCCGCGGCCTGGTTGACCGCCGCCTCGGTGGCGAGGTCGAGCGCCGCCGTGGCCTCGTCGAGCAGCAGGATGTCCGGGTCGACCAGCTCGGCCCTGGCCAGCGCGATCAGCTGGCGCTGGCCCGCCGAGAGGTTGCGCCCGCGGCCGGCCACCTCGTGTTCGTAGCCTCCCGGGAGCCGGACGATCATGTCGTGGGCGCCGACCGCCCGGGCCGCCGCCTCCACCTCGGCCGCCGAGGCCTCCGGCCGGCCGTAGGCGATCGCCTCGCGGACCGTGCCCGCGAAGAGGTACGCCTCCTGCGGCACCACGCCCAGGCGGTGGCGGTACTGCGCCAGGTCGTAGCGGGTGAGGTCGACCCCGTCCACCCGGACGGTGCCCTCGGTCGCGTCGTAGAACCGGGCGACCAGCTTCACCAGCGTGGACTTCCCGGCACCCGTCTCACCGACCAGCGCCACCGTCTGCCCGGCCGGGATGTGCAGGTCCACGCCGCTCAGCACGGTCGGGGCGCCGTCCGCGCCGCCGTTGTAGGCGAAGCCGACCCCCTCGAAGGAGATCTCCCCGCGCAGGCCCTTCGCCACCGGCACCGGGTCGGCCGCCTCGGCGGTCGTGGTCGGGGTGCGCAGCAGCTCCCGGATCCGGCCGAGGCCCACCGAGGCCTGCTGGTAGCCGTCGAACACCTGGGACAGCTGGTTGACCGGCGCGAAGAACAGGTCGATGTAGAGCAGGTACGCGACCAGCGCACCGACCGTCAGCGTCCCGGCGTCGACCCGGGCCGCACCGACGATCAGCACCAGCGCCGCGGCCACGCTGGAGAGGAACTGGACGAACGGGAAGTACAGCGAGATGTACAGCTGGGCCCGGACCCTCGCCTCGCGGTAGGCGATGCCGCGGGCCACGAAGCGGTCGGTGTTGGTGTCCAGGCGGCGGAAGGCCTGGACGATCCGCATGCCGGCCACGTTCTCCTGGAGGTCGGCGTTGACGGCGCTGATCAGGTCGCGGGAGCGCTCGTACTGGTCCTTGGACTTCTTGCGGAACACCAGCGTGGCGATCACCAGCAGCGGCAGGACCGCGAAGACCACCAGGGCCAGGCCCGCGTCGATGACCAGCAGGGCCGCGAAGATCCCGGCGAAGGTCAGCAGGCTGACCACGGCGGTGACCATGCCGGTCTGGAGGAAGGAGGTCAGCGAGTCCAGGTCGGTGGTCATCCGGGTCATGATCCGGCCGGTCAGCTCGCGCTCGTAGTAGTCCAGGCCGAGCCGGTTGAGGTGGGCGAAGATCTTGAGCCGGAGCGTGTAGAGGACGCGCTCGCCGGTACGGCCGCTGACCCGGTTCTCCGCGCCCTGCACCGCCCAGTCCAGCAGGACCACCACCAGGGCGGTGAGCGAGGCCACCGCGACGCCGGACATCAGGCCCTTGCGGACGCCCTCGTCGATGCCGTGCCGGATCAGCACCGGCAGTACCAGTCCGGCCGCCGCGTCCAGGGCGACGAGCAGGAGGGCGACCAGCAGCGGGACGCGGAAGGGGCGCAGCAGGCGGCGCAGGGTGAAGTCGGGGTCGCCGGCCTCGGCCTCGGCACGGGGGACGGCCGGGGTGTCGGTGGCGGGCGGGAGCGCCGCGACCTTGTCCAGGAGGTCGGGCTCGGCGGTGCCGGCGGCCTTGGCCAGGGCGGGGGTGGCCAGGGCGGGGGTGGCCTTGGCTCCGCCGCTCGCCGTCCGGCCGGGCGCCGCCGCGAAAGCGGGCTCGGGGGCGGCCGTCGGTGCGGGGGCGACCGGTACGGGGGCGGCCGGTACGGGGGCGGCTGCGGGGGCCTCCGCTCGGGAGGCTGCCGTTCCGGGGGTGGCCTGTCGGCCGGTGTGACCGGCCTCGGGGTCGGTGATCAGGGCCCGGTACTGGGGACATCGGGCTTCGAGTTCCTCGTGCGTGCCGAGGTCCAGCAGTCGGCCGCGCTCCAGGACGGCGATCCGGTCGGCGAGTTGGAGGGTCGAGCGGCGGTGGGCGATCAGCAGCGTCGTGCGGCCGGTCATCACCGAGCGCAGCGCGTCGTGGATCTCCGCCTCGATCTGCGGGTCCACCGCCGAGGTGGCGTCGTCCAGCAGCAGGATCCGGGGGTCGGTGAGGATCGCCCGGGCCAGGGCGATGCGCTGGCGCTGGCCGCCGGAGAGCGTGAGGCCCTGCTCGCCGACCTTGGTCTCGTACCCGTCCGGCAGCGCCCGCACGAACTCGTCGGCCTGCGCGGCGCGGGCGGCGGCGACCACCTGCTCGTCCGTCGCGTCCGGGCGGCCGTAGGCGATGTTGGTGCGGACCGACTCGGAGAACAGGAAGCTCTCCTCGGGGACGATGCCGACCGTCGCACGGACCGAGTCCAGGGTGAGGTCGCGCAGGTCGTGACCGTAGAGGCGGACGGTGCCGGCGGCCGGGTCGTAGAAGCGGGGCACCAGTTGGGCCACCGTCGACTTGCCGGAGCCGGAGGCGCCGACCAGGGCGAGGGTCTCGCCCGGGGCCAGCTTCAGGCTGAGGCCGTGCAGGACGGGGGCCGGGTGCTCGGGGTCGTAGCGGAACTCGACCTGGTCGAACTCCAGGGCGACGTCGGGGGTCCGCGGGCCGACGGGGGTCCGCGGGCCGGCCGGGGCTCCGGCCCGGGTGTCGGCGGGCGTACCGACCGGAGTGCCGACCGGGGTGCCGTTCTCCTGGGTGCTGCCCGCGCTCCCGTCGGGGGCCGGGTCCGGGGTGCGGGCGAGGTCCAGCGTGAGGGCGCCCGGGCGCTCCTGCACCAGCGGGCGCTCGTCGATCAGCTGCAGGACGCGCTCGACCCCGGCCCGGGCCTGCTGGCCGACGGTGATGACCATGGTCAGCATCCGCACCGGGCCGGTCATCTGGGCGACGTAGGTGGAGAAGGCGACGAAGGTCCCGAGGGTGACCCGCCCGTCGACGGCCAGCCAGCCGCCGAAGGCCAGGACGCCGACCTGGGCGAGCGCCGGGATCGCCTGCATCGCCGGGTTGTAGCGGGCGTTGAGCCGGATCGAGCGGAGCCGGGCCGCGAAGAGGTTGCGGGAGGCCGCCTCCAGCTTGTCGAGCTCCTGTGCCTCCTGGCCGAAGCCCTTGACCACGCGGACACCGCCGATGGCGCCGTCCACCACCCCCGCGACGGCGGCCGCCTCCTGCTGGGCCGCCCAGGTGGCGGGGAAGAGGCGCTTGCGGCTGAACGCCGAGACCCACCACAGCGCAGGGGCCATGACCAGGGCGATCAGGGTGAGCGGCGGGGACAGCCAGACCATCACGACCAGCGACATGACGAACATCAGCAGGTAGCCGGTCATCATCGGCAGCATCGAGAGCAGGCCGTTGACGAGCTGGAGGTCGGAGGTCGCGCGCCCGACCACCTGGCCGGTGTCCAGCCGGTCCTGGCGGTGGCCGTCGAGCCGGCCGAGCGAGCGGAACAGGTCGCTGCGCAGGTCGTGCTGGACGTCCAGGGCGAGCTGGCCGCCGTAGTAGCGGCGGACCTGGGTGCAGCCGAAGACCACGAGGGCCGCGAGCAGCAGCACCACCGCCCAGGGGGCCAGCGAACGGGTGTGGGCGACGATGACGTCGTCGATGATCAGCTTGGTGACCAGCGGCACCAGCGCGGTGACGGCCATGCCGAGGAGCGAGGCCCCGAAGGCGAGCAGCAGGCTGCGGCGGGACCGCCAGCTGTAACCGACCAGGCGGCGCAGCCAGCCGGCCGGCCCGGTCGTCCCGACGGCAGCCTGCCCGCTGTCGCCGGGGGCCGCCTGGGTCGGGCCGGGGCCCGGGGGGCCGCTCGGAGATTGCTCCACCGTGGATCCGTGAGTCTCAGGCATATTTAGGGATGCTAACCATTTCGTCGGGTGGTCGCCACGGCGTTTCCGATCCGGGCGGGTTCGGGACGGGCCCGGGCGACCCGGATCGTCCGGTCCGGCGGACTGGCCAACAGTCGGTGGCCTGCAGTGATTCCCGGCTACCACCCGTACGGCCCATCCCCCCCCCGGGTCAGCTCCAGGATCGCCGACGGGACGCGTGGCGCCCAGCGGCCGGGGGTGGGCTTCGGCGCCGTCCTTTGGGACTAGGCCCCGGGGCGGCCTGGCACAGGGGGCACCCTGGGCCGCCAGCCTGCGGAGCCTGCGAGCCCCCGGCCGTCCGGCCGTCCGGCTGTCCGGCTGTCCGGCTGTCCGGCTGTCCGGCTGTCCGGCTGTCCGGCTCAGGCTTCCGCGGATGCCGGACCGTCGACGGACAGGGCGGCCGGGTTCACGGCCACCGACTCCGGGGATGCCTCGTCCGCGGCCGTCGGACTCTCGGCCGTTGCCCGCGCGGTCGTTGCCCGCGCGGTCGTTGTCTGGGCGGTCGCTGTCTGGGCGGTCGTTGCCTGCGCGGCCGCTGACTGTGCAGCCGCCGCGAACGCGCCGTGGGCGAGGGCGTGGAGCAGGGCGGCCATGCCGTCGCGCTGGAGGCCGCTGCGCTCACCCTGCTCGGGGTGCGGGCCGAGGCTGTGCGGGGTCGAGTTGATCAGGCCGAAGACGGCGTGCACGGCGGCCCGCGCCACCGGTTCGGCGGCGGGGCCGGCCAGCGGCGGATAGGCCTGCCGGACCACGTCCACCCACAGTTCGACGTAACCGCGCTGGAGCCGGCGAACGGTGCGCCGGTCCTCCTCCTTGAGGTTCAGCAGCTCGCGGTCGTGCAGGGTGATCAGGTCCCGGTCGTTCAGCGCGAAGTCGACGTGGCCGCTGATCAGCGCGTCCAGCGTGGCGGCAGGGCCCTCGCCGCCGCCCGCCCGGCGGCGCCCCTCGTCCAGCAGGCGCTCGCTGATGCCGATCAGCAGGTCCGCGAGCATCGCGTCCTTGCCCGCGAAGTGACGGTAGAGCCCGGGGCCGCTGATCCCGACGGCCTTGCCGATCTCGTCCACACCGACGCCCAGGAAGCCCCGGGCGGCGAACAGCCTCGCGGCCTCCCGGCGGATCTGGTCACGGCGGGGCAGTGCGGAGGCGGCGGGGACGTTGGGCATGCCGTCCATCGTAGACAGTCGGGTTATCCGCCGTTAACCTGGGCGCGTAAGTTAACGTTAATTAACGTGATCACGGGCGGACGCACCCGGCTGCCACCTGGTGCCGAGGGCAAGGGAGCTCTTGGGAATGGTCATCTCAACCGCCGGCACACCCACCGGCGTCCGGCTCGGCGCAGCGACCGGCACGGCGGCGGCGCCCGGCGCCGCACCCTCCGCGGCCGCCGCACCGGCACCCCGGCTCGGCAGCTCCGCCGACCCGGGCTCCGAGGCGTACCGCGCCAACACCGAGGCGCACCGGGCGCTGGTCGCCGAACTGCGCGCGAAGCTCGACGCCGCCGCCCTGGGCGGTGGTGCCAAGGCCCGCGCCCGGCACACCGCCCGCGGCAAGCTGCTGCCCCGCGACCGGGTGGACACCCTGCTCGACCCGGCCTCCCCCTTCCTGGAACTGGCCCCCCTGGCCGCCGACGGGATGTACGACGGCGCGGCGCCCGCAGCCGGAGTGATCGCCGGCATCGGCCGGGTCGCCGGACGCGAGGTGGTGGTGGTCGCCAACGACGCCACCGTCAAGGGCGGCACCTACTACCCGATGACGGTGAAGAAGCACCTGCGCGCCCAGGAGGTCGCGCTGGAGAACCGGCTGCCGTGCGTCTACCTGGTCGACTCCGGCGGCGCCTTCCTCCCGATGCAGGACGAGGTCTTCCCGGACCGCGACCACTTCGGCCGGATCTTCTACAACCAGGCCAGGCTCTCCGCCGCGGGCATCCCGCAGATCGCCGCCGTGCTCGGCTCGTGCACGGCCGGCGGCGCGTACGTCCCGGCGATGAGCGACCAGGCCGTGATCGTCCGCAACCAGGGCACGATCTTCCTGGGCGGCCCGCCGCTGGTGAAGGCCGCCACCGGCGAGGTGGTCACCGCCGAGGAGCTGGGCGGCGGCGAGCTGCACTCCCGCACCTCGGGGGTGACGGACCACCTGGCCGAGGACGACACCCACGCCCTCTCCATCGTCCGCACGATCGTCGCCGGGCTCGGCCCGCGCGGGCCCAGGCCGTGGCCGCTCGCCCCGGTCGAGGCGCCGGCCGTCGACCCGGCCGGCCTGTACGGCGCCGTGCCGGTCGACCCGCGCACGCCCTACGACGTGCGGGAGGTGATCGCCCGCCTGGTGGACGGCAGCCGGTTCGCCGAGTTCAAGGCCGAGTACGGCGCCACCCTGGTCACCGGCTTCGCCCGGATCCACGGCCACCCGGTCGGCATCGTCGCCAACAACGGCGTGCTGTTCGCCGAGTCGGCCGTGAAGGGCGCCCACTTCATCGAGTTGTGCGACCAGCGCGGCATCCCCCTCCTCTTCCTCCAGAACATCACCGGGTTCATGGTCGGACGGCAGTACGAGGCGGGCGGCATCGCCAAGCACGGCGCCAAGATGGTCAACGCCGTGGCCTGCACCCGCGTCCCGAAGCTGACCGTGGTGATCGGCGGCTCGTACGGAGCCGGCAACTACTCGATGTGCGGCCGGGCCTACTCCCCTCGCTTCCTGTGGATGTGGCCGGGCGCCAAGATCTCCGTGATGGGCGGCGAGCAGGCGGCCTCCGTCCTCGCCACCGTCCGCCGTGACCAGTTGGAGGCGCACGGCGAGGAGTGGCCGGCCGAGGCGGAGGAGGAGTTCAAGCGCCCCGTCCGCGAACAGTACGAGCGCCAGGGCAACGCCTACTACGCCACCGCCCGGCTCTGGGACGACGGCGTGATCGACCCGATGGACACCCGCACCGTCGTCGGTCTCGCGCTCACCGCCTGCGCCAACGCCCCGCTGGCACCGCCCGCTCCGTACGGCGTCTTCCGCATGTGATCCCGCCCGGAGTCACCCCCGCGTCCGTGCCCCGGCCCTCCCGGGGTGACGCCCCGGCCCTTCCGGGGGTGACACCCCGGGGCACCGGCCACCCCGGCCGGTGCCCCGGCCGCTCACACCACCTCCTTCGTACGGCTCCCCTCGACCCGGAGGAACGCCTCCCATGTTCGACACAGTTCTGGTCGCCAACCGCGGCGAGATCGCCCTCCGGGTGATCCGCACCCTGCGCCGGCTCGGCGTCCGCTCGGTCGCCGTGTTCAGCGACGCGGACGCCGACGCACCGCACGTCCGCGAGGCCGACGTCGCGGTCCGGCTCGGCCCGGCCGACCGCAGCGACAGCTCGGCGGCCGAGACCTACCTGCGGACCGACCGGATCCTCGCCGCCGCCCGCCGCACCGGCGCCCAGGCCGTGCACCCCGGCTACGGCTTCCTCGCCGAGAACCCCGGCTTCGCCCGTGCCTGCGCCGACGCGGGCCTCGTCTTCATCGGACCACCTCCCGGTGCCGTCGAGCTGATGGGTGACAAGATCAACGCCAAGGAGGCCGTCCGGGCCGCCGGCGTCCCGGTGGTGCCCGGCAGCCAGGCCACCTCACCCACCGACGAGGACCTCGTCGCCGCCGCCGACGAGATCGGCTACCCGGTGCTGCTCAAGCCGTCAGCCGGTGGTGGCGGCAAGGGCATGCGCCTCGTGCGGGACCGCGCCGACCTGCCCACCGAGATCGCCGCCGCCCGCCGCGTGGCCCGCACCGCCTTCGGCGACGACACCCTGCTGCTGGAACGGTGGGTCGACCGGCCGCGCCACATCGAGGTGCAGGTGCTCGCCGACGCCCACGGCACCACCGTCCACCTCGGCGAGCGCGAGTGCAGCCTCCAGCGCCGCCACCAGAAACTGATCGAAGAGGCTCCCTCCGTTCTCCTCAATGCCGAGACCCGCGCCGCGATGGGCGCTGCGGCCGTCCGCGCCGCCGAGTCCTGCGGCTACACCGGTGCCGGAACCGTGGAGTTCATCGTCCCCGGCATCGACCCGGACGCCCCCGCCTCCGCCGCCGAGGGGGTGCGGGACTTCTTCTTCATGGAGATGAACACCCGCCTCCAGGTGGAACACCCCGTCACGGAGCTCGCCGTCGCCGTCGGTGCGGACGCGGCCCGGCTCGACCTGGTCGAGTGGCAGGTGCGCGTCGCCGCCGGTGAGGCGCTCTCCTTCAGCCAGTCCGACATCTCCTTCCTGGGCCACGCCATCGAGGCCCGCCTCTGCGCCGAGGACCCGGAACGGGACTTCCTGCCCACCGGCGGCCGCATCCTCGCCCTGGACGAGCCCCGGGGCGAGGGCATCCGCGTCGACTCCGGGATCGCCCCCGGAACCGTCGTCACCAGCGCCTACGACCCCATGCTCGCCAAGGTCATCGCGTACGGGCCCGACCGCCCGACCGCGCTGCGCCGGCTCCGCGCGGCGCTGGCCGACACCCGCATCCTGGGCGTCACCACCAACGCCGGCTTCCTGCGCCGACTGCTCGCCCACCCCGAGGTCGCCGCCGGCCGGCTGGACACCGGCCTCGTGGAGCGCACGGCCCAGGAGCAGCCGGCCCTGCTCACCTCGCCGTACTCCCCGACGAACGCGGCCGCCCCGGACACGACCACGGCGGCAGTCGAACCCCGTGCGGTGGAACCGCCGTCACCCGCTCACCTCCTCTACTACGCGGCCGCACTGGCACGGCACCTGGAACTCGCCCCGCCGGCCGATCCCGGCGGATGGACCGACCCTTTCTCCCTTCCCTCCGGCTGGCGCCTGGGCGGCACGCCCGCCTGGACCACCCACCGCCTCCGTACCCCCGGCCAGGATCCGGTGGCGGTGCGCGTCCGTTCGATCACTGCGGGCAACGTAGCCGATGCCACTGACAATTCCGCCGGGACCGCCCGCGCACTGGAGCTCCGCCTCGACGAGGGCCCCGTTCACCGCGCCCGCGCGACCCTGGCCGGCGACCGGCTGCACCTGACCGTCGACGGCCTGCGGACCACGTTCTCGCTGGCCACCGACGCCGCCCCCGGCCTCGCCGCCGGACCGGTGACCTGGCTCGGCCTGGACGGCGACGCCTGGCCGCTGCACGCCTACGACCCGGTCGTCGAGAGCGCCGCCGGGGCCGGCGCGCACCACGGCGCCCTCACCGCCCCGATGCCCGGCACCGTCACCGTCGTCAAGACCACGGCGGGCGAGTCGGTGCGCAAGGGGCAGCCCCTGCTCGTGCTGGAGGCCATGAAGATGGAACACGTGATCGCCGCGCCGCACGACGGCGTGGTGGCCGAGCTGCGGGCCACCGCCGGGGCCACCGTCGCCATGGAGGACCTGCTGGTGGTGGTCGCCCCGGTCGAGGACACGACGGCCGGAGACACGGTCGGGGACGCGACCGCCAGGGATGCGACGGCCGGAGGCACGGCCACCGAGCCGGCCGCCGCCCCCGCCGAGCCCGCCGAGCCCGCGGAGGTGCGGTCGTGACCGCCGCCGCCCGCGAGCCCGACGCCCTCGACCTGGGCCTGCCCGAGCCGGTCCGCGCCCCCGGGCTGCCCGAGGAGGTCCGGATCCACGAGGTCGGGCCGCGCGACGGCCTGCAGAACGAGAAGTCCCTGGTGCCGGTCGAGGTGAAGGCCGAGTTCATCGCCCGACTCGCACAGGCCGGTCTGCGCACCGTCGAGGCGACCAGCTTCGTTCACCCGAAATGGGTACCCCAGCTGGCCGACGCCGAGGAGCTGGTACCCCGGCTCGCCGGTCTGCCGGAGCGCCACCCCGGCCTGCGGCTGCCCGTGCTGGTGCCCAACGAGCGCGGCCTGGAGCGCGCGCTCGCCCACGGCACCGCCGACATCGCGGTGTTCGCCAGCGCGACCGAGACCTTCGCGCGCCGCAACCTCAACCGCTCGGCGGACGAGGCCATGGAGATGTTCCGCCCGGTCGTGAGCCGGGCCACCGGGGCCGGCATCGCGGTCCGCGGCTACCTCTCGATGTGCTTCGGCGACCCGTGGGAGGGCCCCGTCCCGATCGACCAGGTGGTCCGGTACGGGGTGCGACTGCTGGAGCTCGGCTGCACGGAGCTGAGCCTCGGCGACACCATCGGTGTCGCCACCCCGGGCCAGGTCACCGCCCTGCTGGCGGGCTTCGCGCGGGCCGGCGTCCCGGTCGGTCGCCTCGCCGTGCACTTCCACGACACCTACGGCCAGGCGCTCAGCAACACCCTCGCGGCGCTGCGCGAGGGCGTCACCACGGTCGACGCCTCGGCGGGCGGCCTGGGCGGCTGCCCGTACGCGAAGAGCGCCACCGGCAACCTGGCCACCGAGGACCTGGTCTGGATGCTGCACGGGCTCGGCGTCAGGACCGGCGTCGACCTGCGCTCCCTCGTGGCGACCAGCGGCTGGATGGCCGAGCGCCTCGGCCGGCCGAGCCCCTCCCGCACCGTCCAGGCACTGCTCGGCCCCACCGGCGGCTGACCCGTCCGCTGCCGCCCCGGCGCCGGCCGCCCGCACCACCCGGCCGGTGCCGCGCACCACCCGCACCACCCGACAGACCGTCCGCTTATCGCACCGTGCGACCGTCACACCGTCCGACGGACGCCGGTCACCCCGCTCACGTCCGCGGCCGACCCGGCCGGGCGCCAGGAGGATCACCATGCTCGACCACAGGCTCAGCAGCGAGTACGAGGAACTGCGGCGCACCGTCGCCGAGTTCGCCCAGGACGTGGTGGCGCCGAAGATCGGCGGGTTCTACGAGCGGGAGGAGTTCCCGTACGAGATCATCCGCGAGATGGGGCAGATGGGGCTCTTCGGCCTGCCCTTCCCGGAGGAGTACGGCGGGATGGGCGGCGACTACTTCGCCCTCGGCCTCGCCCTGGAGGAACTCGCCCGCGTCGACTCCTCGGTGGCGATCACCCTGGAGGCCGCCGTCTCGCTCGGCGCGATGCCGATCTACCGGTTCGGCACCGAGGAGCAGAAGCGCACGTGGCTGCCCCGGCTGACTTCGGGCGAACTCCTCGGCGCCTTCGGCCTCACCGAGCCGGAGGGCGGATCGGACGCGGGGGCCACCCGGACCACCGCGCGGTACGACGAGGCCACCGACGAGTGGGTCATCAACGGGACCAAGTGCTTCATCACCAACTCGGGCACCGACATCACCGGACTGGTCACCGTCACCGCGCTCACCGAACCGATCGCTCGTTCGAGTGAAGAGGGCGAATTCCGCTCGCCTACCCGGGAGATCTCCTCCATCATCGTGCCCACCGGGACCCCCGGCTTCCAGGTCTCGAAGAAGTACTCGAAGGTCGGGTGGAACGCATCCGACACCCGCGAACTGTCCTTTACCGACTGCCGCGTTCCCGCGGCCAACCTGCTGGGCGAGCGTGGCCGAGGCTACGCCCAGTTCCTGCGGATCCTCGACGAGGGCCGCATCGCGATCGCGGCCCTGGCCACCGGCCTGGCCCAGGGCTGCGTCGACGAGTCCGTGAAGTACGCCGGCGAGCGCCGGGCCTTCGGCCGGCCGATCGGCGCCAACCAGGCCATCCAGTTCAAGCTTGCCGACATGGAGCTGCGCGCCCACACCTCCCGCCTGGCCTGGCGGGACGCTGCTTCCCGGCTGCTGCACGGCGAACCGTTCAAGAAGGAGGCCGCGATCGCGAAGCTGTACTCGTCCGAGGCCGCCGTCGACAACGCCCGCGAGGCGACCCAGATCCACGGCGGGTACGGCTTCATGAACGAGTTCCCGGTCGCCCGCTTCTGGCGCGACTGCAAGATCCTGGAGATCGGGGAGGGCACGTCCGAAGTCCAGCGCATGCTCATCGCCCGGGAGCTCGGCGTCGGCGCCTGACGGCCACATCCTGATGGTCGCCTCCGGGCCGACCCGAGCCTGCCGGGCCGCCATACCGGACAAGGCGCTGCTCCACAACGGGAGTTGAGGAGCGGCGCGGCAGAGGAGGGCATCAGGAGGAGACCTTGCGGTGGCTTCGTGGGAAGCCGCCGGAACCGGGCCTCAGGGGATCACGATCACCGGGCGGTTGGCCCGCCGCGCCAGCCGCCCGGAGACCGAGCCGAAGATCTTGCCGAGCAGGCCGTGCGTCGTGCCGACGACGATCGCGTCGGCGGCGTACTCACGGCCGACCTCCTCGATCTCGTGGCAGATGTCCCCGCCGCGCTCGACCAGGATCCACGGCACCCCGGTGAGGAAGTCCGCGCAGGCGAGCTCCAAGCCGAGGACCTCGGTCCGGTGGTCGGGGAGGTCGACGAACACGGGTGGCTCGCAGCCCGCCCAGACTGTGGCGGGCAGGCGGTTGGCGACGTGCACGATCACCAGGCCGCACTGCGAACGACGCGCCATGCCGACGGCGTAGGCGAGGGCGCGCTCGCTCGACAGCGAGCCGTCGAAGCCCACCACCACGCCGTGCTGGAACACGGGGTCGAGGGACGGCGCCGGGATGTCCTGCCCGGACGGGTCGGCCCGCCCGCCCAGCGGGCCGGTCCCGCCGGAAGCCGCCTCCGGGTACTCGGCCCCCGGGCCCAGGCGGCCCGTCACCGGAGCCCCGGAGGGGTCGGCCGGGGCTGCACCACGCCGCTGGCGAGGCCCCGAGCGCTCACGGCGGGCGAGGCTGCCCCGACGGGCGAGGCCGCGCAGAGCGCGTGTGAAGCCCACCGGGCCGTCGTGCCCCGGGGCGGGCCGCCCCGGGCCCGTCGGCAGCGTCGCGTCGGCCGCTCCGACCGCTCCTGCTGCTCCCGTCGCTCCGGCGTTCTCCGCGCCGTCGGGGCTGACCGGCCCGACGGGTGCGCCGGGGGCCTCGGGGCCGGCGGCTGGCTCATGGCCCCTCCGCACGCCCGGGACGCGCCCACGGGCGTCAGCGCGGGGCTGGGCTTCGGCGTGCCCGTCGTCGGCAGGGCCGTCCGTACGGCCGTCGCTGTCGTCACTGCCAGCTCTGTCGCCGCGGTCGGCGCCGGGGTGGTCACCGCGGGGCTCGGAGGCAGGACCACCGGCCGGGCCCACGCTGCGGGACGTGTCCGGTTCCACCGGTCGGGGAGGCTCAAAACCAGCCATGGCTCACGGCTCTTCGATGGAGAGGGGCCGACAGGAGAGGAGAACAACGCTGCCCGGGCAGCAGGCCCGCCCACGGGATGACGTCGGTCTGCGCCGCGCAGCACCGTATGTGACCTGTTCCTTTCAGAATACGACGGGCTTGGGGCCCCGCCCAGCGAGGAAGCTCCGGAGCGACGTTGTTCCCGCGAAAGGGGGATGCGCCCGCCGAGGCAATGCGCCCCGCCCGCAGGCGATCGCGCCCCCTCCGGAAAGGAGGTTCCCTGGAGCTTGACTGAGCGGACCGGACGGCGCAACAGCCCCACGGAACACCGTGACCGGACTGTCATGGATCGGCGACGATCCGTTGCGGCGCGTCGCGAACGGTGACCTCCGGCCCGCCCACCGACCTGCCCGAAAGCCCCGCCCCCACAGCCCCGGCCACCCCGGGAACCACCCCCGCCCCAGGCACGCGCAGGCCGTTTCAGCCACTCCCTACGGCTTCGCGACGGCGTCTGGCATTTGCCAGGTGCATAGGCGCGACCGCTGGCACCATGCTCGGCATGCCCCTGCTCCTGTTCGACCTCGACAACACCCTGCTGCCCCGGGACGCCGCCTACCGGGCCTGGGCGCAGGACTTCCTGTCCGAACACGATCTCCCGCCGGGCGACCTCGAATGGTTCGTCACCCTCGACGGCGGCGGCTACGTACCGCGCAGCACCGTACTGTCGGCGGTCCGGCGCCGCTACGGGCTGGACGTCTCCGCCGAGTTCCTGATCGCCCACTACCGACGCGGCATCAACTCCCACATCCACTGTCCGCCCCGGCACATCGAGGCGCTGCGCACCGCCCGGGACGCCGGCTGGACGCTCGGGATCGTCAGCAACGGCGGCACCCGGCCGCAGTTGGAGAAGATCCGACGGACCGGGCTGGGCCCGCTGGTCGACGGCTGGGTCATCTCGGAGGAGGCCGACTGCGTCAAGCCGGACCCGCTGATCTTCGAGATGGCCGCCCAGCGGTGCGGCGTCGCCCCCACCGGCGACTGGGCCGAGCACACCTGGATGATCGGCGACCACGCCCCCGCCGACATCGCGGGCGCCGAGCTCACCGGGCTGCGCAGCGTCTGGCTGCACCACGGCCGGCCGTGGGCGGAGAGCGGCTACCGGCCGACGCTGAAGGCGGCCGGTCTGCCCGAGGCCGTCGGCCAGGTCCTCGCCGCGCGGAACGCGCCCGCGCCGCGGCCCGGCGTCCGCTCCGGCGGGCCGCTGCGGAAGGCGGCGGGCATGCCGGTGCACGCGACGGCGCTGGTCGGCGCACGGTCCGGCGTACGTCCCGCGATGGCCGCCCTGGACGGCCCGAGCACATCCGTTCCCGCTACCGCCGCGGCCGGCGGGGGATCCGCCTCCGCAGGCGGGCCGGGTGTCCGAAACCGATCCGGCGGGTTTGCCGTGATCGCCGAGGGCCGTCACGGGGGCCGCCCCTCTGACCGCCCCGAGACCCGCGCGGAGACCGGCCCCGGCGCCGGGAGCGGGACGGACGGCAGGATCGGGACGGGCGTTGCCTTCACCGCGCCCGCCGTACCACCGACCGCCCTGTCCGCAGCCCCACCCGTCACCGCATCCCCGGCGGTGCCCAGCACGACGGCCGCCCGGTAGCACCTCGGCCGGCCCCTCCCGCACCCCCGAGCCCCTCCCCGCGCCTCCTCGCCCCCGCCCTCGCCCTCGCCCTCGCCCCTAAGGCACCCCTATCGCGCCCCCGCCCCCTGGCTTCCCATCACCCCGCCCCGCCCGCCGCCGCTACTCCGGCACCGGCGTCCGGGTCGGAGTCCGGGTCAGGGTCCGGGCCGGGGCCGGGTCCGCGTCCGGCCGCAGGTGCGGGCCCGCACGACGAACCCGGGCATCCGGTGGGGCAGCCCCACCGAGCGGGCCCACCGCCGCTACGCCGCCGTCGGCGCCGGTGTGCGGGTCCACCAACACGTCCGGGCCCGCTCGACGAAGCCGAGCTTGCGGTAGAGCGGCTCGCCGAGCGAGGTGGCGACCAGGGTCGCCGGGCGGTCCGGGTGCGCGTGGGCCAGGGCGGTCCGGAGGACGGCGCCCGCCACGCCCCGGCCGCGCTGGTCCGGCAGGGTGGCGACCCAGTAGACGCCGGTGGCCCGGCCGTCGTCGTAGGTCAGACAGGTGCCCGCCACCGCGCCGTCGACGCGGCCGAGCCAGCCCCGCCAGCCGGGTGTCTCCAGCAGGCGCTCCGGAAGGGCCTCGGCCCGGACCCAGGGCTGCCGGGCGGGCAGCGGGAAGCCCTCCACGATGGTCCGCTCGACCAGCGCGAAGGTGTCGCCGTCCCGCGCCTCATCGACCGTCAGGCTGCCGCCCCCGGAAGCCTGCGAGACCGCGGGCAGGGCGGTGGCCGCACCCTCGACCGGCCCCGGGTCCCGGACCATCACCGGCATGACCGGCATCCGGGTGGCCCCGAGTCCGGTGAGGTCGAGCCCCTCGTACGGGTCCTCCACCGTGCAGCGTATGGTCGACCACTCGGCCATCAGCTCCGCCAACTCCCGAGCGACGGCGGCCGGTTCCTCGTAGGGGCGGGTCACCACGATGCGGTGCGCATCGTCCGGGGTCCGGGCGCACCGGACGGCGGTCAGCCCCGGGCGGGTGCGGGACTGCCAACCGTGGACGCGGGCTTGGGCGAGCCAGAAGGCCGCGGCGTTGTCGTTGGCCCGTTCGAGCCGGCTGTCGGTGTTCACCGCAGGACCGTAACCCGGCGGTCCGGTTCCCGGTTCTGCCGTACCGGGCTTGGCCGGATGAAGCCTGGGAGGCGCACGACTTCTCCCTGTGCGCCCCCTCGTGCACCGCCGATTTTCGGTCAATTTCGCGCCGATCCCTCCCGCTTGGGCAAATCCGCAGCCCAGACCAGCCGGCCGGGCGCGCCGGAGCCGGACGCCCCAGGAAGCGTCCCGCGACAACAAGCCACCGTTGCCCCGGCCCTCTTCCCAGAAAGGTCGACGGGTGCCACGCTTCGTGATCGAATGCATCACGCCAAATTGCCATGTCGACATAGCGTCGGATGGTGAACTTGTCACAACGGCAACGGTCCACCCGATAGATTTCGATCTTGGCCAGCAGTGCCGCACCACCCACACCACACCACCGAGGGGGCTTGAGCGCCTTGAGCAGGGTGAGCAGGAGCGACGCGGGTCCTGACAGCGGCCAGGCGGCGGCCGGCAGCGCGGGTCGGTCCGCGAGAAGCACTGGCACCGCGTCGATCGCCACCACCCGCACCTCCGGCTCCCCGGGCACCGGCTCGCACTCCTCGTACTCCGCGGTGCCGTCCTCCGGGGCGGGCGCCGGAGCCGGCCCCGGCGCGGTGCCGGGCGCGGCCGAGCACGGCGCAGCGGCTCCCTACGGGGGCCAGTCCGGCTACGGAGGCCAGTCGGGCTTCGGCGGACAGCACTTCGGCGGGCAGCCCGCCGGCCGAGGCCCCGTCAGCTCCGGGCAGCCCTACGGCGGCGAGTACCCGGGCCATTCCAGCCATCCCGGTCACCCCGCCCACCCGGGCCTTTCCGGCCACCCCGGCTACGGCGGCCAGCTCGGCCATGCCGGACCTGCCGGCCACTCGGGCCACTCCGGCTACGGCAGCGGTGCCCCGGGTGTGAACGGCGCCCCCGGGGCCGCCCCCGGGGCGGGCGGCGGTCCGCTCGGCGGCCTCGCGCTCGGCGGTGGCTCCGGCCACGGTCCACTGGGCCACGGCGGCCCCGGCGCGAACGGCTCCGCGCCCCCGTCGGCGGCCTCCGCCCCCCGCAAGCTGTCCGGCCGGCGCCGCCGGGAGACCGTCGCGGTGCTGATCTTCGGCGGCGCCCCGATCTTCGAGAGCTCCATCCCGCTCTCCGTCTTCGGGGTGGACCGCCAGGACGCCGGGGTACCCCGCTACCGCCTGCTGGTCTGCGCCGGGGAGGACGGCCCGCTGGCCACCACGGGCGGCCTGACCCTCTCCGCCCCGTACGGCCTGGAGGCCCTGGCCCGCGCCGGCACGATCGTCGTACCGGCCTGGCGCTCGATCTCCCAGCCGCCGCCGGTCGAGGCGATCACCGCCCTGCGCAAGGCCCACCACGAGGGCGCCCGGATCATCGGGCTCTGCACCGGCGCCTTCGTCCTGGCCGCCGCCGGACTGCTCGACGGCCGCCCGGCGACCACCCACTGGATGTACGCGCCGACGCTGGCCAAGCGCTACCCCCGGGTGCACGTCGACCCGCGCGAGCTGTTCGTCGACGACGGCGACGTGCTCACCTCGGCCGGCACCGCCGCCGGCATCGACCTGTGCCTGCACGTGGTGCGCAGCGACCACGGTGCCGAGGCGGCCAACGCGCTGGCCCGCCGCCTGGTGGTGCCGAGCCGCCGCGGCGGCGGAGGACAGGCCCAGTACATCGACCAGTCTTTACCGGAGGAGATCGGCAACGACCCGCTGGCCGAGGTGGTCACCTGGGCGCTGGAGAACCTCAACCAGCAGTTCGACGTCGAGGTGCTGGCGGCTCGCGCGTACATGAGCCGGCGCACCTTCGACCGGCGGTTCCGCACGCTCACCGGCAGCGCGCCGTTGCAGTGGCTGATCACCCAGCGGGTGCTCCAGGCGCAGCGGCTGCTGGAGACCTCGGAACTGTCGGTGGACGACGTCGCGCGCCGGTGCGGGTTCCGTTCGCCGGTGGCGCTGCGCGGGCACTTCCGCCGCCAGCTCGGGGTGTCGCCGGCCGCGTACCGGACCAGCTACCGGGCCCGCCGGCCCGGTCAGCAGCCGCCCACGGCCACCGGCGTGCTCGGCGACCTGCGGCTGTCCGGAGCACTGCCGCACCCGGCGGGCGCGGTCTCCCCGGCGGGCGGGCCGCTGTTCGGCGGGGCCCACGGCGTGCCGTCGGCGCAGCCGTTCCCGGCCGGTCCGGGGGCGCCGGTGCCGGTCGGCCCGCACGGGCAGCCGGTGCCGCACGGCCAGCAGACCGGGCACGGGCAGCCGGGAGGGCACGGGCAGTCCGGCGGGTTCGGTCCGGGCCAGGTCGGGACGCCGACCGGTCAGGCCTTCCACGCCCGTGCGGGGCAGCCGTACCCGCACCAGCAGGCCGCGCAGCAGTCGCACCCCGGGCAGCAGGGTGCGGCAGGGCGCGGTCCGCTGCGGCCGCCGGTCGTTCCGCCGCAGGCCGGCGCGGGGACGGGGCGTCCGCCGCGCACCGCCGAGCACGCGGCGGCGGAGGACGGCCTCCCCCAGCCGGGGGCTCGCGGCCAGGGCCAGGGGCACCGGAGCGCGGCCGAGCGGCCCGCGGACGAGCCCGGCCCGGCCGGGCGCGGTCACGGGGCGACCACCGGACGGATGCCGGCGCAGGCCGGGCAGCCGGGCGCCGGGCCCGGTGAGCTCCGCGGCCGCCAGGCGCGGACCCCGCAGGTCCGCGGCCAGGCCGGCCGGCCCTCGGCCGAGGGCTCCCGGGCGGCGCGCGAGGGCCGGGCCGGACGGGACGGCCATGCGGTCCTGCCCGGGCGGGAGGGCGAGCACCCGGGCGGGCACGGCGGTCACGACGGGCCGGAGGAGCACCAGGCCGAGGCACCCCGCTCGGCTCCACCGGTCCCCGCGGCGCGTGATCGCGCCGTAGGGTGAGTTGTGTGAATGACCGTTTGGTATGGATCGACTGTGAAATGACCGGCCTCGACCTCGACCGGGACGCCCTGGTCGAGGTCGCGGTACTGGTGACGGACTCCGAGCTGAACATCCTCGGCGAGGGCGTGGACGTCATCATCCGGCCGCCGGCGGAGGCGCTGGCGAACATGCCCGAGGTGGTGCGCGCGATGCACACCGCCTCCGGGCTGCTGGAGGAGCTGGAGCAGGGCGTGACCCTGGCCGAGGCCGAGGCGCTGGTGCTCGCCTACGTGCGCGAGCACGTGCCGGAGGTCGGGAAGACCCCGCTGTGCGGCAACTCGGTGGCCACCGACCGCGGCTTCCTGGCCCGGGACATGCCGGCCCTGGAGAAGCACCTGCACTACCGGATCGTGGACGTCTCCTCGATCAAGGAGCTGGCCCGCCGCTGGTACCCGAAGGCGTACTACAACAGCCCGCCGAAGGGCGGGAACCACCGGGCGCTCGCCGACATCCGGGAGAGCATCGACGAACTGCGGTACTACCGCGAGGCGGTGTTCGTCCCGCAGCCCGGTCCGGACTCCGACGTCGCGCGCGCGATCGCCGCGAAGTACCGGACCCCGGAGAGCTGAGCCCGGGGCCGCCCCGGTGGGCCCGCTCCGGGAACGCCCGGTGGAACCGCCCACCGGAGCCGCCCCGGCGAGCCCGGCCGCAGGGCCGCGGGGGTGCCGCCCCGGCCGGGACGAAACCCTGGCGCGAGCACCCTCTCGGATCCTGTAGAGTTCTTCCTGTCGGAACGGGAACGCGAGAGCGGGAACGGACCGGACAGATGGTGGGTGTAGCTCAGTTGGTAGAGCACCTGGTTGTGGTCCAGGTGGCCGCGGGTTCGAGTCCCGTCACTCACCCCAGAGCCTGAGGGGCCGATCTCTTCAAGAGATCGGCCCCTCAGGCGTTTTCGCGCTCCCCGCCCGTACGCGGCCTCAGTTGTCCGCCGCCCCAGCCGCACGGCGCCCCGGCCGTGGCGCACGGCGCCGACCGTGCGCGGCGTCAGCCGTACGCCCCCTGCCGGGATGTGCGCTCCCTCACACACGCCCGCCCGATCGACTCTTCCGCACCCCTGCCCCCAGAAGCTACCGACTAGTAACATCGTCGCCATGACCACACCTACGATCGGCCAGCTGCTCGACTCCACCGTGCCGATGGCGCACACCCTCAAGCTCGAGTACCTGGAGACCACCCCGGAGCGGGCCGTGCTGCGGCTCCCGGACCAGGCCGCGTTCCACAACCACGTCGGCGGCCCGCACGCCGGCGCGATGTTCACGCTGGCCGAGTCCGCCAGCGGCTGCATCGTGCTGGCCGCCTTCGGCGACCAGCTGTCCCGGGCCGTGCCGCTCGCCGTGAACGCCGAGATCGCGTACAAGAAGCTCGCCATGGGCGAGGTCACCGCCACCGCGCTGCTCGGCCGCCCGGCCGCCGAGGTCGTCGCCGAGCTGGACGCGGGCGGCCGCCCCGAGTTCCCGGTCACCGTCGAGATCACCCGGGCCGACGGCGCCGTCACCGGCGTGATGACGGTCACCTGGACCCTGCGCCCCAACTCCTGACCCCGGGCCGGTCGGTAGCCCCGGGAGCAGTGGCCCCGGGGCCCCCGGACGATGACTGTCCGTGACGGCGGCGTGACCTCACCGCCCCGCCGCTCGTTCTCGATTCACGTGCGAGCCAATCACGCGACCAAGGCCCAGGTACCCGCCCCCGGCGGCGTCGCCGGTGCCCACCGCGGGATCGCCCGGTGGCTGCCCCGCCCGCGGATCGTCGCGGCCGCCGGGGCCCTGCTCGCACAGCTCTGGGGCGTCGGCGCTCCCGGGGCCTGCGCGGCCGCCGTCGAACCGCTGCCGGACCCGGCCCGGCCCGCCGTCCGCCGCGCCCTGCACGCCGCGCCGTTGCTCGACCGGCCGGCGCCCGGCGGCCCCGCCCTCGGCGGCCCCGCCCTCGACGGGCAGTCAGCCGAACACCCCGTCGGCTCCGGGCCACCGACGGGTGGGACGCCGGGCCGCTCCCCCGGGCCGGTCGGCGAAGGCCCGGTCGGCGGGATCGCCGGTGCCGCGGGGGCCGCAGGGGCGGTCAGCGGGACCCTCCAGGAGCGCATCCGGGCCGGTGGGCTGCCGCTTCCCGGCCAACGGGCGGCCGTGCCCGACGCCTTCGCACTCGCCTCCGGGCTGCTCGACACCGCCCCCGCCCAGGCCCGGACCGACCGCCCCCGTGCCTCCCGCGAGGACGGCCCCGCCGACGCACACCCCGCCGCCCGCCGCCGTGAGGGCGCCGCCGAGCCCGCCGTCCCCCGGCAGCGCGAGGCCGCGGCGGCGGACCCCCTGCTCCGGGAGGCGGCGGCCACCTCCGTCGAGGACGGCGACCCCGGCCCGGCCCCCGGCCCCGCGCCCGCGCCGCCTCCCCCACCGGGCCTCGGTCCGGCTCCGGCGGCGATGGCGATCGCCGACACCGCCGCGGCGGCCGCCTCCGGCGCCGGCTCCGCCACCGCGACCGCCGTCCTCGCCCCCATCGCCGCCGGGCTGCTGCTCACCGGCGCGGCCATGTGCAAGCACCGCGGGCTCCCGAGCGGCCACTGAACGGCCCCCGCACCCGCCCGGCGCGCGGGCCGGGCCTCGCCCTGTACGGCGACGAGGACGCGGGCCCGGCACCGGCGAGGACGGCCTCCCACGGCGGCCGGGCGCGGCCGCCGTGGGAGAGCCGCTAAGGCATTTCTCTCCGATCATCGGGTCGTTGGCCTGGTCGTGCCGTTGACTGACGCGCAGTGGGCGCGGACAGAGCCGTTGTTACCGGACCGGACGCCGAGGCGGGGAGGGCGGTGGCGCGATCACCGGCAGGTGATCGGTGCGACCGCCTGGAGGTTCCGGACCGGCTCGCCGTGGGTGCACCTGCCCGCCGGGTACGGCTCCTGGAAGGGCGTCCACACCCGGTTTCGGAACCGGGCGATCGACGGAACCCGGGCGCGGGTCTTCACCGCCCTGCTCGCCCGGGCCGACGCGGAGGGAGACCTGGACCGGGTCGTCTCGGTCGACTCCACGATCGTGCGAGCGCACCAGAACGCGGCCGGGGCCCGCCAGAAGGAGCCCCGGCCGACGAACCCGGCCACCACGCCCTCGGACGCCCGCGCGGCAGACTCACAACGAAGATCCACCTTGCCGCGGACGGCCGCTGCCGCCCGCTGTGCTCCCACCTCACGCCCGGCCAGGCCGGCGGCGCGCCCGCGTTCGAACACGTCATGGCCGCCCTGCGCGTGCCCAGGGCGACCGGCAGGCCCCGCACCCGACCCGTCGTGGTCCTGGGCGACCGGGCCTACCCGTCGAGGCCATCCGCGAGCACCTGCGGCGGCGCGGGATCCGGGCGGTGAGCGGACCGGGGCCCGCGGCGTGGTCTCCCCGAGCGGTACGGGACGCTCGCACAAGCACCGGGCCCTCGGCAGGTCCCGAGGGGGCTGACCACCAAGCTCCACCTCATGACGGACGGCCGGGGCCTGCCGCTGTCGGTCGTGCTCACCCGGGCAGCGTCGACGACGCCACCGCGTTCGGCCGAGCCCTCGACGGCATCCGCATCCCGCGCGCCGCCACGGGCCGCCCGCGCACGGCACCGAACCGCCTGCTGGGCGACACGGCGTACTCCAGCCGGGCGGCCCGCCACGACCGGAACGTGGTCGAGCGATGCTTCGCCCGCCTCAAGCAGTTCCGTGCGATCGCGACCGGGCCCGACGAGCTCGCCGACCGTCACCGCGCCGGAGTCGTCCTGGCCTCCCCGGTCCGCTGGCTCCGCGAACCAGCACGGTGATCAGTTGTCAGACAGGCCGCGGGCGGCGGCCACGTCCAGGGCGAGCAGCGGGAGTTCGCGCCCCGGGATGGAGCCGGACGGGGCGCTGCCGATCCGGGTGGCGCCCATCGCGCGGTAGAACGGCTCGGCGTTCGGATCGGAGTCGATGGTGAGCCGGCGCAGGCCGAGCGCCGCGGCCAGGCCCCGGGCCCGCTCGAACAGGGCCCGGCCGACACCGCGGCCGATCGCCCCGGGCTCGACGAAGAGCAGGTCCAGCGACCCGGTCGGCGGCACGCCGGAGAGCGCGACGAACCCCAGGAGCTGCCCGCCCTCCTCGGCCACCGCCGTGGCCGACCGCTCGATCAGCCCGGCGTCCACCGTCAGCTCCGCGCGACAGGCGGCCATGAACGCCTCGTCGTAGCCCCAGTACGCCTTGGACCGCAGCGCGATGCCCGTCAGCTGCGCGGCCTCCTCGGGCCGGGCCGGTCTGATCTCCATGGCACCCCTCGGATCGGTGGCGGCGGACGGCAGCGCCATTGTCGGCCGCGACTCGATCGTCCGCCAACGGTTTTCCGGTGCGCGGCGCGCAGCTCCGGGCGGCGCGCAACCCCGCGCCGCGCACGCGCCCCCCGGCCGCCGATCCGCGCCGCCCCACCGGCGTCGGGCCTCAGCCCGGCCGGGACCGGGGCCGCGGCCGGCGGGCCGTCAGCGGAACACCCCCGGCGGCGGCTCCGGGGACGGGGCCGCCGTGGCGTCCGTCGCCGGGACGGCCCCGGCCGCGAAGTCGGTGAGGGCGCGGCCGTGTTCGACCCGGGCGTGGGCGGAGTCGGAGGCCGCGCGGCGGGTCAGCTCGGCGATCGGGAGCGGGGTGTGGGCGGCCGCCAGGACGAGGTTGCCGAAGCGCTTGCCGCGCAGCACGGCCGGGTCGGCGATCAGGCACAGCTCGGGGAAGACCGCGGCGAGGGTGGCGACCTGGGAGCGGGCGAAGGGCAGGGCGCCGCCGTCCGCGATGTTGGCGGCGTACCAGCCGCCGGGGGCGAGGGCGCGGGCGGCGAGGGCGGTGAACTCGACGGTGGTGCAGTGGGCCGGGGTGCGGGCCCCGGAGAAGACGTCGGTGATCACCAGGTCGACGCTGCCCTCCGGGGTGCGCTCCAGCACGCTCCGGGCGTCCGCGCCGCGCACCTTGATCTGCCAGCCGCGCTCCAGGGGGAGTTCGGCGCGGACGAGTTCGGTGAGCGCGGTGTCGATCTCCGCGACCTGCTGGCGCGAGCGCGGCCGGGTCGCGGCGGTGTAGCGGGCCAGGGTGAGGGCGCCGCCCCCGAGGTGCAGCACGGTGAGCGGGCGGCCGGGCGGGGCGACCAGGTCGATCAGGTGGCCGAGCCGGCGCTGGTACTCGAAGCCGAGGCGGGTGGGGTCGGCGAGGTCGACCAGGGACTGCGGGGCGCCGTCGATCAGCAGCGACCAGGCGGCGGGGCGGTCGCGGTCGGGGCGCAGCTCGGCGAGTCCGGAACCGACGGGCCGGCTGAGCGGGCCCTGGGCGTGGCTGCGCCCGCCCGGTCCGGTGGCGGCCTCGGGTTCCGGGCCGCGCGCGGCCCTGCTGCTTCGTCCCATGGCGGCCATTATCTCCGCTGCCGGAGGACACCCGCTGGTCAGGGGCGTGCCCCGGGGTCCGGCCGGGGCCCGCGGAGGGGTCGGCCGGGTCCGCGCGGGCCGCCCGCTAGAACGGGCCGAGGCCGCCCGCGGTGAGCGTGCAGGCGGCCTCGCAGAGGGCGGATCGCAGGACCCAGGCGTCGGTGGAGCGGGCCCGTGGGCCGGTGCCGGAGGGGGGGATCACCCAGCGGGGGTCGGTGGCGGCGGGCACCAGGGCGCCGGCGGTACAGGAGCTGCCGGGCAGGTGCCAGGTCTCCCAGGTGCCCGCCGGGACGAGGAAGGAGACGGTGCTGCCGTTGCGGCTCTGCAGGACGGCTCCGCAGGCGCGGCGCAGTCTCAGGATGTCGACGGCTTCCAGACCGTGCCGCAGGGCGACGGTCACGGTGTCGCAGCCGGTGACGAGGACGCCCTCGTCGGGGAGGGAGCGCTCCCGCCGGTGGCCGCCGCGGGGGACGCGACCGCCTCCGCCCGGCCCCCGGCCGGCGGTCCGGTCCTCGGCGGGTTCGGGGAGCAGGGCGGGAGCCGCGCCGGCGAGCACTCCCCCGAGGACGGGTCGGTACTGCGGCAGTCCGGTGGCCATCGTGGCCCTCCTGTACCTGGTCGGGTCCGGAAGCACGGCCGTTGGGGGCCGCCGGGCCGGGACGGGCCGGGCGACGACGCGGGCTTCTCGTCGTACCAGGACAACGCGGGGGCCGTGGCGCAGGCCACGGGGCGCCTTACAGCAAGGCATGGCATTTCATGGCAGATATCCCGCAACATCGCCCCTTTTGCCCGGAGTTGTCAGCACATGTCCCACCAACCGAATGTGTCCGGTCGGTGACTCCGAGTACTCTCGGCCCATGGCAGCCACCCCACCGGCCGAGCCGAACCGACCGACCCCCAACCTCGTGATGCGCGCACTGCGCGGCGACCGCTCACCCGGCGAGTTCGCCACGGCCGTCCGCAGGGCCGCCCGCGAGATCGGGGAGCACGTGTCCTGCGACGCCCGCTACGTCGGGCGGGTCGAGTCCGGTGAGATCCGCTGCCCCAACTACGCCTACGAGCGGGTGTTCCGGCACATGTGGCCGGACCGCACGCTCACCGACCTCGGCTTCGCCCCCCGGTCCGCCGTCCGCCGCCGCCCGGCGGACCGGCCCGACGGGCGGGGCGAACCCCCTCCGCTCCACCCGACGTTCCCGCCCCTGCCCGCCCCGCGCTCACCACTCTCCACTCAACTCCCGTACGCTGCCTCGCCGTACGCGGATCCAGCCGCTCCGGACGGGCCCCCGAGGCCGAACGCCGGGACGGTGCCCCGGGGGCCCGATGGATCGCCCTATCTCGACGAGGAGAACGACGACGTGCGTCGCCGTACGTTCCTGGCCGGCGGCACCACCGCGCTGGCCGCCGTGATCGGCATCGACCGACCCGCCGCGGCCGCCGGCCGCCCGGTCGGCGCCGACCGCGCCTCCGGCGTGCTCACCGGCCAAGGCGCCACCCCCGGTGCGGAGTTCACCGCACCGTCGCTGCTCGGCGGCGAACCGCTGGTGCCCGGACGGTCCGGGCCGGTGACACCGCTGCGCCGGGTGGGTGCCGCCGAGGCACTCGGCGTGGAGCAGGCCGTCCGGGAGATCCGGCTGGCCGACGACGCGCACGGCGCCGACGCCCTGTACGAGCTCGCCGGGCAGTCGCTGCGCAACGCCTACGTCCTGCTCAACGAGTGCGAGTACACCCCCGACACGGAACGCCGGCTCCAGCGCGGGGCGGGTGAACTCGCCATCTCCGTCGGCTGGTTGGCCCATGACTCGAACCGGCTCGCGGACGCCCGTTCGTTCTACTCGGAGGCGCTCGCCACCGCCCGGATGGCCGGGGACTCCGCCCTGGAGGCACACGTCTTCTGCAACAGCGCCTTCCTCGCCCGGGACGCCGGCCGCCCGCGGGAGGCGCTGCGGGCCGCCCAGGCCGGGCAGGTCGCCGCCCGGGGCCTGGGCTCCGAGCGGCTGCTCGCCCTGCTCGCCATGCGCGAGGCCGGTGCCTGGGCGCTGCTCCGGGACCGGTCCTCCTGCGAGCGGGCGCTCGGCCGGGCGTACGGCCTGTTCGACCGGGGGCCCGGCGGGCAGGACCCGGAGTGGATGTCCTTCTTCGGCGAGGCCGAGATCGCCGGCCTCGAGTCGCAGTGCTGGTCGGCGCTCGGCGACTGGGACCGCGCCAGCGAGCGGGCCGGACGGGCGATAGCGCTCCAGGAGCCGCACTTCGTCCGCAACCGGGTGCTGTACACCGCCGAGCTGGCCCACGACCGGCTCGGCCGCGGGGACCTGGCGGGCGCGGCGCACCACGGCTCGGCCGCCGTCGCGCTGTTCGGCGACGTCCGCTCGGCCCGGATCCGGAGCATGCTCGCGGACACCGCCGGGCGGCTGCGCCCGCACGGCGCCGTGCCCGAGGTGGGCCGGTTCCTGGCCGAGTACGACCGAGCGGCGGCCGCCTGACGCCATGCCGGGGCCGGCCCGGTGCACGGCGCCCCGGGCGGACGGCGGGCTCAGTGCCCGGCGGTCAGGCCCTCCAGGTGGGAGAGGTCGTTCCAGACCTCCACCGCCGGAGCGCCGTACTCCCAGGACAGCACGCAGAGCGCGGCCGTGCCGAGCTTGAACCGCTGGGCGTACTCGGGCGCCAGGCCCAGCCAGCGGGCGGTCAGGATGCGCAGCAGGTGGCCGTGCGCGAACAGGACGACGTCCCGGTCGGCGCAGTGCATCACGGTGGTGTCCTGGTCGGGGACGCCGTGCTCCGCGTTGAGGCCCGCCAGGAAGGCGTCCACCCGGGCGGCCACCTCGGAGAGCTTCTCGCCGCCGGGCACGCCGTCGCGCCAGATCAGCCAGCCGGGCTGGTCGGTGGCCCGGATGTCCGCGCCGGTGCGGCCCTCGTACCGGCCGTAGTCCCACTCCATGAGCTCCGGGCGCTCCACCGCGCGGTCGCCGAAGCCGGCCAGCTCGCAGGTCTCCTTGGCCCGGCCGAGCGGGCTGGTGTAGACGAGCGCGTCCGGCAGCCCGTTCCAGGGGGCCTTGGCGAGGCGGGCGCCGAGGGCCCGGGCCATCGCCCGGCCCTCCTCGGTCAGCGGGATGTCGGTGCGGCCGGTGTGGCGGCCGGTGGCGGACCACTCGGTCTCACCGTGGCGGACCAGCACGATGCGGGCGGGCATGGGGGCTCCTTGCGGCAGGCAGGCGGTGGCAACGGTCGGCGGTCTCACCATCGAGCACCGGGCTCCATGATCCCCCACCCGGACGGCGGCCACGATCGCGGGGCCGCCCCGGCGGCCCCGGAAGCGACCGGTCCGCACCGGATTGTCGGACCCGGATGCGACACTGGGCCGCACCATGAACGTCTCGACGAACGTGCCGCCCCGCGGGCCCGCTGAGCCGCTCGCCCAGCGGCTCGCGGAGCTGCGCGGACCGGCCCCGCAGCGCAGTCTGAACGCCCGCTCCCTCGCCGCGCTCGCCGCCAATCCGGGCTGCCACCGCCGCGCGGTGCTCGACGCCGCGGGGGTCGACAAGTCGGCGCTGGCGGCCCGGCTCGGCCGCCCCGCCCCCTTCGGCCAGTCCCCCTTCGCCATCGCCCGCGGCCTGGTCTTCGAGTCCCGGCTGAAGGCGGACGGCTACGCGCCCCTGCTGGAGCCGCTCCGCCACCACCTGGGCCTCCCGGCGGACGGCCACGCCCCGCTCCTGGTACCGGACCTGCTGCACCGCTCGGGCCCGGCCGTGCGCGCCGACCGGACGGCCGAGGCGCTGGCCCGGGCCGCCGCCGACCCGCGGGCCTGGACGCTGCTGGACCACCCGATGCTGCGGCTGGAGGTGGCCGGCAGCACCGCCTACCTGGAGCCGGACGCCCTGGTGGTGCACGGCGGGCGGTGCACGGTGGTCGAGATCAAGTCCTTCCCGGTGCTGGACGGCAGCGCGGACCCGGCCAAGGTCGGCGCCGCCGCCCGGCAGGCCGCCGTGTACGTGCTGGCGCTCCAGCGGGCCGCCGCCGCGGCAGCCGGGCAGCCGCTCGCCGAGGACCCGTACACCGAGCAGCGGCTGCCGGGCAGTCCGCGCACCAGCGTGCTGCTGGTCTGCCCGAAGGACTTCGGCAACCGGCCCACGGCGGTCGCCGTGGACGTCCGCCGCGAACTGGCCACCACCCGCCGCCAACTGGGCCGGATGACCGGCATCGGCCGGCTGCTGCCCCTGCTGCCGCCGGGCGCCGACTTCGACCTGGCCGCCGACGAGGACGGCGAGCCGGCCCGGACGGCCGAGCAGCTGGCCGCCGCGGTCGAGGCGGTGCCCGCCGCGTACAGCCCGGACTGCCTCTCCACCTGCGAACTCGGCTTCCACTGCCGCGCCCGGGCCCGCTGCGAAGACCGGGTCGAACAGCTCGGCCGGGGCGTGCGCGGCGAGCTGGGCAGCATCCGCACCGTCGCCGGGGCGCTGGCCGCCGCCGGCACCAAGCGCGAGGACCTGGACGGCGCGGACGACGCCGCCGAGCGGCTGGCCTACGCGGCCGCCCTGCGCGCCGAGGCCCTGGGCATCGGTGCGCAGGGGGCCGGTGCGCCGGGGGCCGGTGCGCCGGGGACGGGCTCCGCGGGGGCTCCGGCATGAGCCTGCTGACCACCCTCGCCCGGCTGGAGGCCGTCCGCAGCGGCCGGGCCGAGCCGCTGGCCACCGTCCGGCACCGGCACCTGTCCGACCGGCCGATGGTGCTGGTCCCGCTGACCGCCGCCGGCGAGTCCGGCGCCCCGCTCGCGGTGATGCTCGGCACCGACCGCGACGCCCCCCGGCTGCACCTGGTGCCGCAGCCGCTCAACCGCACCCTGCGGTTCGACTTCCTGGCCGAGCTGGCCGCCGACCTGCTGCCCTACCTGGAGTCCTTCGCCGAGGACGTCGAGCGGATCGAGGGCTCCGAGAAGGACCCGGAGACCGGCGAGAAGACGCAGGTCTTCCGCGAGCTGTGCACGGACGCCCCGCAGCTGATCGTGCCGAACAGCGCCGGCATCCACCACCTCGCCCTGATCGGCCGCTCGACGCGCTTCCGCCGCACCGCCGAGGACGAGGAGCCGGGCCCGTACCCGGCGCCGGCCCGGGTGCCGCTGCTCGGCCGCTGGCTGACCCACCTCACCGACCGCGCCCAGGTGCCCGGCTCCTCGGTGCTGCTGCCGATGACCGGCCTGCTGGCCCGGCACTGGGCGACCGGCCAGAGCCACCTGGAGGACCAGCACCTGGCGGCCCGGCTGGCCTGGCACCTCCCGCCGCCCGGCCTGACCGGCGCCGAGGCGGCCGAGCTGGCCGAGTCCGCCCGGGACGACCGGGGGCAGCTGCTGCACCCGCCGGCCGGCCCGGCCACCGACCCGCACTTCGACGCCTCCGTGCTCGCCCCGGCGATCGCCCGCTACGACGCCGCGGTGAACGCCCTGCAGCACGGCACCGAACAGCGCGACGAGGCCGCCGCCGCCCGCGCCCGGACGGCCGTGCGGGCCGCGGTGACGGCGCTGGAGGAGGCGCTGGCCGCCGTCCTGCTGCCCACCTGGCGGGACGTCTGGCAGGGCCTGGACCTGCTGCGCGCCCTGCCGCCGGCCGGCCACCTGGCGGAGCGCTGGACGGGCGACCGCTGGTCCTACACCGGCCACCGGGACCGGCTGGCGGCCGGCGAGCCGCCGCAGCCCCGGCAGGACGACGCCGTCACCGCCGCGCGCAAGCTCGCCCAGCGCGAGCGCGAGCAGGCCCGGCTCGACGTCCAGGAGGCGCTGGACGACCCGCTGGCGATGGCCGAGCACCGACTGGCCGGCGAGGCGTTCAGCGGCGTGGTCACGGAGGTGGTGCCGGACCGGGACACCACCGGCCGCTCCCCCAAGCCGCGCCCGCTGGTCACCGTGCGCACCGTCGACCGCCCGCACGCGGACCCCGGCCGGGAGGTGCACCGGGTGCACGGGGCGTCCCCGCAGAAGGCGGAGATCGTCGCGGTGGACGCCGCCGAGGGCCTGCTCACCCTGCGGGTGCTCTCCGGCATGGGCCGCCGGAAGGATCCGGAGCCGGGCAGCCTGCCCGAGCCCGGCGAGCCGGTCACCTTCACCCTGTTCGAGCTGACGGTGCGCCAGTCCGCGCCGCTGCCCGAGCCGGACGACACCCCCTGGACCCACGGCGGCCCGCCCGGTGCCGCGCCCGTACCCGCGCCGTCCGCCTCCGAGGAGTGGGAGTGAGCCGTCCGATGCCCCCCGAACAGGTCCCCGGCGAGCAGGCCCCGGGCGCCGCCGCCGACGCCGCGGTGGCGCGGATCCTGGCGGCCACCGTCCGTCCGCCGGCCGGCGCCCCGCGCGGCGTGGTGGTGGACTCCCCGCCCGGCGCCGGGAAGTCGACGCTGGTGGTACGGGCGGCGCGCGAGCTGGTCGGGGCCGGCGAGCGGCTGATGATCGTCGCCCAGACCAACGGCCAGGTGGACGACCTGGTGGGCCGACTGGCCGAGAAGGCGCCGGAGCTGACGATCGGTCGGCTGCACGCCGCGGACTCCCGGCCCGGCCCCGAGGTGCTGAAGCACGCCAACGTCACGCCCTCCGACAAGGCCGCCGACCTGGTCGAGCACGACGTGGTGATCTCCACCTCGGCCAAGTGGCAGTGGGTGCGGGCCGAGGCCCCGTGGCGGCACGCGATCGTCGACGAGGCGTACCAGATGCGCTCGGACGCCCTGCTCGCGGTGGCCCGACTGTTCGAGCGGGCGCTGTTCGTCGGCGATCCGGGCCAGCTGGACCCGTTCACCGTGGTCGGCACCGACCAGTGGGCCGGGCTGTCGTACGACCCCTCCGGCAGTGCGGTGGTGACGATGCTGGCGCACAACCCGGAGATCGAGCCGCACCGGCTGCCGGTCTCCTGGCGGCTGCCCGCCAGCGCCGCGCCGCTGATCTCGCGGGCGTTCTACCCGTACACGCCGTTCCGCTCCGGCACCGGGCCCGGGGACCGCCGGCTGACGGCCGCCGAGCGCCCGGACGGCTCGGCCCTGGACGCGGTGATCGACCGGGCCGCCGAGCACGGCTGGGCGCTGCTGGAACTGCCCGCCCGGCACACCGTACGGACCGACCCGCAGGCCGTGGCGGCCGTCGCGGCCACCGTCCGGCGGCTGCTTGAGCGGGGGCTGACCGCCCACTCCGAGCAGGGTGAGGCGCCGCTGACCGCGGACCGGGTGGCCGTCGGCACCGCCCACCGGGACCAGGCGGCGGCCGTGCGGGCGGCGCTGCTCAAGGCGGGCGTGCCGGTGGACGGCGCGGCCGGGCCGGCCGTGACGGTCGACACCGCGAACCGCCTCCAGGGCCGCGAGTACGACGTCACCGTGGTGCTGCACCCGCTCTCCGGGCGCCCCGACGCGACCGCCTTCCACCTGGAGACCGGCCGGCTCTGCGTGCTCGCCTCCCGGCACCGGCACGCCTGCATCGTGGTGGCCCGGGCCGGCATCGCCGAGCTGCTGGACGAGCACCCCGCGACGGAGCCGGTGCAGCTGGGCGTCCCGGTGGCCTTCCCGGACGGCTGGGAGGCCAACCACCAGGTGCTGGAGCACCTGCGCGGCCACCGGGTCCACCTGCGGTAGCCGCCGCGGGGCCTGCGGTAGCCGCCGCGGGGCCGGGCCGCCCGCCGCGGCCCGGCCCCGGCGGTCAGTCCTCGGTCTCGCAGACCGCGTAGGCCACCACCGTGCCCCGCTCCGCCTGGACGCTCCACCCGGTCGCGTCCTGCGTGGGGCCGTCGGCGCGCACCGGGCCGGCGGCGTCCGGCCGGAGCCGGTAGCCGCCGCCGGTCAGGTGGGTGCCGGGCGGGCAGGTCGCCGTCGAGACTCCGCCGGGGGCGCTCGGCCGCCCGGTCACCACCAGCGCCGTCTCGGCGGCCGCGGCGGGCGGCGCGACGGAGGCGGCGACCGCGAGCAGGGCGCCCACGAGGGACAGGACGGAAAGGGCGACGGCCGTAAGGCCTCTTCTCACGCGCACGGGGTTCACTCCGGCTTCGTCGGACGGTCGGGTACACCGGGACAACCGGTTCGCATGCGATCCGGATGCGCGGCGTGCGAGGCGCACGCCGGGCGTGCGCGGGGGAATAGCGCTCGCGTGCGCACCGTTCCGCTACCGGCCACCGCCGCGAGACAATGGACGGCGGCCACGACCGGGCGGCGCAGCCCGGAGCCGATCCCTTCCCCCCGTCCGAGACCCGGAGGTGTCCGTCCATGCCCGACTCCCCAGAGTCGTCCGAGCCCACCAGGCGCGTACGCCCGGTGCAACTGCTGTTCGAGCCGCAGTCCGCCGAACCCGAGCCGGAACGATTCTTCGACCTGGAGTCGATCGAGGACCCGGCGGAGCTGCTGCGCCGCTCCACGGAGCTGGCGCTGGCCTTCCGGACCGCCGCCGAGCGGGCCACCGACTTCCAGGCGGTCGCCGCCGCCCAGCTCGCCGACCCGCGCCGGTTCGACGCGCTGTCCGACGCCGAGGTCGCGCAGCGGGCCGACTGGACCCCGGACTACGCCGCCAAGATGATCGAGTACGGCCGCACCCTGCTCCAGCCGCGCCGGCAGGAGGACTGACACCCCCGGCCGCCGCCGGGCACGGGCCCCGGGCATATGCGCGGCGGGGAAGGGTACGCCGTCCCCGGCCGCGCTGTCCGGGGAACCGCGCTTTCCGTCCCGCCGGGGGCCCGCACCGCGCAGGCTGCTCCCCGTGGAGATCTGGACACAGCAGTCGGTGACGCAGCAGTCGGTGCCGTACCCCTCGGTGACGTACCCCTCGGTGACGCACCCGTCGGTGGAGTGCGTCGGCGCGGCGGGAGAGGCCTGGCTCGCCTCCGCCAGCGAGTACCCGCGCAGCATGCGCGCCCTGTGGGAGAGCCACCCCTGGGCGCCGTCCGTCCTGCCCTGCGGGCGCGCGTTCGACGTGATCAGCATGCCGGCGGTGTTCGGCCGCCGGGTGCTGGACGAGCTGTGGGCGTCCGGGCCGGGCAGCGGGCCGGTGGCCGTCCACCGGGGGCGGGTGCTGCTGTTCGTCCAGCCCGGTGCGGCGCCCCGGCTGCGCCGGCTGCTGGCCTGGGAGGAGTGGGCCCGGGACGTGCCGCCGCTGCTGTGCCACGGCCGGGGGGACGCCGTGACCGTGCCGCCCCTGCAGCGGATGGTGAACAGCCCGGACTCCCCCGGGCAGGGCGCCGGCCGGTGGCTCGTCGCCCCGGCGGAACGCCTCCCCCGGCTGCCCGGCGCCGCGGTGGTGCTGTGGGCCTGCGTCCGGGCGGCGCGCGAGCCGGGCGCGCCGGTTCCCGCCGGGGCGGCCGTCGTGACCGGCGGGTGAACGCCGGGCGACCGGTATTCGATTTTGGCTCGGCCGCACGGCGCTGCTAGAGTCTTCTCTGTCAGCAGGCGCCGCTAGCTCAGTTGGTTAGAGCAGCTGACTCTTAATCAGCGGGTCCGGGGTTCGAGTCCCTGGCGGCGCACAGACAGCCGGAA
>NZ_JBISAI010000038.1:0-13987 GCF_044391605.1 Kitasatospora sp. NPDC018619
CGGCCGTCACCCCGGTACGGCAGGATGTCGATCGTGTCCGTGAACGCCTGCGGAGCCGGGTCGTAGGAACGCAGCGTCACCGTCCACGAACCCGAACCCCTGCCGTCACCCTTGAGGTTCGGGATGAACGGACTGTCGGCACTCTTGCCGATCGTGGTGTACCCGTTGGTCGCGACCGTCACCTGTGCCTTGGCCGGGATCGTGGTGATCCCGCCGTACGAGGCCGTGGCCTCGTTGGTCAGCGCCTGGCCCGCGGTCACCGAGCCGGAGGGCACCGCCTGGTAGGTCAGTGCGTGGTCGGCGTTGGTGGCCACCTTGTCGAGCGTCCAGGTCAGCACCTGGCGGCCCGACCCGTCCGTCGTGACCGCCGGTTCCGGAGAAGCGGAGCCCGGGACGTAGGTCACGCCGGCGGGGAGGGTGTCGACGATCCTGAAGCCGTCCACCGTCGCCGGGATCGCACCGGAGCCGTTCGCCGAGTACGTCAGCGTGTAGGTGGCGGGGGCACCCGGCGTGACGACGGCGCGGTCCACCGACTTCTCGATGGCGGGGGAGGCCGAGGTGATGCGGACCAGGTCCCGGAAGCCGGTCGTGCACGGGTAGCGCAGACCCGGGGTGTCCAGGATGCACCCCGTCCCGTTCCACCAGTTGTTCAGCGGAGCGTCCTGGATGCCGGAGAAGAAGCTCCACACGTCCGTGCCGGCCGGCACGTTCGGCTTGATCGTCTGGAAGACGTTCTGGTTGATGTTGGTGGCGCCGACCGCCTCCATCTGGCCCTGGGTCGCCGTGACCCGGACGGCCTTCACCTGCGTCTGGTCGGCGGGCACCGCCGTGGTCCAGCCCCCGCTCGTGCCGCAGTCGAACCCGTTCGGGTCGTAGCCGGCGTTGGCCGGGTCCAGATGGGCGTCGTTGCCGGTGTAGTACTCGACCACGGCGCCGTTGACGCCGCCGGCGGGGTTGGTCCACTTGAACCCGTTGAAGGTGACGTACTTGGTGTCGAGGGCCGAGCACAGCCCGACGAGGCGGTCGTCAGGGCGCTCGGTGTGCCTCTGCATGGCCGTGTCCATGTACTGCGCGATGTTCCTGCCCGCCGCCACCCGGTAGGTGTCGTCCCAGGTGGTGCCGCCGCTTCCGGTGTAGCTCCGCCCCCAGCCGGAGGAGTAGGTACCCGGGGTGGTCCAGGACTTGGACTCGGTGTTGTTCGACGGGTCGTCCTGCACCGTCAGCCCGGTGGTGGAGGTGTAGGTGGGGGCACTCGCCTTCAGCTCGGCGGAGCCGTCGACCGTGGTGAGCACGCGAACCCAGACGGAACCGGAGGCCAGCGCCACCTGATCGGTCGGCAGCTTGTCACCGGCGGAGTCGAGGGTCGGCGGGGAGGCCGGGTCGTAGTCGATCCCCGAGATCGTCAGCCGGAAGGTGTTCGGCCCCGTCTGCGTGATCTGGCAGTTGCCCACCGAGGGGGCTGTCTGGTTCGCCGGGTGGTTGCCCCCCGACCAGGGGTGACCGTTGGCCGGTGCGGCGATCGAGAACGGCGTGCAGCCCTGCGGCGCGAGCTGGACCCGGCCGCCCTGCTGCGAGGCGATCGTCAGGTCGTAGCTGATCGTCTGCGGGCCCGGGTCGCTGCGGCGCGCCTTGCTCAGCGTCCACTCGTAGTCGACCTCGAAGTAGCCGGCGCCCTGGCTGGAGTTGGCCGATCCGACCGCCCAGCGCATGTCCATGCCGAAGACGTTGGCGATGTTCAGCGCGGGGAGGGCGGCCTTCTGGCCGTTGATGGTCGCCTCGGCGCCGACCTGGCTGCCGGTCGGGCCGTCGGCCACCACGGGGGTCTGCAGGACCGCGGCGGTGCCCTGGGCATGCGTGCCGAGGTTGCAGGTCAGGGTCTTCTTGTCGGTCGAGAGCGAGGACGCCGGGGAGACCCCGGTCGTCAGGCACAGGCCCGGCAGCGCGTCGAACAGCCCGTTGGTCAGGGTGACGTTCAGCGTGACGTTGTCCACCAACTCGTTCGCCGGTGCCTGGGCGTCGTCGTTGACGTTCACCCGCCACTCGGCGGTGACCACGTCACCGGAGGCGAGTGTGGTGGGCGTGTTCGGAACCCACCGGCCGTCGACCTGGAAGACCGTCGCCGCCCATGACACGGCGGCCAGGCTGAGCATGGTCAGCACCAGCGCGAGGACCAGCGCCAGGGACATTCCCCGGCGCGCCAGGGGCCCGGATATCAGCGACGGTGGCGATCCCGTACTCCGGGATGTGGCCCAGGCGGCCGGGGGCCGCCCTCTCAACCAGTCCATGCAGACCCACCTTTCGGGAACAGTGCGAACGAGTGCCCGGAAAAGCCCCATGGGTGTAAAAGGCTCATAAATCGGGCACTAGTGCTAGATTCCACACTCATTCCTGACATGTGGTCAAGTACTTCCCCGCATGTCGCGCGCCGTCAGCTCCCGGACGTGCCGGAAAGGCGCCCTCCGGACCGGCTGCTCGGCCTGCTGAGCCACCAGCGTCGACATGCCGCCCGGCTGACACGCGCAGGTGCCCGCCCGTCGGTCGGGCACCTGCCGCGACCACGGGACAGGTGTCCGCGGACCGGTCCCCGGTCCACGCGCGCCCGTTGACCGGTCCCGGCGCTCGGGGGCCCGGGAGGCCCGGCCGAAGCCACGTCGGCCGGGAGGCGGCCCCGCCCGCCTGAGAAGGTGCCGGGTAACCGGTTGATCACTCGTTCCGGCTCCCGAGCCTCGGCGCAGCGGGCCCTGTCGGGTATCGCCCCCGGCCGGAAGGCAACCGGAGGCAACGGGCGGCACCCCGAAGCAGCGCGTGACCGCCGGCGCGAGGGCCCGGCGGTACGCCGGGGGTGGCCTGCCGACCGGGGCCGAGGGCGCCCTTCGCGCCGCCGACGGCCTGCGCGGCACTCGTCTTCCGATGGCCTGCCACCATCTGCGCGACGCGGCCGACGCTGTGGACGACGCGCCGCGCCTGCCCGGCCGGGCAGGGTTCACCGGCCGCCTTGCCGGTCCCGCCGGGTCGCCCCTGGCCGCAGGCGCCCGGCCCCGCCGCAGGGCGGGACCGGGCCGGGGTGCCGGGCGCCTGGCCGTCGTTCCGGATGGGCACCGGCTACCGTGGGCGGCTGACGGCACGGGCCGGCCGCCGGGACGTCAGACAGGCAGCTCGCCGTCCGCGAACTTCTGCGGTTCCCCCGGGACCTTTCCTGTGCTCGGGCGCCGTGCCGCCCCTGCGGCGATCAGTGCGGGGGCACAGCGGGCAGCGTCCACCACGGCAGGCCGACCCGCCCAGCGCGGGCGCCGCGGGCACGGAGCCGGCGGACTTGCGTTCGAGCTGTTGTGCCCTGGCGCGCGGAAATTGCGGGGTTCGGCCTCAAATGCCGTACGGGCTGAAAGTGCCGGTAGGTTGATGTTCATGCCGGTCCACCGGAACGGCCCCGGGCGCGGTCGCCCCACCGCGCCCGGGGTTCGTGCACGGAACCGAGCGAGTGCAAAGAGACGAAGACATGCTTGCCCGACTCCGTGGGGTGCGGCAGCGCATTCTGCCGTACACCGATCCCTCCCAAGCTAGCAGTGATTTTCCGTGCGGTGGGCCATGCCCTCATACGAGGTAATCGCCATCGTCGGATGTTTGAGCGGCCTGCTCGCGGTTCCGCGCATCGCGTGGGTGGCGCCGGGCGCCGGGCCGATCGCCGCTTCGCGGACGGCGCTGCTCCTGTGCTTGCTCCGCGTCACCAGGGAGGTGGTGCTCCGGGGTCGGCGAGTGCGGACGATCCGACGTCGGCAGGGCGGCCTCTTCCCCCGGGGAGGGCCGCCCCGTCCGTCGCTGCGGTGTGGGAGTCGAGGAACGACAGGAGGGCGCATGCGCTCGCACTTACCAGGCCGAACCCCGGGCGCTGTTCCGCGACCGGGGGCCGGGTACGGCAGTTCTCGGGCGCGCAGCGGCTTCGAGGGGTTCGTCGAGCTGTACCGGTTGCCGTACGGGAGGTACGCGCGGGCGCGGCTGGACGACGTGGCGGCTGCGGCGGAGGCCGTGGCGTGGACGTTCGGCTGCGTCGAGGCCGACTGGGACGCGGTGATGGGGTGCCCCGAACCGTCCGCCGTCTGCTGGGCTCTGCTGAGGGACGCCGTTGCACGGTGCGGCGCACCGGGGCGGCCGTCGGCGGACTGGCTGCACACCGTTCTGCCGGCCTCCCGCGCCGACGTGGTCCTCCTGCGGTACAGGCTGGGGTTCGATCCGTCGACGGCCGCCCGGCTGATGGGGGTCAGTGAAGGGGTCGCGGAAGTGGAACTGCGTGCTGCACTTCGAATCCTTGCGCGCGCATGACACTCATTGTCGATGTTCTGCACACCGGTTGAGCGGAGCCTGGCGACGCAAGGTGGCGCGCGACCTGCGTAGATCCGCTCCCGTTCGCCACGGCGCGCTACCGGCGCTTCGGCCGCCTGGTCGTCGTCGTGGTGAAACCGTCTGCGCATGCCTACGATGAGACCCCTACTTCCCGGGGAGAACCCCGGGTTGATCCGGCCACGGAAGGGGCACCGTGGGCACCGAGGGTTGGCGAGAGCGTGCCATTGACACCTCTGTTCCGAGCGCAGCGCGCATGTACGACTTCCTGCTCGGCGGCGAGATGAATTTCGAAGCGGACCGGAAGGCCTGCGAAGACCTCCTGGAGATCGCTCCCAGCAGCCGCGAACTGGCATTGAACAACCGGTGGTTCCTGGAGAGAGTCGTCCGGTTCCTCGCGAGGGAATGTGGGGTCACCCAGTTCCTCGATCACGGTTCGGGCCTGCCGACGAGGCCCAACGTGCACCAGGTGGCCCAGGAGGTCCACCAGGACGCCCGCGTCGCCTACATAGACATCGACCCGATCGTGATCGCGCACGGCCGTACGTCGCTGGACGTGAACAACGGCACCAGGTTCATCGAGGCGAGCATGACCGACACCTCGCGGATCGTGGAGGAGGCGTCCAAAGGCGGGTTCATCGACTTCAGCCGGCCTGTGGCCGCCCTGTGGGTGTCCGTCATCCACTGCCTGAAGGACGCCGAGGAGCCGGCCGCCATGATCGAGCGTATGCGGGAGCACCTCGCGCGCGGAAGCTACCTGGTGATCTGCCAGCTGGTCAGCGATGACGAGCGGGTCCGGCGGGAGGTCACCGAGCTGATGGCCCGTGGGACGGGCGGGAACTGGGGGCGCGTGCGCGAGAAGCGCGACGTGCGCCGCTACTTCGACGGACTGACCGTCCTCGACCCGTACCTCGTGGACGTCACCCGCTGGCGGCCGGATTCCGACCTTCGCCGGCGTCAGGCTCAGCGCACCCACGAATGGATCGAGTTCGGCGGGGTCGCCCGCGTTGTCTGACGGGGAGGTGGGCCCGTCAGCGGGCGAAGCGCTGCCGGGCCTCCTTCAGCATCTCCAGGCTGTCGTCCCGGCTGGCGGTCTCCTTCAGGAGCATCGTCAGGGTGGTGTTGTGGCGGTCGAACGACGGCGCGCCCTTCTCCTCCGGCTCGACGTCCTTGACGAAGTACTTGCCGGTGTCGCCGACCTCCAGGTAGATCACCGAGGGGAGGCCGGTGGCCTCCTTGCCGAAGTCGAGCAGGGTCATGGAGCAGCCGCCCCACAGAACCTGCTTGCCGTCGAGCGGGAGGATGCGGATCCGGATCCTCGGATCCGCCGAGACGTCGATCAGGTGGTCGACCTGCTCGACCATGGTCTCCCGGCTGCCGATGCGGCGGTGCAGCATACTCTCGTCGAGGACGAAGATGCACTCCGGGGGATCGGCGAAGACCGTGGTCTGCCGGTAGAGGCGCAGCTTCACCCGCTGCTCGATCTCGTCTGCGTCGAGGGGCGGCTGGCAGCTGGCCATGACGGCCCTCATGTACGCCTCGGTCTGCAGGAGGCCGGAGATGAGGTCGGCCTCGAACGTCCACAGCCTGACGGCCGCCGGCTCGAGGCCGACCAGCTGCTCCATGAAGGGGGGAGCGACGAGGCCCGCCTGCTGCCACGCCTGCGGGTGGTTGGCCTGCTTGGCGAGCATGACCAGCCACGCCCGGTGCGCGGGGGGAAGGTCGTAGAAGTCGGCGAGGATCTCCGCGTCACGGGGCTGCGGTAGGGCGGTTCCGCGTTCGATTTTGCACAGCTTCGAGGGCGACATGTTGGTTCCGGCGGCGACGGCAGTCTGTTTCAGTTTGCTGCTCAGGCGCAGCGTGCGGAGCGCGGCCCTGAGGACCACGGCCGCCGCGGTGGGGTTCTTCTCCAGATCGGCGGCCGGGCGGCCTTTCGGGACACCCTTCTTGAATGCCTCGGAAGCGTCGAAAACGGACACACGGGCCCCAGTGTGAGAGAGACCGGATGGTAAACGGTCTCATGGTCTCATAAATCGGGGACCGCGTGTCCGCTGTCGATATTCTCGGTGTAATGCTAGCCGGTGATCAGGTGGTCGAATTCACCGGCCTTGGCACCCGCCAGGTGCGCGGCCCATTCGGCCTGGGTGAACAGCAGTGCGGGGCCTTCCTTGTGGCGCGAGTTCCGGACCGCCACGTCCCCCTCCGCCGTCGGTGCGACCTCCACGCACTGGCCGTTCGGTGCGCTCGCGCTGCTCTTGATCCAGACCGTGTCCAGCTGGGTGGCCGGCATCCCGTTCCAGTGGTTCGTCACGGTGATCATCCCCTCTCGTGTTCGATTCTCCAGGTGGCCCGAAAAATATGACTGGCCACCTGTTCGCGCAGGTGGTCGCCTCGGGAAATTTCTTGGGGAAATTTCCTGGGATCCGGCAATGAAGCCTAGCCCTCGCTATTCGAACGATGTGCCCGCCAAATGGGTGAAGGGATTACTATGCTGATATCACTGCAATCCCTTACTGCCTCCGGTTCGAGAGCAACCGGCGGGGACTTCCGGCGGACCCGCGAGCGGTGGGCCGGAACAGGCGCAGCACGGTCCCGGGGCCGCCCGACGCCGGTGCAGGCCGATGCCTTCGAGCTTCACGACGTCGGGACCAGGCACCTACTGGCCGGTGCCCGGGTCGAAGGCCGGCGGGTCACGGCGCTGCCGCCGGCCCGGTGGTCTTGCCGGGCGGTGTACCGGTGCCGGTGGGACCGGGTGTGCCGGGCAGGTCCTGCTCGCCGGTCAGCCAGGCCCGTAGGACGTTCTTGCGGACCTTGCCGAGTTCGTTGCGCGGGAAGCGGTGGACGGTCTCGATGCGGGTGGGCCAGTACCAGTCGGTCATGCCGCGTCCGGCCAGCCAGGTGTGCAGGTCGTCCAGGGAGGGGGAGGGCCCGTCGGCGGGGACGATGACGGCGCAGGGCAGGTCGCCGTGTTCGGCGGGGTAGCCGACGAGGACGACGTCGGTGATGGCGGGGTGCTCGCGCAGCTCCGCCTCGACGTCCAGGACGGGGATCATCAGCTGGGTGCTGCCCGAGATCCGGTCGGCGGCCCGGCCCGCGTACACGAGGCCGCCCTCGCCGTCCGGGCGCAGTAGGTCCCCGGTGGCGTACCAGCCGTCGGTGTCGGCGGCGCGCCACAGCAGGCGGCCGGTGTCGCGGTCGAAGGTGCCCAGGCAGGTGGAGGGGCCGCGCAGGTCGACCGGTGAGGGCTGGTCGTGGCCCGGGGCCGGCTCCATGCGCAGTTCGATACCGGGCAGAGGGCTGCCGACGCTGCGGCTGGCGCGTTCGGGCGGGTCGGCGGGCCCGGTGGCGGTCATGGCGCCGGCCTCGGTGGATCCCAGGCAGTTGACGACGCCTCTGCTCAGCGTCTCGCGCAGGAGCGCGACCAGGTCGCGCGAGGGCGTCGCGGCCATCGCGGCCACCGCCTCCCAGTCGGGCAGGTCCCGCGGGCGGCGTCGCTGTTCGAGGGCGAGGGACTCCAGCATGGCCGGAGGCGCGATCAGGGCCCCGGTCCGGTAGGTGCTGAACAGGTCGAGCCAGCGGCCGTCGTCCCACTCGTCGCAGTAGAGCGCGCAGGCCCGGTGGACGAGCGGGCGCAGGACACCGTTGCGCAGGCCGGCGCCGTGGCTGAGCGGAGTGAGCACGGGGAACGGCCGGCCCGGCGCCGGCGGTGGGACGACCAGCGGGCGTCGGGCCGCGGCGTGCAGAGTGTTCAGGCTGTGCACCACGGCGGTGGCACTGCCGGTGGTGCCGGAGGAGAACAGCACCGTCGCGGCCTCGTCGGGCCCCAGGGCGGCGTCCCGGGGCGCGGTCGGCGGGGCGTTGCGCAGCGAGGCGTCGAAGTCGAGCGCGCCGGTGGCGGCCGCGTCCCCGACGACCACGCGGTGGCGCAGGGTCGGCAGGCCCCCGGCCAGCCGGGCGAGGGCGTCGGTGTGCTCCCGGCCCGGGACGCGGTCGGCGGTGACCAGGACCACCGCCCGGGTGGAGGCGAGCATCCGGCCGATCTCACGCCAGCCGAAACGAAGCGAGATCGGCATGGTCACGGCGCCGGCCCGCCAGCAGGCGAGCGTGAGCGCGGCCGTCTCCCACCAGTCGGGCAACTGGAAGGCCACCACCTCGCCGGGCCGTACCCCCAGCGCGTGCAGGCCGCCCGCGAACGACTCCACCCGCTCGGCCAGTTCGGCGAAGGTCAGGGTGATCGCTTGTTCCCGGTCGGCCCGCCGGCTGACGATCACGCGCCGGTCGGGTGTCCGCGCGGCGGCGTCGCTCAGGTCGTCCAGGAAGGTCTCCTCACGCCACCACCCCTGCTCCCGGTAGCGGGCGGCCGCCTCGGGCAGCGGCCGCAACTGCTCGAACAGGTCGGTCATGACGGCCGGCTCCCCGTGAGTCGCGGTGATCCTGGCCCACCCTTCGCGCCGCGTCCGCCGTGGGCGCCGCCCGTGCCGCCGTCCGGCGGCCGCAGCCGGCGCCCCATCGGGGTGAAGCCGACGATCAGGACGGCCCGCTCGCCGGCCGCCTCCCCGGCGCCCTTCCTGAGGGGCGCCACGTAGTGGGTGACCATGCTGTCGACGATGCCGTAGGCCTCCAGCGGGCGGGTGAGCGTGAAGTCGCCCAGGCGCGAACCCTCGGGGAGGGCCTCCGGGCGCCGGCCCCGCAGCTGCGGCTCGGAGATGACGTTGTTCCCGCCCTCCGCGTTCTCCCGGTACACGAGATGGCAGAACACGAAGGCGTTGCCGTCCTGGTGGAGTGCGTTCGGGGAGCTGACGGCCTCGTCCCCGGGGTGGTCGACCGACTGCTTGATGAGGTGCAGTCCGACGTGCAGGGGCCAGGCGGAGTCCCTGGCGTCCCACCTGGTCCGGCGGAAGTCGAAGTCGACGATCCGGCGCAGGAGCCCGAGGTCCAGCACGTCGGCGGCGACCGCGGGGAAGGCCCGCAGGTCGGCGAACTCCGGGTTGTTGTCGCCCTGGGTGAAGTGGTGCACCGGCCGGCCGTCCTCGTCGGTCGCGGGCGGGACCCAGGTGAGCTGCCCCGACCACGGGAACAGGATGCCGCGGGCGTAGCGCCGGTAGCGGCCGGAGTCCGGCGCGTACGGATCGGCCGGGAGGCCCGCGCACTCCCGCACGAGGGCCTCGTAGTCGCCGCCCACGGCCGGGAGGCCCCCGAAGTGCCGGGCGAGGTCGTACCGTTCGAAACCCTCCTGGAACAGGGCTGTCTCCATGCCGTGGCCTCCCTCCGGGCTCACCGGGCGGGCGCGGACGGGCCGGCGTGGGCGTTCTGCGCGGGCCGGACCGGCCCGTCGGCGGCCGCGGGGGCGCGGCCGTTGCCCGCCCTCGTGCCTCCGTGCCACGCCCGGGCCGCCCGCAGGTAGGGGAGGAACAGGGCGAAGCCGTCGTCCGGCTCGTTCCTCAGCGCGTTGAGGACCTCGGGGAGCAGGGCGATGTCCTCGCCCAGGCGCTCGACGAGGTCCTCGGCGGTCCGCCGGTAAAGGCGCGGCAGCGCTTCGTGGTCGACGCAGTAGGGGAGCTGCACGCCGAGCATGACGGCGGTGTCGGTCTCGTGGTCGACGAAGTCGTCGATCGAGCCGGCCACGGTCGTCCGTTCGATCGGCGCCCGCTCCGCCGCGAAGTGCTCGAAGTCGGGGTCGCTCACCGCGGTGCCGAGCACGACGTCGGCGATGTGGCGGGCGATCACCGGCGAGCTGTGGAAGCCGTCCCGGTAGATGCCGGTGGCGAAGACCAGCCCCTCGCACGTCGAGACCCGGCCCATGAGCGGCAGCCCGTCCAGGGCCACCGGCCGCCGACCGACCAGCCACCGGCTGACGTGCGAGGTGCCGATCCGGTGGTCGAGCTGCTCGCAGGCGTTGCGCAGCAGGTTGAACGACACGCCGACGCCGGGCCCCTGCGGCGGGCGGAAGGAGAGGATGTTCGTCGCGCCGATGTACTCGCGGCCCCGCTCGGGCATCGGCACCAGGTGGAGTCCGCACGCTCCGGCCTGGTTCGGGGTGCGCACCACCTGGTCGAACCCCTGTGGCGCGGTGGCGGAGCGCAGCGTCTGCACCGCCAGGCCTGTGCCGTGCAGCATCGGCGGCACCGAGCCGAGCGGCAGCTGCTCGATGAAGCGCTGGGTCAGGCTGCCGGCCGCCACCACCACGGTGGGGGCCGAGAGCCTCGCGCCGCCGGACAGGCGCACGCCCGCCACGCGACCGCCCGTGATGACGAGTTCCTCCACGGTCGCGGGGACGATGCCGACGCCGTGCGACTCCACCGCGCTCTCCAGCAGGGCCAGGACCTCGCGCGCGTCGATCGACCCCTCCCGCAGGCGCAGGGCGCGCACCGGCCGCGCGTTCACCTCGGGGCTGAGCCCCTCGATGTCCGCGGGGGCCACCTCCTCGAACGGCTCCTCGTGCGCGGCCAGCGCGGCCCTGATGGCGTGGAAACTGGCGATGCTCTGGTCCGCGGCCTTCGCCCCGAGGACGACGAACGTGCCGTCCCGCAGCCGGGGCTTCGTCCCGCCGGCGGCGTCGTGGACCTTGTCCAGCCAGGCCGGCCACGCGTCCAGAGCCGCCCGGCCCACCGCGAACTTCGCGGCGGACGCCGGGTGGGCGAGCGTCGAACCCGTCACCTCCGCGAAGCAGTTCAGCATGGCCCCCGCCGCCGCGGACGCCGCCCCGTCACGGGCGGGGGGACCGATCACCGCGATCCGCAGGTCACGCGAGCGCTGGGAGAGTTCGAAGGCGACGGAAAGGCCGATGATGCCGTTCCCGACCACCAGGACATCGCACTGCCCGGATTCCATGGCCGGCTCCCTCCGGAGACACGCGGTCGGGGGTGCACCCGGACAAGGCCGAGCCTGCCTGGGCTCGCGCGGCGCACCGTGCTCCCGTCCCGTCACCAACATGGCGCGCGTCCGCTCCGCCCGCACCCGGGCCGCCGGGCCTTCGGCCGGAAGTCGGCGGAAGGGGCCGGGCCCGTGGCCTCGGCGGGGCCTCGGCGGGGCTTCGGCGGGCCGCCGGAGACTAGCCCGTCCGGGTGACGTACCGGCGGCGGCACCGCACCTGCCCGGGCACACCCGTGCAAGCGGCCACCTGTCGGGTCGAAGGCCACGATGTCGATTCCGGGCGTCACCCCAGGGCCGGCTCCGCGTCCGCCGGCCGCCGTCGTGCTGCGGGGCGCCGTCGCTGGGGGCCCGGCTCCTCTCCCGGCCTCGGTGTTGCTGCGCCGTCGCCGTCCCGCCGCCGGTCTGCCGCCGCCTGGTTTCTGTCCGGCTCGGTGCCGGCCCCGCCGTCGGGTTCGGCCGCCCTCGCCTTCCGGCCGTCGCTGCTGCCGCCGGCACTGCCGGTGCTGTCGTCCCTCCTGGCGTGCGCGTCGGACGGGCCCCGAGATGAACCGTGCGGGTGAAGGCTTCCCCGCGGGGCGCGGGTGCTGCGCCTGTCTCGTTGCGGCTGCCGGTCCGTTCCCGAAGAGTTGGGGGGCCGGGGGCTCTCCCGCGTCATCGGGTCGTCACCGGACTCCACGAAAGCCGACGTCGAAAGGTTGGACCGATGGCCCCGCACATCGACAGCATCACCGGCCCCCACGGATCGGACGGTGCCGGGTACGTCACGCTCAGAGGGGACCTGGGCGCCGCCACCCGGGTGCTCTGGGGGGACACCGAGATCGGGTACGAGGAATGGGACCAGGAGGACTACGGGAACTACACGGACCTCGACATCAAGCTTCCCGATGGCTCGGGAACCGTGAAGGTCGTCGCCTTCGCGGACGACGAGAAGAGCAACGAGGTCGAGTACACCTACGAATGACCGTCGAGGCCTGGCCGGCGTCCCTGGCGGGCGACACCGGCCCGGCCCTCTCCCGGCGACGCCGCCACCCCCGTCGGCGGCCCCGCACGCCGGTGCCTGCGGCTTCCTCGGCAAGGACGTCGAGCCGCCCGCCGTCCTCGACGCCGTGCGCCGCGCGGCGGCCGGGGGCAGCCCCTACAGCCCGACGGTGCCGCGCCGCCTGGTGGAACGGGCCGCCCCGCCTGGAACGGCGCCTCGGGCGGCCGGCCCGCCCCGGCCGCCGCGTTCACCGACCGGGAGCGGGAGGTGCTGCGGCTGATCGCGGGCCGGGCTGCCCAACAGCGGGACCGCCGCCTCCCTGCACCTCGGCCCGGCCGCGGTGAAGACGCACGTGTCGAACCTGACTCCCCGCCTCGTGCCCGGAGGGACGGCTCCGGCAGGTGCGGGGCCCGCTCCCGTGCGCGGGGTGACGGTGCCCGGGAACCGGCCGGGCTGCGGGATGTCCTCGCCGGCGGTCGGGGTGCGGTTGTCGGGGTGCGGTTGTCGGGGCCGGTGGGAAGACGGGCGGGCGGGCAGCGCGGCTCAGGCGAGGATCTCGGTGATGCCCTCCTGGTAGGAGGTGACGGGGAAGTCGGGGAAGCGGGCCGTGAACTTCGAGGTGTCGAAGACGTTGTCGCCGCGGTAGCGCGGCAGGAGCTCCCGGACCTCCCCGAGCGGCCCGACGAAGCGGCCGCCGACGGTGAAAGCGGCCAGGGGGAGGACGGTGTAGCGGATCCGGCGGCCGGTGACCCCTTCCGCGACCCGGACGATGTCGGCGTAGGTGAGGAGGCGCCGGTCGACGGGCAGGTGCCAGGTCTGGCCGTAGGCGTCCGGGGTGTTGCCGATCAGGGCCATGGCGCGGCCGGCGTCCGGCGTCCAGATGAGGGAGCGGCGGGTCTTCGCGCTGACGGGGACGAACGGCCTCTTGCCCGCCTTGATCCGGTCGAAGACGAGCGAGTTGGTCAGGCTCTTGGTCTTTCCCGGGCCGTAGAACTCCGGTGCCCGGCAGATGACGGCCTCCACCGTCCCCGCGCTCATCGCGTCCAGCAGCGCCGTCGCGATCCGCGCGCGCACCCGCCCCTTGCGGCCGTTGGGCGCGAAGGCGGTCGACTCGGTCTGCGGGGCGGTCGTGCCGGGGTACATGTACGTGTTGTCGAAGAACACCAGCTTGGTGCCGTGTGCGGCGCAGGCGTCGATGACGTTGCGCATCATGACGGGGAACTGCCGCTCCCACAGGCCGGAGTCCATGGGCAGGCCCACGGTGAGGTAGGCGACCTGGCTGCCGTCCACGGCCCGGCTGGTGGCCTTCGGGTCCGTCAGGTCGGCCCTGACGAGCTGGTCCGTGTCGTGGATCTTCTCGGGGTTGCGGCTGACCAGCCGGATGTCGTGGGTGAAGCCGCGGTACAGCTCCCGGGTGAGTTCCTCGCCGATCGGCCCGCTGGCGCCCAGAACCGTGTGCATGGGATGCGTCGCTCCCTCGTGCCGGCCGGTGTCCGTGCCCACCGGGCCCGGACACCGACTGCTGCCGGGTTCATCCTGGCCGCAGTCGCGGGCGTCCGCATCGCGGGTCGAGCCGCGCCGCAGGCCGGAGCCCTCCACGGTGGCGGGACCGCGACGCGCGGGTACGGGCCCCGGCCACCCGCGCGCGGTCCCGGTGGCGCCCCGGGAGCCGTGCCGTGCGGGGGGGGGGGGCGGCGGGGGGGGGGCCCCCCCCCCCCGGGCCGCCCGGGGGGGGGCGGGGGGGGGGGGCCCCGCCCCCCACCCGCGGGGGGGGCCCCCCCCCCCCCCCCCCGCCCGGAG
>NZ_JBISAI010000038.1:13996-42174 GCF_044391605.1 Kitasatospora sp. NPDC018619
TGCGGGGCGGGGGGGGGGGGGGGGGGGGTGCGGGGGGGGGGGGGGGGGGGGGCGGGGGGGGGGGGGGGGGGGGGGGGGGGGGGGGGCGCCCCCCCCCCCCCCCCCGCGCTCAGCGCCGTCTGCGGCGTTCGAGGCGGGCGCCCAGGCGCATGCGCGTGGTCGCGGCCCCCGCGCAGCCGCCGAGCAGGATCGCGAGCCAGGCGTCGAGGCCCAGGGCCCGGCCGGCGAGGACGGTGGCGGCCAGGGCGGCCAGGAGCACCGCCAGGTCCACCGCCGCCGCCCGCGGGCCGGCCGGACCGCGCCCGCCGGTCATGCCCAGCAGGGCTGCCAGGCGGCCGCGGCCGCTCACGACAGCGTGCCCATCAGGCAGCCGGCTCCGGCGACGGTGACGTAGCCCCACGGCCCGCCGGCGAACTTCACCAGCCGCAGGCCGTTGCGGGCGCGCTGGATGTTGACGCTCACGTGGTGGGCCTGGACGGGGACGTAGGCGGACAGCGCTCCCATGCCGCACTTCTTGGCCGCGTTCTTCACGGCCTTGCCGGTGCGCTTCCAGTTCCAGCTCCACGGGTTCCACCAGGGGTCGGCGACGACCGGGAAGGCCGTGCTCGCGGTGAAGTCGACCCGCTGCACCAGGGTGGCGCCCTCCAGCCGGTAGGAGGTGGGGACGTCGTTGCCGCGGGCGTCCTTCGCCCAGGGGGCCGTGATCGCCGCGACCGGCTCGTCCGGGTTCGCCGGGACGATCACGACGGAGCCGTCGGGCTCCTGCCGCAGGCTGGTGCCGGCGGGCAGGGACACCGGCACGCGGTACTCGTGCGGGGCGTTCGCGTTCTTGATGACCTGGAGGGTGCGGCTGCCGCCCGCGAGGGTGGGCTGGACCACGGTGTCCACGTCGGAGGCGGCGTCGGCGTACACCACGCTGCCGCCGATGTTCACGCCCTGCCGCCGGGCGGCGGAGCCGATGCCGACGGCGGCGATGTCGTCGGGCTTGACCTCGATGGGAGCGTTCGGGTCCCGCGGCACGGTGACGGTGCCGGTCGCCGTCTCGGCGATGGCCGCGTACCTGCTGTCGCTGGTGGAGGCCGGGGTGATGTCGGCGGCGTCCAGTACGGCGTTGGCCGCGCCGAGGGCGTCGATGGCCGCGCCCGGCTTCCACGCGGTGTCCACGGTGAACGTCACCGGCTCCGACCAGCCGTTGGCGTAGTGCTGGCCGTCGAAGGTGGTCGTGCGGAAGGTGTACGCGCGCCCGCTGGCGAGCTTGCCCGCCGGGACGGTGGCGGAGGCGGTCCCGCCGGCCCGCACGGCCGGGGAGTTGAACTGGGTGACGACCTCGCCGGTCGCCTTGTCCCGGACCTCGAAGGTGCCCTGGACCTTGTCGTCCTCGTTGACGTCCTCGGTGGTGAAGCGGAGCGTCGGGGTGAGGCTGTCGACCTTGTAGACGCCGCCCTCGCTGTGGAAGGGCGGGCCGGCCTGGAGGTTGCTGCCGGTCCTGGGGCGGTAGTTGAAGGTGACGGTCAGCTTCGGGGCCTTGTCCTCGGTGGCCTCCGAGGAGTAGAAGCGCTTCCAGGCGTAGGTGTCGGACTCGTCCACGGCCTTGAGCGCCACCGAACCGGTGGCCGCCTTGGCGCTCGCCCAGGTCCTGGCCAGCTCCGTCACGTCCGCGCCGACCCAGCCGGCGTTGCCGCAGGCGCCGCTGCGGGTCTCGGTGGAGGTGGCGAACTTCTGCTTCAGCGCGGGCTGCTTGGTCCAGCGGGTGGAGGTGTCCGCGGGATCGGCCGCCCAGACCTCCCAGCCGCGCTTGTCGCACGACCACGAGTGGTAGTTGTACAGCTCCAGCTTGGCGTCCGTGACGAGGGCGTCGGCGAACTGGCCGGTCTCCCAGGTGAGGAAGGAGCGGGCGGTGCGCTTGGCGGAGCCGGCGTAGTCACCGGGCCAGCCCAGCTTGAGGTCGGTGGACGCCGACTGGTCCGTGGTGTCCCCGGCCTGCACGAAGGTGTCGAACATGACGGAGAGGGTGTCCGTGGCCGGGTCGATGGTCACCGGGTACTGGGTCGCCGGATCCGCCAGGAAGCCGGGATCCGGGGTGAGCCGCAGCTCGACGGTGTCGCCGTCCTGCGTGACGGTCATCGGGACCCCGGCGGTGCGCTTGCGTTCACCGGAGCGCTGGTCTACCTGGGCGTCCCACATCACCGGCGCGGGCATGGTGGCGACCGGCTCGCCGGTGCTGCGGTCGCTGAAGGCCACCGAGCCGTCGTCCTGCTGCTCCGCCTTCAGGCCGGGCAGCTTCAGCGGCAGCGTCATCGGCGCGGCGTCGCCCGCGGGGCGCTGCTTGAGGGTGAGGAACTGTTCGAATCCGGTGCGGGTGGCGTCCACCACCAGGTCGGCCCCGGGCACGGCGTCCGGGTAGGTCGCCTTGGTCCCCTCCAGGACGGGGGCCGGCAGTCCGCCCTTCCACTGCACGCCGATCTTCCGGTCGCCGGTGCCCAGGGTGACCAGGTCGCGTGCGGCGGACACCGGGGCGTCGGCCGCCGCCGGCGCCGACAGCGCCCTGGCGCCGCCGGGGCCGGCCAGGCGCAGGTCGCCCGGGTGCGCCTCGGGTGCGATGTCGCCGTCGGCCTGCCGCCGCAGCGTGGCGTCGACGTCGACCCACCGGCCGTCCCTCAGCATCCGCACGGGGCCCGCGCTGACCGTGCTGGTCAGGGTCCCCTCCGGGTCGGCCCAGGTGGTGGAGGTCTCGGTCCTGCGGTCCAGCACCTCCACCCTGCGGCCGAACACCTGCGCCGCGAGCAGGGCGGACTCGGCGGTGACGGCCTCCGTGACGGGCTCGCCCAGGGGGCTCCGGGCGCGGGTGGCCTCCAGGACGGCCTCGCGCACGGCCGCGTCCTCCTCGTCGGCCAGGGCCGGAACGGACGAACCGAGCACGGCGAGTGCTGCCAGTACCGAGACGCCCCCCACAGCGGCGGCTCGGCGATGCCTGCGTCGTATCGACGACATGTGTGTCCTTGCGCTCAAGGTCGTTCCCCCTGTGTACAGGGGGCATGACCCGTGATCAATAGCGCCAAGAGATTAAAGGAATGACAAAGACTAGGCAAATTGAAGCCATTGGTATTTCAGGGGGCGGTGATTCCCTCGGGCGTGCGCGGTCCGGCCTGTCGGGTGCGGAGAGGTCTCCTGGCGGGAGCCGGGAGGGCCTGGGGCGGGGGTGCCAGCCGCCGTTCGTTCACCAGGTGTTCATTTTCTCGTCATCGCATGGATGCCTGGGAATGGACAGGGATGCCCCCGCGCACCCGTCCCGTCCTCCATGGGGATGCGCCTGCCTCCGCGAGCCCTTACGCGCGCCCGGGTTTGTGTGCCTCGATGAGGGTCCTGGAGGAATGGGCCACGAAGGGGCCCTCGGCCTGGATTCTCTCGTGCAGCCCGTGCAGGCGGTCTCGGTACCGCTCGACGGTGAATCCCGGCACCGTCCCGATCACCTTGCGCAGGAAGTGGATCACGGCGCCGACGTCATAGAACTTCATCCGCAGCCGCTCCGTGCGCACGTCGACGGTCTCCAGGCCGGCAGCCTCCGCCGCCGCGGCCTCGTCGTCGGGGTGCCGCTTGCGGCGCGCCTCCGGCTGCGGCCCCAGGAAGTACTCCACCAGCTCCCACGCGCTGGCGGGCCCGACGTGTTTGGGCGAAGTACGTCCCACCCGGCCGCAGCGCCCCGGCGATCTCGGACCACCACACCGTCGCGGGATGCCGACTGGTCACCAGGTCGAAGGCCCCGTCGGCGAACGGAAGCCCCAGTCCGTGCGGACGCAGACAAATGTCCGCTGCCGGTCCGTCACCCCGGTGCTTCCCGCGCCACCTGCGGCTGCGCCTCGAGTCTCGATCGCTGAGCAGGTGGCCGACCAGTACTGGCCTGCCACCGCCGGGCAGCGAGCGGCGGGCCCCTGTCGTTCCGTGAGCGAGGGCATGACCGCCTCGGCGTGCCGCAGGCTGGCCTCGGAGCCCAGGGTGAGGACGTGGGCGAGGTGCAGGGTGTCGGCGCCGGTGGCAGCGGCCTGCTCAAGGGATGCGGCCCTGGCGGAGCCGGGTGAGTCCGACGGCAACTGCCTGACGAGGTGATCGGGTCAGTAGGTGCCGACCGCTGCGGCAGTCGTGGCCGTGCTGCGGCTGCCCAGCAGGTGAGGGTTTCTGCTGTCGGGCCGGCGGTGGTGCCGGTAGGCGAGCTGGTTCGCGATCCGTTCCGCGGTGTAGTCCTCCATCGGACGGCTGAGCCCACCCAGGACCCGACTGGCCACAGCACCACGGCGTTCAGGGCGAGGCCGAGCGCGCCCTGCGGTGCGGTCCAGTCGGCGCAGCATGGTCCGTCGCCGGGGGGAGGGGCCCCGTTCAGCCGACCGGAAAGCCGCGACGGCGGCTGCCTCCGGCATCACCCCTTCTCCGCTCCCACCTACGCAGCCGCCCCGTCGTCCCGACCGGCGGGCGGCCGGCCGGGGCAACGGGCGGGGCTCAGGTGAGGTGCAGCAGCACGACCGGGGCCGTGGTGGGGTGCGCGGAGCCGCCTGCCGGTTCGACGGTCACGCCGATGCCGTTCGCGCCGTCCAGTGCTCCGGTGAGCAGCAGGCTGCCGTCGCCGGTGGGCAGCAGTCCGGCCGGGCGCATCGTTCCGGCGTCGCTGAACCACAGTTCGTAGGTGGTGCCGGGGGCGGGTGCGGGCATGCCGGAGGCGAGGAAGGCGGCCTGGCCTCGGCTGTGCGACCACACCACGGTGCCCGCGCCCCGCCCGCCGGAGGCGGGTGCGGTGGCGGTGCGGGCGTCGGGTGCGGTGAGCAGGCCGGTGAGGTGGTCCTGCTGCTGCTGGAGCGCGGCGGCCCGGGCCCGGGCCTGCTCCGCCTGCCGGTGCTGCTGGACGGCGACGCCGCCGGCGCCTGCGGCCAGGGCGAGGCAGGCCGCGAGGGCGAGTCTCGCCCGGCCCTTGGCGAGCCGCCCGCCACGGCGGCCCGGGGCGGGTGCGGTGTGGGGTGCGTCCTGGCGCACGGCGGGCAGTGCGGCCAGCACCCGGGCCTTGAGAGCCGGCGGGGGCAGGACGGCCTCGGCCCCGCCGAGCCGTGCCAGGGTCGCGGCGAACTCCGTGACCTCCTGGGCACAGGCGGGGCAGCCGGCCAGGTGTTGTTCGAAGTCGGCGCTCTCGTCGGGGTCGAGCGCGTGCGCGGCGTAGGCGCCGCTCAGGGTGTGCAGATCGGCCGCGCTCATGCTCCCACCCCCAGGCAGTCGGGCTCCCCCATGCTCCCGACCCCGGGAAGTCTACAGCTGTATACTTCGGAGGCGGGGGCACTTCATCGCACGGGAGGGAAGCGCGAGATGGATCTCAAACTGATCGGCAAGCGCGCGCTCGTCACGGGTTCGAGCGCGGGGCTCGGCAAGGCCATGGTGAAACTGCTGGCGGCCGAGGGCGCCGCGGTCGTGGTGCACGGCCGGGACGAGGGCCGCACCGAGGGCGTCGCGCGGGAGATCCGGGAGGCCGGCGGGACGGCGCACGCGGTGGTCGGCGACCTCGCCGACGACGGCGGCGTCGAGCAGGTCGCCCGCGGCGCCACGGCGGACGGCCCCGTGGACATCCTCGTCAACAACGCGGGCTTCTACCGGCACCTGTCCTGGGCCGAGGCCACGCCCGGCGAGTGGCTCGACACCTACAACGTGAACGTCGTCTCGGGCGTGCGCCTGATCCGGCACCTGGTCCCCGCGATGCGCGAACGCGGCTGGGGACGGGTCGTCACCATCGGCGGCGGGCTCGCGTCCCAACCCACCGACGCCCTCCCGCAGTACAACGCCACCCTGGCGGCCCGGCACAACCTCGCCGTCTCGCTCGCCCGCGAGCTCAAGGGTACCGGCGTCACCTCCAACGTCGTCTCCCCCGGGGCGGTCCTCGTCGACGCCACTCGGGACCTCATCACCCGCATCGGGCCGGGCCAGGGCTGGGGCGGGACCTGGGAGGAGATCCGGCCCAACGCCGTCCGGGCCCTGATCCCCAACGACCAGGAGCGCTTCGGCGAGCCCGAGGAGATCGCGGCGGCCGTCGCCTACCTGTGCAGCGACTACGCCCAGTACGTCAGCGGGGCCACCATCCGCGTCGACGGCGGACTCATCCGCTCCGCTTTTTGAGCACGGCGGGGCACCGGTCGCGTCGAAGTCCCCGCGATGGCCCGGACCACCGGGAGCCCGCCACCGGGTGCGGCGATCCGCGCGGACAGAACCCGGCTCCTCTCACCGGCCCCCGCCCGGACCACCGCTGCGCGGGAGCGGGCGGAGGCCCGGCCCGAGGAGAGCCGGCGGGGCCCGGCGGGAGTCACCCGCCGGCGGCGCCGGGACCGGCGTCGGACGCCGGTACGCCGGGCTCCGCGGCGACGAGCGGTTCCAGCATGCCGGAGAGCAGGTCGGCCAGGCGTCCGTCCTCGGCCGCGGCGAGGGCGGTGGTGCCGACAACACTGCGCAAGAGCCAGGTTCCGGCGACCAGGGCGAGGGCGAGCTGGGCGCGCACCTCGGCGTCCGGGCCGTCGAGCAGCCCCGCCAGGCGGGCGCCCACGTGGGCTTCCACGCCGCGGCGCAGGATCGCTGCCGCCTCCGGGTCCGGCGCCGAGCGCAGCAGCAGGAGGAACGGGTCGAGCCGCTCGGCGCCTCGGGCGGTGCGCTCGGCGAGCGCGCGGGCGAGGGCGTGCGCCAGGCCGGCGGGCTCGTCGCCGACCACGGTCGGCGGGGCGAAGGCCCGGTCGACGGCCTGAGCGAACAGGCCCTCCTTCGAGCCGAAGTAGCGGTTGATCATCATCGCCGTCACACCCGCCCGCTCGGCGATCTGCCGCACCCCGGCCGCGGCGTATCCGTGTTCGGTGAACTCCACGACCGCGGCTGCGAGGATCGCCTCGCGGGTCGCGGCGCCGTCGCGCTTGCGGGAGGGGGGTGCGGTGCTCATGGCCAGGAGCATACGGGGCCGGCCACGGTGCGCCCGGCGGGCTGACACGCCCCCACGGGCCGGCGGGCGCACCGTTGGGCCTCCCGCCGGCGACACCCGCGCGCTGATCGAGGTCTTGCTGCCGGCCGACAAACTGCCCCACGAGCACCTCGTCACGGGCCTCGCTGCCGTCCGTCCTCCCGATCAGGGGCGCTCACCGCCGACTCGGTCGCGTTGGAAGCCCCTCGAACACCTCCGCCTGTGAGCCGCGAAGCAACCCTGAACAACCGAAACTCAGGGTTCCGGCTCCGATTCCCGCGCCCACTCCTGGCGCGGTCGCAACCGCGCCAGGATCCGTTGGGCTTCGTCGCAGACCCCGGCGTCTTCGTCCGCCGCCAGACCGCGCAACTGCGCGATCAGCCGATCCGCGCCTTCGGTTGTCATCCAGTCAGGCTGACCATCGAGGGCGGCTTGGATCTCGTCGGCAGTCCAGGTCTCGCTCGCCCGACTCCGTGCCAGCAGCACGCAGCGCAGGCCGGCCGTGTCTTTGCGTGCCAGCAGCGTCTCGGCCGTCTCCTGAACCACGGCGGTGTCCTGGGCGTCCAGGAGGAGACGATGCAGGATGCTCGCAACTTCGTCGATCTTGTCTGATGCAGCGAGCCGCCTTCCAGACACCGCGCGAACGGCCCAGTCCGGCGAGTCAGCGTCGCGAATGGCCGTAGTCAGTTCTTGATCGTCGGGAGACATCATGCCTTCAGCGTGCCAGGGACGGTGTCGATCTCCACACGAGATACCGCTCCGCGCTGCTGCTTGGCTCCGGTCTGGGCGAGTCGGCAGGACTCGCCGCCCTGCGTGGCCGCCACCGCTCAGCACGGACGGCCCTCGGACGCCTACGCGGCGTCGGCCTTTCGGACCAGCATGACGTGATGCTGGCACAGCCCGGCCTGCGTCCGCGCGCGTGATCACCACCAATGACATCGCCACGCCGGTGCTCATACTCCTCACCGACATTCCTCGGCTTCCCGGCCCACAGGTGCCGCTGGAACACGGCCCCGCCCTCGCGGGGAGAGCTCCCGGGTGGTGGAGTCGGCGCCCGGCCTCGGGCCCTCGGACCCGTCGGCACGTGGCGGCGCCCGCTGCCCGACGGGTGGTCAGGGGTGCGGGGCGGGCGGGAGGTGGAAGCCGACCTCGGCGCCGCCGTCGGGGGCGGTGTTCGCGAAGACGGTGCCGTGGCCGGCGGCGACGAGGTCGTGGACGATGGCCAGGCCCAGCCCCGAGCCCGGGGTGGCCTGGGTGCCGGCGCCGCGGTAGAAGCGCTCGAAGACGGCCTGCCGGTCGCCGGGGGCGATGCCGGGCCCGTGGTCGCGTACGGACAGGCGGGTGCCGGTGACCAGGATCTCCACCGGGGTGCCGTCCGGGCTGAACTTGACGGCGTTGCCGACCAGGTTGTCCACGCAGCGTTGCAGTGCGCGCGGGCGGGCCAGCACCGGCACCGGGCCCTCGACGGTGACGGTGATCGCGCGGCCGGTACGGCGGTGGAAGCGCCGGGCGCTGTCCTCGGCGGCGGCCGGCAGGTCGAGCGGCTCCGGGTCCTCGACGGTCTGCCGGTCGGTGGCCAGCTCGACCAGCTCGCGCACGATCTCGTCGAGCGCGACGGTCTCGGTGACGAGCGTGGCGAGGATCTGTTCCTCGTCCTCGGGGGCGAGCCGGCCGCGGGCGCGCTGGAGGAGTTCGGCGCAGCCGCGCACCGAGGTCAGCGGGGTGCGCAGCTCGTGGCTGGCGTCCTGGACCAGGCGCTGCTGCTGCTCGCGGGAGCGGCGCAGCGCGCCGACCATCGACTCGAAGGCGCGGGTGAGGCCGCCGACCTCGTCGCGTCCGGCGGCCGGCAGCGGCGTGGCCAGCTCGCGGGTGGTGGTGATGTGCTCGGCGGCGCGGGCCAGGCGCCGCACCGGGCGCAGGATCCGGCCGATGACGAGCCAGCTGAGCAGGCGCAGGCGGCCGCCGCGGCGGCGCTGGTGGCGGTGATCCGTCGCAGGAAGGCCGCGTCGACCTCGGCGGCCCCGGCGTAGGTCTGGCCGACCGTCACCGCTCCCTGCCCGTCGGGGCGGCCCCGGGTGAGGACGCCGTAGGGGGTGCCGTCGACGGTGACGGGCACCGCGATCGCCGGCAGGACGGAGGCGAGGACGACGAGGCCGATCCTGGTGCGCAGCATCAGGCGGTCCTGGCGGTGCAGCCGACGTTGCGCACGGTGTGGATCAGCCGGGGTTCGCCGTCCTCCTCGGTCTTGCGCCGCAGGTAGCCGACGTAGACGTCGAGCGAGCGCGAGTCGGTGTCGAAGTCGTAGCCCCAGATGCGCTGGTAGATCTGGTGGCGGGTGAGCGCGGTGCCCTGGTTGCGCAGGAGCAGTTCCAGCAGGTCGAACTCGGTCTTGGTCAGGTCGAGCCGGCGTGCGCCGCGGTGGGCCAGGCGGGCGGCGGGGTCCAGGGCGAGGTCGGCGAGGGCGAGGCGGGCGCCGGCGGTGCCCTCGCCGTCCCCGGCGCGGGGTGGCTCGGTACGGCCTGCACGGGCGCGACGATCACCTTCCTCGCCGGGGTGCTGTACGCGGCCGGATGGCTGTGGTCCGCCACCGACGGCCGCTTCGACGACATGCCGCTGGGCAGGTTTCTGCTCACCGCAGTCCTCCTCGTGCCCGCCGTGGCGGCGAGCTTCGTCGTCGCGCCCGGCGGCGGCTTCCCGGCGATGGCGGTCACCGCCTCGGCGCGGGCCGGCAGCGGACGCCGCGGTCCGGTTCTCCGCCCGGCACCTGAAGTGAAGCGGGACAGTCAGGCCACCAGCAGACGGTGAGCGGCGTTCACCAGGATGCTGCCACCGGGGAAGGTGCCGGCGCTCCCCTGCGACAGCTCGCGCTTCCCCCGTGACGGCCCGGCTGACAGATAGACGACGCGGCCCGGCCGGGCTTCGCCCCCGACCGTCCGGCCCGGCCGGGGTCGCCCGGGTGCCGTACGGAGCATTCGTCACGGGGCCGTCACAGCTCGCTGTCGGAGCTTGCCCGGGCCCGGCGGCGAACGGGACGGTGGAGCCCACAGGCAGGGGAGAGCAGGGGGCGGGATGCGAACGGTACGGCTGTCGTCCATGCGGCGGTGGGGAGGCAACGTCGGGGCCGGGTGCGGGCTGGCCCTGGTGGTGATGGTCGCGCTGGTCGGTGCCGGTGCCGCCGGTGCGGGGGAGGCCTGCCTCGTCGGCCTGCTGGTCGGCGCCGCGGTGGCTGTCGCCGCCCCGCACACCTTCTGGCTGCGCGAGGAGGAGGACGGCCTCACCCTGGTCCGGGGGCTGGTCCCGCGCCGCTACGCCTGGTCGGAGATCCGCGGCCTGTCCATGGAGTTCCACGAGGAGGTCGAGACCAGTGCCCACGAGGTGGTCCTCCGGCTGCGCCTCGCGGACCCGCCGGGCCGGTCCTGGGGCCCGCTGCTCGGCAAGGTCGACGTCACCGACGACGACCGGCCGCGCGGCGCCGAACCGCGCGCCCTGGCCGAGCTGTTCGCGCTGTTCGGCCGGCGCGGGCTGCCCGTCGACGAGCCCGGCTTCGCCGACGAGGTGCTGCACGTGTACGGGCTGCCGCGGATGCCGCCCCGGCCCGAGCGGTGCGTGCCGGTCGGGCCGGTGCCCACGGCGGCCCAGGCGTACGCGGCGGCCCCCGGCACCGAGGCGGAGGAGGCGTACCTGGCCGGCGTCCGGAGCACCGCCAAGAGCCCGCCCCGCCGGCGGCGGGCCTACCTGCTGCGGGCCGCGGCGCAGGCCGACCGCCTCGCGCTGGCCGGCGGCGACGCCGACCGCGAGGAGGTGGTGCGGGCGCGGATCACGGCCGACCGGCTGGCCGAGCACGACGGCGTCACCGCCGCCACCGCGGACGACGCCCGCGGGTACGTCCGCCAGCAGTACCTGGAGTGGTCCCGCTCCGCCGCCGGTCCGCAGGGCTGAGCCGGGGCCGTCAGCCGGGCGGGGGGCCTCCCCGGCTCAGCCCGCCGAGCGGGCGACGCGGCGGAAGACGAACCAGACCAGCCCGGCGGCGAGCGCCAGCAGCAGCCCGGCCTCGACCAGTTGCATCGGCACGAACTGCGACACCGGGTGGTAGCGCCCCCAGGCGGTGGTGGCACCGGCGCACGGGGAGGAGTCGGCCAGGCACTGCCCCTCGGTCAGCCGGGTGCCGTCCGGCAGCTGCGCACCCTGCCCGACCAGCCAGGCGCCGGGCGGTGGGTCGAAACCGGCCGGGTTGCGCAGGCCGGAGGCGGGCTGGGTGGCCGTCTCCAGCGGCAGGAAGTGCACCCGGGCGTAGCGGAACAGGCCCTGCGTCAGCAGGACCAGCGCGCCGGTGGCGAGCACGGCGGCCACGGTGCGGCGCAGCAGGGCGCCGAGCGCCAGGCCGACGGCGAGCGCGAACAGCGACCAGGCGAGCGGGGCCGCCCCGACCGAGGCGTAGGCGAGGCCCGCGAACGGCGAGTCGAACCGGTTCCAGTGGCGGTGCAGGTCCTCGTACCAGATCCAGCTGACCACCGCGGACAGCGGCCCGACGGCGCACAGCACCAGCAGCGCGGGCGCCAGCAGCCGGGCCCGCAGCCAGCGGGCGGGGGAGACGGACTGGGCGCGCACCAGCCGCAGGGTGCCGCGCTCGTACTCCTCGGCGAGCAGCGGCGCACCCAGGGACATGCCGACCACGAGCGGGAGGGCGAACATCACGGGCCGCGCCACCCTGGTGTACCAGGAGGCCAGGAACATGCCGTCCAGGTACGGGTCCCGGCAGGCGGCGAGCCGCCAGGAGTCGGCCAGGTCGCACTCGGGCCGGGCCCGGGCCTGCGCCTGGGCCTCGAACAGGCCGCCCAGGCGCCAGTGCACGGCCAGCGAGGCGAGGACGGCGAGCAGCAGCACGGCGCCGTAGGTGCGGGCGGCGGCCCGGCTCTGACGCCAGGCCAGCCAGGCCGGTCCGCGCAGGCGGAACCGGTCGGACCGGGGCGGCCGGGGCCCGGCGCCCGCGGCGGCGGCGTGGGCTGGTGGTGCGGTGGTCATGCGGTGTCCTCGCCGGCGGTCGGTGGGCGCGGCATGGCCGCATCACCATTTCACTAGTTGATTAGTGGAATGGTGGCGGAAGGTCCGGGGGCGGTCAAGTCCGCCGCCGGCGGCACGGGTCGGGGCCGGGGGCTACGGCCCCAGCAGGTGGTCCAGGACCCGGCCGAAGACCAGGCGTCCGGAGCGGGAGAGGACGGGGTCCAGCAGCGGGCCGACCGGCCGGGGCAGGCCCGCGACCGTCAGCTCCTCCGTCCAGGCCGCCGCGCTGCCGCCGCCCGGCGCCGCCCGCACCCGCAGCTCGGCCCAGCCGCGCACCGGGTGTCCGCGCTTGACCAGGAGGCACCGCCCGTCCCGGCCGGGGCCGGGGCCGGGGGCGACCAGCTCGGTGAGCTCCATCGGGTCGTCGAAGCGCAGCGGCCCGAGGACCGTGCGGGCCAGGACGACGTCGCCCGCCTCCCGGCCGCTGCCCCGGGCCACCGACACCCGGGTGAACGGCACCCGCTCGCCGTGCCGGGGCCAGGCCGTCAGCCGCTCCCAGCACTCGGCGGGCGGCAGCGGCGTGCGGCGGACGAGGACGAAACGGGCCATGGCGACCACCGTACGGCCTCAGCGGCGCCGCGGCAGGCCCGTCAGCAGCCCGGCGAGCGCCGGCAGGTCGCCGTCCCCGTCGAGCAGCACCACCAGCGGCGGCCGCGCGGGCGCGCCCAGCCGGGCGATCTCGAAGGCGACGGCCCCCAGCCCCGGCGGCGCCACCAGGGCGACCGGGGCGCGGGACTCCAGCAGCGGGCCGAGCACCGGCCGGTACGCGGCCGCGGGCGGGTCGTCCCCGGTGGGGCGCAGCACGCCGAGCGCCTGCGGGCCGGGCCAGCCGCGCGCCGTGGCGGGGTAGCGGGTGTGCGGGGCGCCGGGCGGGGGCAGCAGCAGGACCCAGCCCGCGCCCGGGCCGGCCGCCCGGCGCAGCACGTCCAGCCGCACCGCGGGGCCCGGCGGCCCGGGAGCCCCGGCGGCGGCCGGCTCGCCCAGGCGGGGCGCCGGCTGCCCGGCCAGGGCGGAGCGCAGCACCTCGGTGGTGCCCAACCCGCTCGGCAGGTCGGGGAAGCAGCGCAGCAGGTGGGCGCTCTGGTCGAGGAGCTCGGCGGCGTCCCGGTCGGCGAGCAGGGCGCGGTCGTGGGTGGTGGTGAGGACCAGCCCGCCGCTGGCGTCGTAGTGGGCGGCGAGGGTGATCGGGTACGCGGTCAGGGTGCCGACCGGGGCCGGGCCCTCCACGTGGATGCCGTGCGCGGCCAGGTCGGTCTCCAGCCGCAGGTGGTGCGCGGCGGCGGGCTGGTGCTCCAGCACGACCAGGCTGTTCGGTCGTTCTCCGCGCGCGCCCGGGGTCCACTGGTGGGCCTGCCCGGGCGAGACCCACTCGTACCCGGCGAGGTCGAGCACGCCGTCGCGCAGCGCCGCGAGCAGCTGCGGCACGGTGGTGCCGGGCTGCACCCGGACGGAGATCGGCAGCGGGTTGCGCAGGGCACCGGGAAGCCGCTCGACGCCGTCCAGCGGGATGCCCCGGCCGGAGACCGTCACCGCGAAGCCGACCCGCACCGCCCGGGCCGGGCGGCGGGGCCGGTCCGACTGCTCGGCGCGGTACAGCAGCAGCGCCCAGGCCGCCTGGAGCGCGCTGCTCTCGCCCGCGCCCCAGGCGGCCGCCCAGCCGCGCAGCCGGACCGCCTCGTACGGGGTGAGCCGGCGCCGGGCCCGGCCGCTGCCGCGCCGCCGCGGGTCGGGAGCGAGCGGCAGCACGGCGCCGGCGGCGGGACGGGTGGACCAGAACTGCCGGGCGGCGTCCGTGCTCTGCCCGGCCAGCCAGCGGGCGTGGTCGCGCAGGTCGGGGCGGCGCTCGCCGCCGGGCAGCACGCCGCCCGTCAGGTACGCGCGGTAGAAGGACTGGAGCAGCAGCCGCACGCTCCAGCCGTCCAGCATCGCGTGGTGGTAGGTGAGCAGGACCCGGGTGGTGGGCCCGTCTTCGGCGTCGGGCGGGGCGTCGACCAGGGTGGCGCGCAGCAGGGCGGGGCGGCGCAGGTCGAAGCCGCGTTGGCGGTCGGCGGCGAGCAGGTCCTCCCAGTCGGCGGTGCCGTGCCGGTGCCGGGTCACCTCGGGGGCGGCGTGCTCGTGCAGCACGATCCAGGGGTCGTCGGTGCTGCGCTCGTCCCAGTCGAAGGCCGCGCGCAGCACCGTCTCGTGGTCGAAGACGGACTGCCAGGCCGCCGTGAAGCGCTCGGTGTCCAGCGGCCCGTGCCAGTTCCAGGACAACTGCTCGACGTGTCGGCCGGCGGGCTCGGCCGCCCCGATCACCTGGCGCAGCAGCTCCCGTTGGAGCGCGCTGGCCGGTACGGTGACCGGCGCGGGCGGGTGCGCCAGCGCCGCGCGCAGCTCCTCCAGCACGCCGAGGGCGCGGGAGGGCGGGCCGGGGGCGAGGCCGACGAACAGCCGTGCGGCGCCGTCCGGTTCGTCGTGCGGCTCGTCCGGCTGCCCGCCGCCGGCGGCCCGTCCGCCACTGCCGTCCCGCCCGCCGCTGCCGTCCCGTCCGCCGCTGCCGTTCCGTGCGTCCTCGACCAGGACGGCCCGCAGCCGGGGGCCGGCGGCCAGGCTGCGCCCGAGCTCCACCAGGACCCGGTCGAGCCCGTCCGGGCCGTCCACGGCCCGCCGCCAGAGCAGTTCCGCGGCGGGCCCGGCGGAGCCCTCGGCGGCGACGGTCCGCAGCGCGGCGCGCAGCTGCTCCGGCGGGTAGCTCCGGTGCAGCTCGACCAGGACGAACTCCGCTGCCCGGCCCGGCCGTCCGGCGCGCTGCCGGGGCCGGGCGGCGGTCGCGGCCAGCGCCGCGCGGACCGCTCCGGCGTCCAGCGGCCCGGGCGGTCGGGCGGCCGGCAGGCAGGGCTCGGGCGCGGGGGCGCCGGCCACCATCACGGTGACGGGTGCGCTGGAGAACTGACGGTTCGTCATCGCTGATCAGCGGGCACCGGAGCCCTTGTCCTTCCCGTGGGCCGGCCTGGATCGCGCCGGGGTTACTGGGTGGCGAGACCGCCGCAGACGTTCAGCGCCTGGGCGGTGATGCTGGCCGCGGTCGGGCTGGTGAGGTAGCCGGCCAGCGAGGCGACCTCCTCGGGCGTGGTGTAGCGGCCGAGCGGGATGTGCGTCTGGAAGTGCTGGTGGATGGTCTCGGGGGTGGTGTTGTAGGCCGTCGCGTACTCGTGGTGGATCCTGGTGGTGTGCGGGGTCTGGACGTACCCCGGGCAGATGGCGTTGACGGTGGTGCCGGTGGGCGCCAGCTCCTTGGCCAGCGCCCGGGTGAAGCCGATCACCGCGTGCTTGCTCGCGGTGTACGGGGCGCCCAGCGTGACGGCCTGCTTCCCGGCGGTGGACGCGATGTTGATGATCCGCGGGTGGGTGGTGGTGGTGATGTGGCCGTGCCGGAGGGTCTCCCGGGTGACCAGGAAGACGGCGTTGAGGTTGGTGTCGATGACGTCGTACCAGAGGTCGTCGGTGGTGGTCGCGGTGGGCCCGCCGCCGGTGCGGCCGGCGTTGTTGACCAGGACGGTGATCGGGCCGTACGCGGCCACCGCGTGCCGGACCAGCTCGCCGACCTGGGCCGGGTCGCGGACGTCGCAGGTGAGGCCGTCGGCCTGGTGGCCCTCGTCGCGCAGGGTGGCGAGGGCCTGGTCGATGTCCGTGGCGGTGCGGGCGCAGATGAAGACACGGTGGCCGCGGCTGCCGAGCTCGCGGGCGATGGCGAGGCCGATGCCGCGGGTACCGCCGGTGATCAGGGCGAGGGGTTTCTCGGGTGCGGTGGTCATGACGCGTCCTGGTGGGTGAGGGCTGGGAGAGGTTCGGCGGGCACGGCCGTGCGGACGGGACTCAGGCCGAGTACAGGTTGTAGGTGGTCGGGTGGGCCGTGGTGGGCGTGTTGAGGGTCGGGTCCAGGGTGAGGATCGCGTGCTGGAGGTGCTGGAGGTGCGGGGACGGCTGGATGCCGAGCTCGGTGGTCAGCCGGTGCCGCAGGTGGTGGTAGGTGGTCAGGGCGCTGGTCTGCCGGCCGGCCCGGTAGAGCGCCACCATGGCCTGGGCGTGCAGGCCCTCGTGGTGCGGGTGCTGGTGGGTCAGGTGGGTGAGCTCGGGGATCAGCTCGTTGTGCCGGCCGAGCCGCAGGTCGGTGTCGATGCGGCGCTCCAGGGTGACCAGCCGGCTCTCCTCCAGGCGCATGATCTCGATGGTGAGGATCGGCCCGGGCCGGACGTCGACCAGGGCGGGGCCGTGCCAGAGCGCCAGGGCCTGGCGGAAGTGGGTGGCGGCCTGGTGGTCCTGGCCGTGGTTGAAGGCGTGCTGGCCCTGGGTGGTCAGCAGGTTGTAGGTGTGGACGTCCAGGTTGTCCGGGTGGGTGGTCAGCTGGTAGCCGCCGTGCCGGGTGGTGAGGATGTCCTTGGCGGTGGTGTGCGGGGTCGGCCCGAGGGCCTGGGTGATCCGGCGCCGCAGCTGCAGGATGTACGTCTGCATCGTGGTGAGCGCCTGTCTCGGGGGGTCGTCGCCCCAGATCTCCTCGATCAGGGTGGCCGTGGGCAGGATCCGGTTCGGGTAGAGCGCGAGGAGCGCGAGGATCTGGCGCTGCTTGGCGGCGGTGGGGACGACGGAGATGCCGTTGAGGTCGGCGGTGAGGGGGCCGAGGACTCTGAGGTGCATGGCGGTTCTCCTCTCGTGCGTGGGACGGGATGCGGGGAGTCGTGGACTGCCCGGCCCGCTGGACGGGGGCGCTGCGCGGCGGGGGGACGGCGACCGTGCCGATGCGCAAAGGTGTTCGAGTCAGGGGGATGGGTGGGGTGGATGCGTCGCACCCTAGTTGCGGCACCGGGCACCGGCCGGATTCCTCGAGCGCCCGTCGAGCGGGGTTCCGGGCGCTCTGGTGGGGGCTTCCGGGCAGCCGGAAGCGGCGGGGCGCCACCCCGGGCCTCCGGGCGCCGCCCCGCCGTACGGAGGCCGGTGCTACTTCCTGCGCAGGTCGCCCGAGAAGCCGCCGATCAGCAGGTGCAGGCTGCCGTCCGGGTTGCGGGTGTACACCTGGTCGTACGGGACGGCGGTGCAACCGCTGAGCACGGCCATCGGGGCGGTGCGCAGGACCACCCGGTCGGCGGTGGCCTGGACGAGGTTGGCGGTCGCGTCGCAGTAGCGGGTGCCGGCCCCGTTGTTGTTGTGGATCTGCGCGACCGGGTCGTTGGCCCGGCCCTGGGCGATGGTGATCGAGAAGTCCGCTTTGACGAAGGACTGTTGACTGCCCAGGGTGCCCTGCCAGGAGCCGAGGAAGGCGGCCGGGATCTCGCCGCCGGACGCGGGGGAGCCGGAGGTCGGGGTGCCGGAGGTCGGGGCGCCGGAGGCCGAGGCGGGCGCGCCGGTGCGCGTGTCCGGCTCGGGGGCGGTGGCCCCGCGCCCGCGGGTGGCCAGGAACACGGCGGTGCCGGCGACGGCGGCGGCCAGCACGGCGGCGGCCAGCAGGGCGGCCGGTCCGGCCCGTCGGCGCCGGGCCGGCTGCGGCGGGTACGGGTGCCCGGGCCGGTACGGCGGGGGCGGGGAGAAGGGGGTCGGCGTCCCGGGGGCGGGACCGCCGGGGGAGGGTCTGCCCGGTGGCGCTCCGGTCGGTGGCGCCGGGGTCGGTGACGGGGTCGGTGCTGTACCCGGGAGGGGCGGCGCGGCGGGCCACGGCTCGGCGGGGCCGAACTGTCCGGTGGGGCCGAACTGCCCGGCGGGGCCGAACTGCCCGCCGGCGGTGACGGGTTGGCCCGGGGAGTCGCCGTCCAGGTCCAGTAGCTCGACCGCCAGCGCGGCCAGCGCGGCGGCCACCGCGGGCGGCAGCCAGTCCCGCCGCTCCAGCCGGCCGGCCGCCGCCGGGTCGGCGGCCGTGAGGCGCTCGCTCAGCTGCGCCGGGGTGGGCCGGCGGGCCGGGTCCTTGGCCAGGCAGGCCGCCACCAGGGCGTGCAACTCCCGGTCGGGTATGTCGAGTTCGGGCTCCTCGTGGAGCACCCGGTAGATCAGCACGGCGGCGCTCACCCCCGAGCCGAACGGTGCGGTACCGGTGGCCGCGTGGGCGAGGACGGCGCCCAGCGAGAAGACGTCCGAGGCGGGGCCGGCGCCACGGCCGTCGGCCTGCTCGGGGGAGAGGTAGCCGGGGGAGCCGACCACGAAGCCGGAGCGGGTCAGCGCGGTCGCGGCGTCCAGCGCCCGGGTGATGCCGAAGTCGATCAGGCGCGGGCCGTCCAGCGCCAGCAGCACGTTCGAGGGCTTGACGTCCCGGTGCACCAGGCCTTGGGCGTGCACGGCCCGCAGGGCCTCGGCGAGCCCCACCCCGAGCGAGCGGACGGCGGCGACGGGCAGCGGGCCGAAGTCCCGTACCGCGGCGCCCAGCGAGGGCCCGGCGACGTACCCGGTGGCCACCCAGGGCTGGGCGCCCTCGGTGTCCGCGTCCAGCACCGGGGCCGTCCAGCGGCCGCCGACCTGCCGGGCGGCGGCCACCTCGTTGCGGAACCGCACCCGGAACTCCCGGTCCGCCGCGTACTGCTCGTGCACCAGCTTGACCGCCACCGTGCGGCCGCCCGCCGTCCGGCCCAGGTAGACCCGGCCCATCCCGCCCGCACCGAGCCTCCGCAGCAGGCGGTACTCGCCCACCTGCCGCGGATCCCCGTCCTCCAGCGCCTCCACGCCGACTCTCCCCTCGCCGCGCCCGCCCGTACTCCACGCCAGACGGTACCGCCGGGAGGTCCGGTTCCGGTTCGGGGGTGCGCAGGCGCGGCGGTGGGAGCCGCCCGGGGGGTCAGCCGCGGGAGGCCTCGCGGGGCACCGTACCGGCGGGGTCGGGGCCGTTCGCGCCGGCGTCCTGCCCGTCGGCGCCGCTCCCGTTGGTGGCGCTCCCGTTCGCGGCGGGCCCGTGCTGGCCGTGCCCGTTCGCGGCGGGTCCGTGCGGGTCGTGCCCGTGGGCGCCGCTGCCGTTCCGGTCGGCGAGCGCGGCCCGCCCGGGCAGCTGCGCCTGGTGGTCCGGCGGATAGAACTGCCGGGCCCAGTGCCGCATCGCGCCGATCGGCCCGTCGCCCGGGGCGAGCCGGGGCGGGGAGACGTACCGCTTGGTGGACCAGATCGGGAAGTCCGCCGAGGTGAACTCGAGGTTGCGCTTGAACATGGGCCCCGCGAGCAGCCGGGTGAGCGCGCGGCTGACCGTCCGGGCGACGGCCGGCGGCAGGCCGGAGGGCTCCGACATCACGAAGCGGCCCGCCTGCCGCAGCTGCATCCGGCCGGGGGCGACCTGGGTGGCCATCACCAGCGAGCAGATCTCCAGGCCGAGCGAGGGCGTGTGCACGTCGGTGTGCAGGGCGGTGAGGCCGTACCCGTCCACCTCGACGCGCACCTCGCGCTTCCCGACCAGCGGGAAGGTCTCCCGGACGAGCATCGAGATGTGGAAGGAGGTGCCGTCGAACTCCACCGGTGCCGCCAACTCGCCCTCCGGCCAACCGTGCAGGGTGATGAAGTGGCCGAGGTCGAAGGAGTTCTCCATGACGTCCTGGGCGTGGCCCGGCATCTCGAAGGAGGCGTACCGCAGCGGCTGCCGCCCGTCGCCGATCCGGTGCCAGGCGGGGATCTCCCAGTCCGGCTCCCGGCCGTCGTGGTGGCGCCAGACGAAGACGGACTCGTTCACCTCGCGCACCGGCAGCGGCGTCAGCGCCGCCTTGGGCGGTGTGGTGCCGTACCCCGTGCGCACGCAGCGGCCCTCGGCGTCGAAGGCGAAGCGGTGGAAGGGGCAGACCAGGTCGTCGCCCTCGACCGAGGCCAGGCCGAGGTGGGCGCCCAGGTGCGGGCAGTACGGGCGGATCGCGCGGAGGCGGCCGTTGCGCAGCCGGTACAGCACCACGTCCTCGCCCGCGAGCCGGCGGGTGAGGACGGTGCCGGGCCTGAGCTCGGCGGAGAAGGCGAGTGCGGACCAGCCGTCGGGGTAGGGCAGCGCCGGTGGCAGGGCGACGTCGGCCGCGGTCGGGCGGTTGCTGACGGGGTGGACGTGCTTGGACACGCGCATGAAGTCTCCTGTCGGTCTGCCCGGCGCCGCCCCTCCCAGGCGATTAGCGCTCGAACAGAATGGATTTCCGATGCTATCCAGGGAATGTGAGCACGTGCACGGACAATCTCCCTAATCAGCAACAAGTCTGATGATCAGTCATGTGAATGGGTTCAGATATTCGAGAGGTTCCGCCCGCTGTCCGGCCCGGTGGCCGGGGCGCCGCCGTGTCCGCCGGCGGGCCTTCGCGGGGTGGACGCCGCAGGGTGTCTCCGGGGCGGCCCGGCCGCCCCGCGCGGTGGTGCCCGCGCGCGGTCGAGAGGGGGTCGAGAGGTGCTGGAAAGCGCTTTCGAGCGGAGGTGGGGTGTGTTGTGGTGGGTGGCGGGGTGCCCCGGCCGCGGGGGCGGACGGCCGTCGACGGGCGGAGCGCCGCTGGTCGGTGCTCGCACCGGTGACGTAGACGCTCGCGCATGGAACTGAGAGCGGCGGCTATGGATCGCCCGGCCAGGGGGGATTTGAATGGTGGCACGACGATGAACCGATCGGGCGCAACCGGCGCCGTCGAAGGATCGGTCTCCGGTGATTGCTCCGAGTCTTGGAATGAGGGTGTGTGTGATGGCTGGTGTGGTGGATCTCGCGGTCGAGTCCGGTGTCGTGCTGGTGGTCGGGGGGACGGGGAAGACGGGGCGCCGGGTGGCGGACCGGCTGGTGGCGCGGGGTTACGAGGTGCGGGTGGGTTCGCGTTCGGGTGCGGTGCCGTTCGACTGGCACGACGAGGGGACGTGGGAGGCGGCGCTGGAGGGTGTGAGTGCGGCGTACCTGACGTACTACCCGGATCTGGCGTTCCCGGGGGCGGTGGAGGCGGTGGGGGCGTTCTCGCGGTTGGCGGCGCGGCGGGGGGTGGGCCGGCTGGTGCTGCTGTCGGGGCGTGGTGAGGAGGCGGCGGAGGCGGGGGAGAAGGCGGTGATGGAGTCGGGGGCTGCGTGGACGGTGGTGCGGTGCGCGTGGTTCAACCAGAACTTCAGTGAGTCGTTCTTCCTGGAGCCGGTGCTGGCGGGGGAGTTGGCGTTGCCGGTGGGTGGTGCGGTGGAGCCGTTCGTGGACGCGGAGGACATCGCGGACGTGGCGGTGGCGGCGTTGACGGAGGCGGGGCACGCGGGGGAGGTGTACGAGCTGACGGGGCCGCGGTTGCTGTCGTTCGCGGATGTGGCGGTGGAGTTGTCGGCGGCGACGGGGCGTGAGGTGCGGTTCGAGGCGGTGTCGCAGGAGGCGTACCGGGCGGTGCTGGAGGAGGCGGGGCTGCCGGCGGACTTCGCGGAGCTGTTCTCGGTGATCCTGGACGGCCGCAACGCGTCGTTGGGGGACGGGGTGCGGCGGGCGTTGGGCCGTGAGCCGCGGGACTTCGCCGACTACGCCCGTGAGGCCGCCGCCTCGGGCGTGTGGAACGCGTGAGCCGACCCGTCCGGGGCGGCTCCGACAGCCCGGTCACGGCCGGGCGCTGGTAGGGAATCGAAACGGACTCTGGAGGTCTGGTCATGACGGACGGCACGACGGTCTGGTCGACGGAGCAGGGGCTGCGCGCCCTGCCCGAGCAGCTCAAGGGCTTCGGCCTGATGCACGTCGCGATGCGCCGGGACGCGGCACGGCTGACCGCCGCGGCGCGCCGCGGTGCGGCGGGCTCCTCCGCGCCGCTCGCGGAGTGGTTCGGGCGGCTGCGGGCGGTGATCGACTGGCACCACCACAGCGAGGACGAGATCCTCTGGCCGTACCTGCGTGGCCGGGTCGCGGGCTTCGACGGCAGCGGGGTCCTGGAGGAGGACCACGAGGCGCTGGACGCCTCGATGCGCCGGGTCGCCGGGGTGCTCGGCTCCGGGCTGCCGGCCGAACTCCCGGAGGCGGCCGACGCGTTCGAGAGCCTGGTGCGCGAGCACCTGCGGCACGAGGAGCCGGTGGTCTTCCCCGCGCTGGCCGGCCTGTCGGTGGACGAGTACCTGCGGGTCGAGCGCCGGATCATCGGCAGCGCGCCGACCCAGGTGATGACCTACCTCCAGCCGTGGATGTTCGACGGCGCGGACGCGGCCTCGGTCCGGGCGGTCTCGGCGACCATCCCGGCCCCGGTGCGGCTGCTCGGGCGGACGGTCCTGGACCGGCGGTACCGGCGTGGGCTGGCCGCGGTGCTCTGAGCCGCCGGTGCGGGCCGCGGCCCGGGCACTTCGGCGGGCCCGGTGCCGCGGGGCGGGCCCGTGCACCGGTCGGCGGGACTGCGCACCGGTCGGTGGGCCTGTGCACCGGTCGGTGGGCCTGTGCACCGGTGGACGGGCCCGGCACCGGACGGCGCCGCATGTGCCCCGCCGGCCACCGGGGTTCCGGTTGTCGCGGTTCTGTTGCGCCGCCCGCAGCACGGTGGGCGGTGTCGGGTGTTCCACGTTCGTCGGCGCCGCAGCCCGCGGAGCCGGAATACTGAGAGGGTCCTGGGATGCGTTCGGATCAGACCGCGGTTCCGTTGTCGTACGCGGCGCCGTCGGCCGTCGGTGGTGTGGGGGTGGGGAGTTCGGTGCAGGCCGTCGGACAGAGCAAGGCCGCGGGTCCGCTGCTGGTGGGTGCCACCGTGGCGATGGGCCTGATGGCGGGGCTGTTCTTCGCCTTCGACGTGTCGGTGATGCCGGGCCTGGCGGCCGGGGACGACGCGACGTACGTGACGGCGATGCAGCACATCAACAAGTCGATCGAGAACGGGCTGTTCGGTCTGGTCTTCGTCGGCGCCTTCGCGGCGACCGGCCTCGCGGCGTGGCTGCTGCACAAGGCCGGCCGGCGGCAGGCGGCGCTGTGGGCGGGCCTGGCGACGGCGCTGTACGTGGTGGCGCTGATCGTCACCATGGGCGTCAACATCCCGCTCAACAACGAGCTGGCCGCCGCCGGGGACGCCGCGCAGATCCACGACCTCGCCGCCGTGCGGGCCAAGTTCGCGGACAGCTGGGTGCCGGTGAACATGCTCCGTACCGCGCTGTGCACCGGCGGTCTGCTCGCGCTGACCCGCTCCCTGGTGCTGAACGGCCGCGGCGGGCGCTGAGCAGCGGGGCCCGTCCGTCCCGCGCACCACCGCCGGTGCCCGTCCGCCTCGCGCGGGCGGGCACCGGCGCGTCCGGGGCCGTGGAGCCGCCCCGCCCCGCTGCGGGGCCGTCCGACCGACCGGGTGCGCTGGGGCGTGCGCCGGTGCGCCGGTCCGGTGCGTTCGCCCAAATCGCTTGGTGAGACTCCGAGTTGGCGAAGCCGCCCTCTGTGGTGGAGCATAGGCCGGGCCCGGTCTGTTGCGGTGCGCTTGCGCCGCGGCCGAGCACCGTACGGCTGCTGGGGAGGAGGCGGTTCCGGTGGCTCCGGTGGAACGTCCGTTTCTCGTCCGGGGAAGGGCGGTGCCCCTGGCCAGATACCTGGCGGAGGAGGACATCGCGGGCCTGGTGGCCTGCTCGTGCATCGGGAACGAAGTCTGCATCGACCTCGCGGACACCAGGATCCTGGTGACCCTCGTCGACATCGCGGACGTGCTGCGGCTCAACTTCCACATGGTCCAGGACGGCCCGGCCAAGCCCCGCTCGTGGTCGCGCCGGCTGCCCGTCGGCACCGGCCCTGGCGGGATCGCGTCCCGGATAGCGCTGGACGTGCGGACCCTGGAGCGCGAACTGGCGCCACTGCGGCGGCGCCCGCCGCGGCCCGCCCCGGCGCCGTCACGGCCGGTCGCGTCACGCCCGGCCGCGTCGTGCCACGGTCCGGAGGTGGGGCCGTAGCGGAGGCGATCCTCCCACTTGCCGTGCGCGGGAACGTTCTTCCGCCGTACGTCTGGCCGTTGCCTGATCCGACCGGTAGGGATCTGGTGGCGCTGCTAGAACCGCAGCGCCCGACTTTTCCCATCCGTGGTCTCGACCGCCGGGCCACGCGCCCGGGCGGTGGTCAGGAGTCAGCCTCATGCGGAGCACCCCGAACCCCCGGAACCCGAGGACACCGCGCGTCCGACGCCGAACGGCCGCGGCGGTCTCCGCCGCGGCCGTGGTGGCGGCCCTGGTCGCCCTGCCCGGCGGCGTGGCGCAGGCCGCCTCGCCCGACATCGTGATCAGCCAGGTGTACGGCGGGGGCGGCAACTCCGGTGCCCCGTACGCCAACGACTTCGTCGAGCTCTACAACCGCGGCACCGCGCCGGTGTCCGTCACCGGCTGGACGGTGCAGTACGCCTCGGCCGCCGGGTCGAGCTGGTCGCGGACCACCCTCTCCGGGACGATCGCGCCCGGCCACTACTTCCTCGTCCAGGAGGCCGCCGGGACGGGGGCGGGCAGCGCCCTGCCGGCGGCGGACGCCACCGGTACGATCGCCATGTCCGCGACCTCCGGGAAGGTCGCCCTCGTCACCAACGGCACCGCGCTGACCTGTTCCTCGGGGTGCGCGGGCCAGTCCGGGGTGAGGGACCTGGTCGGCTACGGCACCGGCGCGAGCTCCGCCGAGGGCTCGCCGACCGGCAACCTGTCGAACAGCACCGCCGCCCTGCGCGCGGGCGGCGGCGCCACCGACACCGACAACAACGCGACGGACTTCGTGACCGGCGCTCCCGTGCCGCGCAACTCCGCCTCCACCGGCGGCGGAACCCCCACGGGCACCCGGATCCACGACATCCAGGGCGCCGCCCGTACCTCCCCGCTGGCCGGCGGCGCCGTCAGCGCGGTGCCCGGTGTGGTGACGGCCGTCGGCCCCAACGGCTTCTGGTACCAGGACCCGCAGCCCGACAACGACCCCGCCACCAGCGAGGGCGTCTACGTCTACACGGCCGGCGCGCCCTCGGTGGCGGTCGGCGACTCCGTCACGGTGAGCGCCACCGTCACCCAGTACCGCCCGGGCGGCACGGGCGGTACCACCAACCTGTCGATCACCGAACTGACCGCCCCCACCGTCACGGTGGTCGCCCACAACGTGCCGCTGCCCGCCGCCACCGTGGTCGGCCAGGGCGGGCGGATACCCCCGTCCGCAGTGATCTCCAGCGTCACCTCCGGCGACGTCGAGACCGCCGGGAACTTCCAACCGGCCACCGACGGCCTGGACTTCTGGGAGTCCCTGGAGGGCATGCGGGTCGAGATCGACAACGCGGCCGTGGTCGGCCCGACCAACAAGTACGGCGAACTGCCCGTCGTCCCGCCGGGCAGCGGCACCCGCACCAGCCGGGGCGGCATCCTGCTCCAGGCGAACGACGGCAACCCGGAGCGGGTCGTCCTCGGCAAGGCGCTCGCGCCCACCCCGACGGCCAACGTCGGCGACACCCTGACCGGCGCCACCGTCGGTGTGCTCGACTACGCCTTCGGCAACTTCACCCTCCAGGTCACCTCGACGCCGACGGTCACCCCGGGCGGGACCGCCCCGGAGACCACCGCCGCGCCGACGGCCGGCCAGCTCGCCGTGGCCACCTTCAACGTGGAGAACCTCGCCCCGTCCGACCCGCAGAGCAAGTTCGACGGCCTCGCGGCGGGCATCGTCACCAACCTGCGCGCCCCCGACCTGGTCGCCCTGGAGGAGATCCAGGACAACAGCGGCGCCACCGACGACGGCACGGTCAGCGCGACCCAGACCCTGGCCAAGCTCACCGCCGCCATCACCGCGGCCGGCGGCCCCGCCTACTCCTACCGCGAGATCGACCCGGTGGACGGCCAGGACGGCGGGCAGCCCGGCGGCAACATCCGCCAGGTGTTCCTGTTCCGCACCGACCGCGGCCTGTCCTTCACCGACCGCCCCGGCGCCGGCTCCACCACCGCCGACTCGGTCGTGAACGCGGGCGGCACACCGCAGCTCGCCTACTCGCCCGGGCGGATCGACCCGACCAACCCGGCCTTCTCCTCCAGCCGCAAGCCGCTGGCCGGCGAGTTCCGCTGGAACGGCAAGCCGGTCTTCGTGATCGCCAACCACTTCAACTCCAAGGGCGGCGACCAGCCCCTGTTCGGCCGCTACCAGCAGCCGGCCCGCCCCTCGGAGAGCCAGCGGCACGACCAGGCGACCGTGGTGAAGAACTTCACCGACCAGATCCTCGCCGTGGACCCGAACGCCTCGGTCGTCGTGCTCGGGGACCTCAACGACTTCGAGTTCTCCCAGACGGCGGACATCCTCACCGCCGGCGGCTCGCTCGTGGACCTCCCGCGCACCCTGCCGCTGCCCGAGCGCTACACCTACGTGTACCAGGGCAACTCCCAGGTGCTGGACCACATCCTAATCTCCGGCGCGCTGGCGGCCACCTCGTACAGCTACGACATCGTGCACATCAACAGCGAGTTCAGCACCCAGCTCAGCGACCACGACCCCCAGGTCGTGCGCCTCCCGCTCCCGTAGCCCCACCGGCGGCGCCGGCCTCCCCCTGCCACCCACGGCCCGGAGAGGCCGGCGCCGCCCGGGCGCCGGAGGGGGGTGGCTAGCGCGTCACCGTCCAGGACAGGGTGGCGGTCAGCTCCGGGCGCAGTGCCGGGTCCGCGACGGCCGGGGTCGGGTCGGTGGCGACGGCGGTGAGCAGGTGCGGCCGGGAGGGCGGGCCGGTCAGCTTGAGTTCGGTCAGGTCCAGTGCGGTGCGGTCGGCGAGGCGGGGCAGCGGGCGGCCGTCCAGGTACCAGTGCAGCCGGGTGCCGGGCACCGGTAGCTCGACGGTGAGGCGGTCCGCGGCGGTGAGGCGGCTGCCCGCCGGGGTGGGGCTGGTGAGCGGCGTGGCGTGGCGGTAGAAGCCCGCGATCATGGCCTCGCGCCCGGGCAGGTTGAACTCCCGCCCGAGCGAGCGCATGATCGAGTTCTCGGTCGGCCGGTAGAGCCCGGCCGGGTAGTAGCCGCCGCCCTCGTATGCGCCGACCGTCCCGCCGTCCGGCGAGGCCTGGCCCAGCCAGCGCGACCACTTGGTGCCCTGCCGGCGCATCCGGTCGGCGGTCAGGGTGCTGATGTTGGCCTCGGCGGGCTCCGCGCCCTGGTACGTCCCCTGGCCGTCGTACACGTACTCGTCGGCCAGCTTGCCCAGCGAGTGCCCGGTCTCGTGCACCGCGATCTGCCCGGACCGCGCGTTGCCGCCCGCCACGGTGGCGATCCCCTCGTAGCCGAGCGGGGACTTGACGTCGTTGTAGCCCGCGCCACCGTACTTCGCGCTGTTGGCCACCACCAGCACCAGGTCCGCCTGCGGGGCCTTCGCGGCGTAGGACTCGACGGCCTTCTCGTCCACGCAGAGCAGCCGCTCCACGCCGTCGCACCAGAAGTACGAGCCCAGCGCGGTGTGCCGCACCGTCGCCTGGTCCGGATCCCCGGTCACCCCGGACTCGGGGGACACGGCGGACACGGCCCAGACGTTGAACAGCGCGCGGTACGTGGCGTAGGGCTCGACGGAGGTCACCTCGCGCCACTTCCGGGCCGCGTCCGCACGGAACTTCTCCTGCTCCTGCGCGGTGTAGCCGTCGCCGATGACCACCACGTCCAGCTTCGTGGCCGGCTCCCCGTTGCGCACCAGAGGCGTCACCTCGCCGTCGCCCCGCGCCGGTGCCACGCCCTGGGCGACGCGGTCGGCGAGGTACGGGGAGGCGGCCGGGGCCTGGGCGCGGGAGATGCCGCCGTCCTCGGCGAACACCTCCACCTGACGCGTCATCGGCCGGTCGTCGGCCGGACGGGCCCGGGCGGGGGCCGCCCCCAGGGCGGTGGCGGCGAGTGTGGCGACCAGCAGGGCGGTGGCGGTCCTGGTCCTGGTCCTGGTGCTCGTTGTGGTGGTGCGGCGCACGGGCGTCCTCCCGGGGAGCGGTCTTGTGGCCTGCCCCTTCCCATGGCGGGAACCTGACAACCCTACGGAGGGGTCGCGCGGGTCGTACGGGAAGCGCGAGGAGCCGGAAGCACCTGAGGGTGCCCGGCTCATTCGCGTGGTGCGTGTTCGCTTTTCGGAAGTGCGCAGAAGGGCCCGGGTTTCCGGCTCGGTTGCACGGTCGTGGGGGGAGGTGTTTCCGATCCCGGGTTTTCGAAATGCGTCGAATTGGTGGTTGGTGGTTGGTGGTTGGTGGGTGGGGGGTGGTGTTAGGGGAAGATGTTGTGGCCGGGGGTGAGGGTGTGGGTGGGGTCGTAGGTGTTTTTGGCGTTGGTGAGGGT
>NZ_JBISAI010000039.1:0-19741 GCF_044391605.1 Kitasatospora sp. NPDC018619
GTGAAGTTCGCCGGGACCGAGGACGCCTCGCTCCAGACCAGCTTCGTGATCGACGACACCTCCGTCCAGACCGGCTGAGCCCGGCCGGCTCCCGCGTCAACGCCCTTGCGCGACAAGGGCGTTGACGCGGTACCCGGGGGCCGGCCCTATGCTGGCCGGATGATCGAGCCCCTTGAACTGGTGATTTTCGACTGCGACGGCGTCCTGGTGGACAGCGAGGTGATCGCCGTCCGGGTGCTGGTGCGGCTGGGCGAGGAGTACGGCTGGCCGCTGACCGGGGCGGAGGCGATCGAGCTGTTCGTCGGCCGCTCCGAGGCGGCGAACCGGGCGACGGTCGCCGAGCGGCTGGGCGCCGAGACGGCACAGGTGTGGAGCAAGCGCTTCGTCGAGCTGCACGCCGAGGCGGTGGACGCCGGGCTGACGCCCGTGCCCGGCCTGCCGGAGGCGCTCGCCGCGATCACCCTGCCCACCTGCGTGGCCTCCAGCGGGACCCACGAGAAGATGCGCCACACCCTGGGCCGGACCGGCCTGTACGACCACTTCGCCGGACGGATCTTCAGCGCCACCGAGGTCGGCCGCGGCAAGCCCGCCCCCGACCTCTTCCTGCACGCCGCGCGCTCGATGGGCGTCGACCCGGCGGCCTGCGTGGTCGTCGAGGACAGCCGCCCCGGTGTCGAGGCGGCCCGCGCCGCCGGGATGCGCGCGCTCGGCTACGCCGGCGGCGTCACGGCCGCGGAGCACCTGGCCGGGCCCGGCACCGTGGTCTTCGACTCCATGCGGGACCTGCCCGGACTGATCGCCGCGGGGGCGAGGCCCCGGCGGTAGCGGCTCGCCCGGCGATCCCCGAGCGCTGTAGTGAACGCGTTCAAACGCAACGGGAGCCGGGGGACGGCATGGGCGTCGGCGCACGCAGGGTGATCACGTGGATGGCGACCTGGGCGGTGATCCTGGTGCTGCTGGTCCCGATGACGCTCCTCCCCGGCCGCTGGGGGGAGCACGACCGCCAGTGGACCCTCGGGCTCCTGTGGTGGCTGCTCGTGTTCGTCGGGCCGTTCGTGGCCTGCGCCGCCAACCGCCGGTGGATCCACGCGAGCGCGCGCAAGCCCGCAGGGGCCGGGCGCAGGAGCTGAGCGCGGGCTCCGGCGACAAACCGGTTGCCGGGCGCCGTCCCGGGGTGGCAGGGTCGGGCGCCATGGCCGCCTCCCGCAAGCTGCACCCCGACGAGCTGGACATCGACGTGCCGCTGGTGCGCCGGATGGTCGCCGAGCACTTCCCGCGGTGGGCCGGGCTGCCGGTCGAGCCGGTCGAGCCGACCGGGACCAGCAACGCGATGTACCGGCTCGGCACCGAGCTGGTGGTGCGCGTCCCGCGGATCCCCGGGGCGGTCGAGGAGATCGCCAAGGAGGACCTCTGGCTGCGCCGCCTGGCCCCGCGGCTGCCCGTCCCGGTGCCCGTCCCGCTGGCGGTGGGCGGGCCGGTCGACGGCTGCCCCTGGCCGTGGTCGGTGCTGCGCTGGCTGGACGGCACCACCCCGGTGCCCGGCCGGATCGCCGAACCCGGGCTGCTGGCCCGGGACCTGGCAGGCTTCGTGACCGCGATGCGCGGCATCGACCCGGCCGGCGCCCCCGCCGCCCACCGCGGCGAGTCGCTGGCGGACCGGGACGCCGCGACCCGTACGGCGATCGCGGCCGTGCCGGACCTGGTGGACGCCCCCGCCGCGACCGCCGCCTGGGAGCACGCGCTGGCCGCCCCCGCGCCCACCGGCCCCCCGGTCTGGCTCCACGGCGACCTCCAGCCCGGCAACCTGCTGGTGGACCGGGCGGGCCGGCTGGGCGCCGTCATCGACTTCGGCTGCGCGGGCCTCGGCGAGCCGGCCGTCGACCTGATCCCCGCCTGGTACGTCCTGCCCGCCGCCGCCCGCCCGTCGTTCCGCGCGGCCGCGGCCCCCGACGACGCGGCCTGGGACCGCGCCCGCGGCTGGGCCCTGTCCGTCGCGCTGCTGGAGGCCGCCTACTACCGGCACAGCGACGCGCGGATGACCGCCATCGCCCGCCACGTCGTCGCCGAGGTCCTGGCCGACCACGCCCAGGGGCGTGCCCCGGCGTCACGCACCCGGCGGGAATTGTCAGACACGCCCTAGCCCCGGCCCCACCCTGGCAGCTCCTCACGTCCACCGGGCCCGCGCCGTCGCCCCGGGGGCGTACCCGGCGTACATCCCCGGGGCGACGCGCGGGGCCGGCGCCGCTGCATACGATCACCGCATGGAACAGCTCCTCCAGCGCCTGTCGACATCGAGGCAGGTGACCTGGCTGATGTCGCAGGGCGTGGTGCTGGCCACCGCCTGCCTGTACGCGCTGACGCTCGCCCTGACGGTGCTGCCCACCGACTGGGCGCACTACGAGGGCCTGTTCCGGTTCCCCGACCTCGGGAGCTTCCAGGTGCTCGGCCTCTGCGTCGTGCTCGCCCTGCCGGTGCTGCTGGTGCGCCGTCTGCCGGCGGCGGTCTTCGCGGTGGTCCTGGGCGAGTCGGTCCTCGGCGACGCCTTCGGCGCGCGGCCCTCGATCGTGTTCGTCCTGCTCGTCGGCCTGGCCGGGTACCTCGCCGTCCGGCGGCCCAGGGCCGCCGCCGTCGGCTCCGTCGCGGCCGTCGCGGCGGCGTTCCTCAACGACCTCCACGTCCCGGGGCAGACCGTCGGCGACGCGACCCAGTGGGCCGGTCAGTTCGCGCTGTGGTTCGCGGTCGCGTGGATCTTCGGCGGGGTGTACCGCAAACGCCGTGAGTACCTCGAAGCCCTCCAGGAGCAGACCGCGGCCCGCGTCGTCATGGCCGAGCGGCTGCGGATCGCCCGGGAGCTGCACGACAGCGTCGCGCACAGCATCGGGATCATCACCGTGCTGTCGGGAGCGGCGGCGCGGGTCGTGGAGACCAGGCCCGAGCAGACGCGGCAGGCGCTGACCGGCATCGAGACCACCAGCCGGGAGACGCTGCTGGAGCTCCAGCGCATGCTCGGGGCGCTCCGCCGTGCCAAGCCGGACGACGCCATGGCGCAGGCCGCTCCGCTGGCGCCGGCCGGCAGCCTGGCCGACGTCCCGCAGCTCGCCGAACGCACGGCCGGGGCCGGGGTGCGGGTCCAGGTGGCCTGGCGGGGCGAGCGGCGTCCGCTGCCGCCGGAGATCGAGCTGGCGGCGTTCCGGATCATCCAGGAGTCGGTGACGAACGTGGTGCGGCATTCCCGGGCGCGGACGTGCCGGGTCGCGGTCGGTTACGAGCCGGAAGGGGTGACGATCGAGGTGGTGGACGACGGGGACGCCCGTTCGGGCGGGCCGGGCCGTCCGAGGCCCTCCGCGGCCGGCGGGAGCGGTTTCGGCCTGCTCGGCATGCGCGAGCGGGTGACGTTGCTGTCCGGCCAGTTCAGCGCCGGCCGGCGTCCGGAGGGCGGGTTCCGGGTGACGGCGAGGCTCCCGGCATGAGCGTGCGGGTGCTGCTGGTCGACGACCAGCCGCTGATGCTGGTCGGGCTCGGGATCCTGATCGGCGACACCGACGACCTGGAGGTGGTCGGCCAGGCCGGCGACGGGCGCGAGGCGGTGCGCCTGGTGCGCGAACTGCGGCCGGACGTCGTGGTGATGGACATCCGGATGCCGGGCGTGGACGGGATCGAGGCGACCCGGCAGGCGACCGCCGAGCCGGACCCGCCCAAGGTCCTGGTGCTGACGACCTTCGACCACGACGAGTACGTCTACGGCGCGCTGCGCGCCGGGGCCAGCGGATTCCTGCTCAAGAGCATGGCCCTGGACGCGATCCTGGAAGCGATCCGCGTGGTGGCCGCGGGCGACGCGCTGCTCGCGCCGAGCGTGACCCGACGGCTGATCGCGGACTTCGCCGGAACGCCCGGCCCCGCGGCCCACGGACCGGACGCCGGGCCGGCCGCGGACCCGGGTCCCATCGCGGGGATCACCGGCCGGGAGCGCGAGGTGCTGGCCCTGGTGGGGCAGGGACTGTCGAACCCCGAGATAGCCGAGCGGCTGGTGATCAGCGCGGCGACCGCGAAGACCCATGTCGCGCGGCTGTTCGCCAAGCTCAAGGCGCGGGACCGCGTCCACCTGGCGATCATCGCCTTCGAGACCGGCCTCGTGCCGCGCCGACGGTAGGGGCGGACGGGCAGGGCCGCCGTACGCCCGGCCGGCCGGGTTCAGGACGGCTCGCGCGGCACCCGGTGCTGCCACTCGCGGGCGAACACCACCGATCCGGCCTCCAGCGCCCGCAGCTGCACGAGGCTGATGAAGTGCTCGGCGTCGCAGCGCAGTTGGGTGCGGGTCTGGACGGTGACGTCCCAGCCGATGTCGGGCCGCTCCAGCCGGACGGTGTGGTCGGTGCGGGCCTGGGCGCTGAGCGGGGCGCCGGTGAGCACCCGGTAGGCGGTGACGGTGTGTTCGTCGCGGACCAGGCCGTCGGGGTGGGTCCGGGTGCCGTCGGTGGCGGGGGAGAGCTCGGTGCGCCACTCGTGGCGGCCGATGTCGTGCACGGTGAGGTGCTCGGGCCGGGCGGTGAGCGGTTCGGTGACGTGGACGTCGAGGGGGTCGGGCAGCGCCGGGGGCTCGAAGGTGACGGAGGGGGCGCCGATGTCGGCGGCGAGGTGGCGCACCGGCAGGACGAGCGTCGAGCGGGACGGGTCGACGCCGTACCCGGTGTCCTCGGCCGGGGGCCACACCCAGGGCCAGTAGACCGAGGAGAGGGCGAGCCGCAGCCGGTGCCCGGCCGGGACGCGCCAGGCGCAGGCGGCCAGCTCGACCTCGGCGTCCGGCCCCTCGCTGACCAGCACACCCCGGGTGACCAGCTCCGAGGTGCCGTCCGGGCCGACCGCGCACAGCCGCACCGCCACCTGGGCGGGCGCCCCGCCCTCGTGCGGCCGCAGCCGCAGCCGTACGGTCGGGGCGCCGAGCAGCTCGACCGGTTCGGGCAGTGGCTGGGAGTCGAAGCAGACCGAGCGGCCGTCCTCCTCCCGCTGGTCGGGCGGCCGGTCGGCGGGGCGGCCGCGCGGGACGTGGGCGCCGGCGTCGAGGCCGGTGTGCTGCGGGGAGCGGACCGCGACGTACCGGTCGTCGGAGGCGGTGCCGGCGGTGCGCAGCGGCCCGTCCAGGCCGTAGTGGATCTCGCGGACGTCGGGGGAGGGCCAGGCCTCGTCGCCGGTCCAGCGGGTGGCGAGCCAGGCGCGCAGGGCGGGCTGCCCGAGGGCGTCGGTGTCGATGCCGCGCAGCCAGTGGTCCCACCAGCGCAGGGTGTCGGGCAGGGCGGCCTCGGGCAGGCCGTGCGGCCAGGGGCCGACCAGGGCGTGCGCGGTGGGGGACTCGGCGAGCAGCCGCAGCACGAAGGAGCAGGACGGGTCTCCCCAGCCGGCCACCGCGAGGGTGGGGACGGACACCGGGACGGTGCTCTCGCCGGCCGCGAGCCAGTCGTCGACGGGCGGTTGCAGCGACTCCAGCCGGGCCAGCCAGGCGGCCCGCCAGGCGTCGCCGACGTGCCGCGGGTCCGGGGGCAGGGCGGCGTCGGCGACCAGGGTGGTGAGCCGGGTGTGGAGGTCGGCGGCGAGGACGGCCCCGCCGAGCCGGTGGCCGCCCTCGGGGCAGGCGGTGACGACGGCGCCGACGGTGTCCGGGGCCCGGGCGGCCAGCCGCAGGGCGGTGGTGCCGGCGGCGCCGGTGCCGAGCAGGCCGAGCCGTCCGTTGCACCAGGGGCGGCGGGCGAGCCAGTCGACCACGGCCGCGCCGTCGGCCAGCTCCTGTGCGCCGCCGGGCTCGGCCGGGGTGCCCTCGGAGTTGCCGTGCCCGCGGGTGTCGACCCGGACGGCGGCGTAGCCGTGGCCCGCGTACCAGGGGTGGCGGCGGGCGTCCTCGGCGGCGGTCCGGTCGGTGAGGCGCCCGGCGGAGTACTCCAGCACCGCGGGGCCGGGCTCGTCGCCGACCGGTCGCCACAGCCGGGCCGCCAGCCGGGTGCCGTCGGGCAGGGGGATGCGCAGGTCCTCGCGGGTGGTGTGGAAGGGGTACGACGGCATGGCCGCTCCCATCGGTCCCGGGCGTCGGCGTTCCGACGGTTCGGTAATCCGACAGTAGGGGAGGGAGCGGCCCTTTTCCTGGTGAGGGGGCGCCGTCCGCGCGGGGAGCGCCGCCCGGTCAGGCCTTGCTCAGCCAGGCGGTGGCGTTGAGGGCGAGGGCGGCGTCGGTGCCCGCCGGGTCGTCCCAGCCGTTGTACCGGGTGTTGCCGGACTGGCCGGTGCCGTCGTCGATCGGGGAGCTGTCGCCCCAGACGGCGACCCGGCCGGAGCCGAAGGTGCTGGTGGCGAAGAAGGCGCCGGTGGTGCCGCTGTAGCCGGTCCGGTAGACCAGGCCCTTGACCGTCGGGTTGTCGGCGGGCTTGAGGGTGAAGGTGGTGCCGTTGCGCAGGATGGAGCCGGTGACGGTGCCGAAGGGGCCGTGCAGCACCGGGTCGGTCGGGGCGTTCACGGCGCGCGGGTTGTCGGTGGTGATGTTGAGCAGGTCGACCGAGAAGCCGAAGGGGTCGTTGTCGTCCACCCCGTTGTCGGTCAGCAGGTCGTTGATGATCTTCGGGGAGTCCCAGCCGTCGTTGTTGCGGTCGCTGTTGATGTGGTCGGAGACCAGGAAGAGGCCGCCGCCGTTCTTCACGAAGTTCATGATCGCGGTCTTCTCGCTCGCGGAGAACCTCGTGTTGGGCTCCGGGACGACGAAGGTGTCGAAGTTGGCGAGGTCGAGCGCGGCCCCGGTGCCGTAGCTGATGGTGGACCCGGCCGGCAGGGTCTTCAGGCTGTACTGGCCGGTCTTCTGGAGGGCGACGCCCCACGCGGAGAGGGCGCCGGTCCAGCTCTTCTCGGTGGTGGGGCCGGCGTTCTGGGCCAGCGGGTCGGGCTGGCTGGTGCTGATGATCCAGTCGGCGTTGCCCGCGGTCTCGGCCTTGCTGTTGTCGAACAGCACCCGGTGCGGGGCGGCGCCGACGGCCCGGGCAGTCCCGGCGGCGGTGGCGGCGGTCGCGGTGGGCGCGGCGCCGGCGGTGGGGGCGGTGAGACCGGCCGCGAGCAGCGCCGATCCGGCGAGGGCCGCGGCGGTTCGGATACGGATCGTCATGAGCCGTTCCTCCGTGGGGGGTTGGGGGGCGGCGCGCGGGTTGTGCGCACGTGGAACGGGAGTATCCGCGCGTAGAGCGCCCGCCGAAAGCCCTGGGGGGTTACGGGGTCCTGTACGGGTCGTGACGATCTCCGGGAGGGGGGTGGAGACGGGGAGTGACCGGGGGAGTCGAATTCGTAGTTGCGCATGACTTGCAACTGCGCGCGTCGAGGCGGAAAGATGGCCCAGCTTCGACCCCGACCGGAAGGACACGACGATGGCCGCCCCCCGCTGGCGCGACCGGCTCACCCGTGAGGAGTGGATCCGCCTGGCCGGAATGGGCGGATTCATCCTCGCGCTGCACGTCATCGGCTGGTTCACCCTGCTCGCGCTGGTCGAGCCCGAGCACTACGACGTCGGCGGCCAGGTGTTCGGCGCGGGCATGGGCCTGACCGCCTACACCCTCGGCATGCGGCACGCCTTCGACGCGGACCACATCGCCGCCATCGACAACACCACCCGCAAGCTGATGGGCCAGGGCAAGCGGCCGCTGTCGGTCGGCTTCTGGTTCTCGCTCGGGCACTCCTCGATCGTCTTCGGCCTCTGTGCGCTGCTGGCCTTCGGCATCCGCTCGCTGGCCGACCAGGTGGAGTCCGACGACTCGACGCTGCACGAGATGACCGGCCTGATCGGCGTCACCGTCTCCGGCACCTTCCTGCTGCTGCTCGGCCTGATCAACCTGGGCGCCTTCAACGGCATCCTCAAGGTCTTCCGCCGGATGCGCCACGGCGAGTACGACGAGGCCGAGCTGGAGCGCCAGCTGGAGCGGCGCGGGCTGATGAACCGCATCCTCGGGCGGGTCACCCGGGCCGTCACCAAGCCCTGGCACATGTACCCGGTGGGCCTGCTGTTCGGCCTGGGCTTCGACACCGCCACCGAGGTGTCGCTGCTGGTGCTGGCGGGCGGCGCGGCGGCCTTCTCGCTGCCCTGGTACGCGCTGCTCACCCTGCCGATCCTGTTCGCGGCCGGGATGAGCCTGCTGGACACCATCGACGGCTCGTTCATGAACTTCGCGTACGAGTGGGCCTTCTCCAAGCCGGTCCGCAAGATCTACTACAACCTGACGGTCACCGGGCTGTCGGTGCTGGTCGCGCTGGTGATCGGCTCGATCGAGCTGATCGGCCTGCTCGGGGAGAAGCTGGACATCACCAGCGGCCCGATCGCCTGGATCGGCGGACTGGACCTCAACTTCGTCGGCTACGCGATCGTCGGACTGTTCGTGCTCACCTGGGCCGCGGCGATCGCCTACTGGAAGTTCGGCAACGTCGAGGAGAAGTGGTCGGCCGGCCTGGCCGCCGGGGCCGCCACCGCCGCGAAGTCCGAGTAGCCCGCGGCGCGGCCGAGGGGCGGTGACCGGACTCCGGTCACCGCCCCTCGGCGTTCCTCCCGGTGCGCCGGCGCTACCGCAGCGCGGCGAGCACCGCCTGCGCCATCACCCGCTCGCCGGCCGCGTTGGGGTGGAACGGCACGGCGGGCGAGCCGGGCAGCGCGCCCTCGATCCAGCGGTCGTCCGAGCAGACGTCGTGCCCGGCGGTCGGTGTCGCGGTGTCCACGTAGGTCGCGCCGTTGGCGGCCGCGGTGGACTTCAGGGCGGCGTTCAGCCCGTCCAGCACGCCGCGCATGTACTCGACGTCCCCCGGGGTGACCGGCTGGCGCAGCACGCACCGCGTGCCGTCGGCGGGCAGCACGGACGGGTAGCCGACCAGCAGCACCCTGGCCCCGGGGGCCTTGGCGTGGATGCGCCGGAGGGTGTCGGCCAGCTGCGGGGCGATGGTGGTGCGGATCCGCTCGGCGAGGTCGTCGGTGCCGTACTGCCAGGACATGCTGTTCCAGTCCCAGTGGCCGTGGTGGTAGACGTCCTTGCAGGGCGTGCCCAGCGGGTTGACGACGGCGCCCGCGATGCAGGTGGCGACGAGTTCGCCGAGGCCGAGGTCGCTGGCGGCGAGGTCGTTGCCGCCGATCCCGAGGGTGACCAGGTCGGTGTCGGCGCCCACCGCGTCCAGCTGGGGGTCGTTGACCCGGATGAAGGCGTCGTACTGGGGCTGGGTCATCGCCTTGATCTTGGCCGCGGAGCAGGTGGCGTCGGTGTACGTGACGGCCTGGAGGGCGCCGGCGACCAGGTGGCCGTAGTTGCGGTCGGAGCGCAGGCACAGGCCGGCCGACTGGCTCGGCACGCCGGCGCCGGCGGCGTAGGAGTCGCCGAGCGCCACCATGTGCCGGGGCGCCGGGGCGGCGGCCCGGGCGCTGGTGGAGGTCAGGGCGAGGGCGGTGCCGACGGCCACCGCGGCGAGCGCGGTGGAGCGGCGGAGCTTCCGGGCAGGGCGGAGCACGGTTCCTCCTGGGGGAGAGAAACGACGGGTGGGGGTCGCGCCGGCCGGGCCACAGCTACTCGCAGGTAAGTTACTGCCAGGTTTCGCGGACGTCCACGGTCTGCGCGGAATTTCCCGAAATTCCGTCAGGCGGCATTTCGCCTTTCGCTCCACGGTGTATCGCGGGCATTTCCGAAACGCGGTGGAGCGGAATTGCCGCCCGTGCGCGTCGGCACCGGGCCGGGCCGGCTCGCGTCCTTCGTCCGGCGGGTGCGCCCCGTCCCCCGCGCGGGGCGCACCGGCACGGCCGCACCCACTCTCCCCGGGCCGGGCGGGCGCGGCTATCCACTTCCGGCCGGGCCCGGTGCAGCTTTCCGGACTGCCCGCCGGCCCGGTGCCCAGGGGCGGGTCAGGCGCCCCGCCCGAGCGTCTGCGAGGGCGAACGCCCGTAGGCGCGGCGGTACTCGGCACTGAACCGGCCGAGGTGGGTGAAGCCCCAGCGGCAGGCGACCTCGGTGACCGTGCCGCGGGCCCGGCCGTCGGCGATCGCGAGCAGGTCGTGGTGGGCGTGGTCGAGCCGGACGCGCCGCAGGTAGGCCAGCGGGGTGGTGCCCAGGTGGCGCCGGAAGCCCTCCCGCAGGGTCCGCAGGCTGACCCGGGCGGCCTGGGCGATGTCGGCGACGGAGAGCGCCTCGTCGGCGTGCTCGGCGCAGTAGTCGGCGGCCCGGCGCAGCGCGCTCGGCAGCAGGGTGCCGCCGTGGTCGGCCGCGGCCCGGCGGCCCAGCGAGTGCGGCTGGGCGTCCAGCAGGCCGTCGACCAGCAGCCGTTCGAAGTGCTGCACGGCCAGCCGGGACCGCAGGCCCAGCGCCGAGACGGCGAAGCTCCGGAAGGCGTCGGCCAGTTCGAGCCAGGTCCGGACGGCCGGATCGGCCGGGTCGAGCACGGGCGCGAAGCGCAGCGGCTCCTGCGGGACGTCGCCCAGCCGGACGGCGAGCGCCTGGTCCACCGCCTGCCGGGACATCGCCAGCGCCCCGTTCAGGGCCTCGGCGTCCCACTCCATGGTGACCCGGTCGCCCGGCCCGGCCACGGACAGCACGGCGGGCAGCTCGGTGCCGTTGGCGACGACCCGGCCGCCCCCGGCGTACGGCAGGATGACGTTGTAGAAGTCCGGCAGCTCCCCGGTCCGCAGGCGCACCGGCGCCCCGTACCCGAGGTCGTAGAGCGCGACCGGGCCCTCGTGGAACGAGCGGAACCGGCCCGGGAGCCGCTGCTCGCCCAGCACCGTCAGCCGGTGCGGGGCCAGCCGCCCGCCCACCACGTGGCGGAGCTCCTCGATGCTGTTCCCCTCGTAGAGCGAGACCGGACCGCCTGCGGTTGCGGCCGGTGCCACGACGGTCGATCCCGGTGCTGCTTCGGTGACCACGGATTCCCCCTGCCCGTGCGAGCGACCCGCGCTTCCCCCTGGCGGCGCGGAGTCGTGCGCATCCTAAGGGAAGGAGGGGTTCCTGTTGAGGGCTCCGTCGGCCTGATCTTCACGGGCCCGGCGGCCGGATCCCGTGGGGCCCGGGGGGCCGGGCCGACCCGCGGCCGGGGAGGCGGCGGGGTGACGGGTACAGTGCGGAGGCCGGTGCGCAGGGTGCCGCCGGCCAGGAGGGGTCAGGAGATCCGATGAGCCGCCGAGACCGCGACGGTGCCCGGGACCGCAAGCGGGGCGCCGGTGCCCCCGTGACCGTCACGGTCTGCCGGGGCTGCTGCTGCGGCACCGAGGCCAAGCACCCCGGGGTGGACCACGCGGGCCAGTACGAGCGGCTGCGCACGGCGGTGGGCTCGGCGGGCCGGGTCCGGGCCGTGACGTGCCTGGACGTGTGCACCCAGTCCAACGTGGTGGTGGTCGGCCCCTCGGCGGAGGGCCGGGCGGCGGGCGGGCGGCCGGTCTGGCTGGGCTTCGTGCTGGTGGACGAGATGATCGACGACATCGCCGCCTGGGTGCGCGCGGGCGGCCCGGGCCTCGCCGACCCGCCGGGGCTGCTCGACCTCCAGCTGATCACGGTCTCCCGGCGGGTGCGCGAGGGCCTGCCGGAGTGAGGCCGCGCGCCGGTTCCCCCGGCTGATCGTCGGATCGTATCCGCCGGGGCGGACCCGGGTCCGCCCCGCGGCCCGCACCACTACCATGACCGGTGGCGTCGGGCCCGTCCGGACGGTGCCGAGCCGTTTCCGCGCGAGGGAGGAAGCCGATGACGACGGTCTGCCGCATCTGCGCGGGAACCGGCCGGACCGCCGGCCTCAGCTGCCGGACCTGCCAGGGCACCGGCACCACCGAGGTCGGGGGCGGCGGTGGCAACTGCTTCCTCTGTGACGGCACCGGGGTGTACGTGCGCTACCGGGTGGACGCGACCGGGGCCAAGCACGCCTACCGGGACGAGATCTGTCGCACCTGCGACGGCACCGGCAACCGGACCGCCACCCAGTGGGACGAGCCCTCCGGCTGAGCCGGCCGGCCCCGCGGCCGACACCCGCTCAGGCCGTGCGGCGGCCGGGGGCCATGATGCGGCGTCGGGACGGCGTGATCACGTCCTTTGCCTGATCATGGTCGAACATTGGCGTTCGAATGGGGGACGCGCTGCCGCCCGTTCACCCGGCGTCCGTGCGTGATCAACGCGCCGCTGGAAGAGTCCCGCGCATGGATATCCCCAACATGGGCGTGCCGGCCAAGCTTGCCGACCGCATGAGCATGGCCGAGCAGCACGAGTACCTGCGGGCCCGCTTCTCCCGCCGCCGGATGCTGCGCGCCGGCGCCGTCACCGTGGGCGCGGTCGCCGTGGGCGGCGCGCTGGGCGGCGGGACGGCCTTCGCCGCCCCGGCCGGCCCGCAGCTGCTGACCGGTGGCACGGCGAACGGCATCGACGGCTCGCTCGTCGCGCCGACTGGCCGTCACCTCCAGTTCGGCCCGGAGCCGGACACCCAGTTCCGCATCTCCTGGCAGGTGCCGGCGCCGGTCAGGAAGCCGTTCCTGCGCTTCGGCAGGACGCCGTGGGAGCTGAGCCACAAGGTCCAGGCCGAGGTCCGCGCCCTGCACACCCCGGCGCTGACCCCCAACAGCCAGCCGGTGGACCAGTACTACCTGCACGTGGCGCTGGAGGACCTGCGCCCCGACACCACCTACTACTACGGTGTCGGCCACGAGGGCTTCGACCCGGCCTCGCAGCAGCAGATCTCCACGCTGCACACCTTCCGCACCGCGCCCTCCCGCGACCACCGCTGGGGCAAGGTCTACGAGCCGTTCACCTTCACCGCCTTCGGCGACCAGGGCGTCAGCGCGCACGCGGCCGGCAACGACCACATCATCAAGGCCCAGAACCCGGCCTTCCACCTGCACGCCGGCGACATCTGCTACGCCGACCCGGCCGGCTCCGGCACCGACCCGGACAAGTCCGTCTTCAACGCGAGGACCTGGGACGACTTCCTGGTGCAGACCGAGACGGTCGCCGCCGACATCCCGTGGATGGTCGCGTACGGCAACCACGACATCGAGGCCTGGTACTCGCCGAACGGCTACGGCGGCGAGAACGCCCGCTTCTTCCTGCCGAACAACGGCCCGGACCCGCGTGCCGTCCCCGGTGTCTACACCTTCCGCTACAAGAACGTCGGCGTCGTCTCGCTGGACGCCAACGACGTCTCCTACGAGATCCCGGCCAACCTGGGCATCTCGGCGAACAAGCAGACCAGGTGGCTGGAGCGCACCCTCAAGGACCTGCGCAACGACGAGACCGTCGACTTCGTCGTGGTCTTCTTCCACCACTGCGCCTTCTCCACCACCGTCGCGCACGCCTCCGAGGGCGGGGTCCGCGAGGCCTGGGTGCCGCTGTTCGAGAAGTACCGGGTGGACCTGGTCATCAACGGCCACAACCACATCTACGAGCGCACCGACGCGATCCTCGGCAACAAGGTCTCCAAGCAGGTGCCGAGCGGCGCCACCATCGAGCCCGCCAAGGACGGCGTGGTCTACGTCACCGCGGGGGCGGCCGGCCGCAGCCTGTACAAGTTCGACGTGCCGGACACCTACGAGGGGCACGAGAACCACCAGGACGAGGTGAAGACCTACTACTGGAGCAAGGGCAAGGTGAAGACCCCCGAGACCATCCAGTGGTCGCGGGTCCGCTACACCGGCTACTCCTTCATCAAGGTCGACGTCACCCCGAAGCACCTGGGCCAGAAGTCGGTCATGAAGGTCACCGCGCTGGCCGAGGACGGTACGCAGATCGACAACTACACGATCCTGCGCACGGTCGGCGAGGGCTGGGACTCGGACCGGGACGACGACGGTCAGGGCGGCGGCTGGGGCTGGTAGTCCCGGACGGGCCCTGCGGAGCCCCGGCGCGGGAGGTTCAGCGCCGGGGCCCGTACATGATCACGCCGACCCCGGCGAGGCAGACCAGCGCGCCCAGCACGTCGTAGCGGGTCGGCCGGAAGCCGTCCACGGCCACGCCCCACAGCAGCGAGCCGGCCACGAACACCCCGCCGTACGCGGCCAGCACCCGGCCGAAGGCGGCGTCCGGCTGGAGGGCGGCGACGAAGCCGTACGCGCCGAGCGCGACCACGCCCAGGCCGGCCAGCCACCACGGCCGCTGCTCCCGCACGCTCTGCCAGACCAGCCAGCAGCCGCCGATCTCGGCGACGGCGGCGAGGGCGAACAGGGCGATCGAGCGCAGGACGGTCATGCGGTCGAGGGTATGCGGTCGCCGGTGTCGGGGGCTGTGCGCGGGTCAGTCCTGGCGGTACGTCGCCAGGAAGCGCCCGATCCGGTTGATGGCCGTCTCCAGGTCGTCGGCCCGGGGCAGGGTGACGAAGCGGAAGTGGTCGGGGCGGGGCCAGTTGAAGCCGGTGCCCTGGACGACGTGGATCTTCTCGCGCAGCAGCAGGTCCAGCACGAAGCGCTCGTCGTCGACGATCCGGTGCACCGCCGGGTCCAGCCTGGCGAAGGCGTACAGCGCGCCCTTGGGCTTGACGCAGCTGACGCCGGGGATCTCGTTGAGCGCCTTGACCGCGATGTCGCGCTGCTCGGTGAGCCGGCCGCCGGGCAGTACCAGGTCGTTGATGGACTGGTGGCCGCCGAGCGCCGCCTGCACGGCGTACTGGGCGGGCACGTTGGGGCACAGCCGCATGCCGGAGAGCATGGTCAGGCCCTCCAGGTAGTCGGCGGCGTGCTGCCTGGGGCCGGAGACGACCAGCCAGCCGCTGCGGAAGCCGGCCACCCGGTAGGACTTGGAGAGGCCGTTGAAGGTGAGCGTCAGCACGTCGTCGGCCAGCGCGGCCAGGCAGTGGTGCTCGGCGCCGTCGTAGAGGATCTTGTCGTAGATCTCGTCGGCCAGCACCATCAGGTGGTGGCGGCGGGCCAGGTCGAGGATGCCCTCCAGCAGTTCCCTCGGGTAGACCGCGCCGGTGGGGTTGTTGGGGTTGATGACGACGATCGCCCTGGTGCGGGCGGTGATCCTGGCGGCGATGTCCTCCAGGTCCGGGTACCACTCGGCCTGCTCGTCGCACAGGTAGTGCACGGCCTTGCCGCCGGCCAGCCGGACCGCGGCCGTCCAGAGCGGGTAGTCGGGCATCGGCACGAGCACCTCGTCGCCGTCGTCCACCAGCGCGGTGACGGCCATCTGGATCAGCTCGGAGACGCCGTTGCCGAGGTAGACGTCGTTGACGGTGACGCCCTGGACCCCGCGCTGCTGGTAGTACTGCACCACCGCCCGGCGGGCCGGCAGGATGCCGCGCGAGTCGCTGTAGCCGTGCGCCGAGGACAGGTTGCGGATGATGTCCTGGACGATCTCCTCGGGCGCCTCGAAGCCGAACGGGGCGGGGTTGCCGGTGTTCAGCCGCAGCACGCTGTGCCCGGCCTCCTCCAGGGCGTTGGCCTGGTCGACCACCGGGCCCCGGATCTCGTAGCACACGCCGTTCAGCTTGCTGGACTGCCGAAACTCCATCTGCGGCCTCCCGACCGTCACCACCGCGCCGTTGCTTCAGCTTTGTTCTACCAAGTGAGTACTTGGAAAGTCCAACCTCTTGGCTATGCTGATCCGCATGTCACGCCGAAGCTACGACCAGTACTGCGCCGTCGCCCGCGCCCTGGACGCGGTGGGGGAGCGCTGGAGCCTCCTGATCGTCCGTGAGCTCCTCGGCGGCCCGCGCCGCTACACCGACCTGCACGCCGACCTGCCCGGCGTCTCCACCGACATCCTGGCCGCCCGGCTCAAGCAGCTGGAGGCCGACGGGCTGGCCACCCGCCGCCGGCTGGAGCGGCCCGCCAACGCGACGGTCTACGAGCTGACCGCGCGCGGCCGCGAACTGCGGCCGGTCGTCGAGGCGTTGGGGCAGTGGGGCCTGGCCGCCCTGGGCGAGCAGCGGCCCACCGACGCGGTGCGCGAGCACTGGTTCACGGCTCCGGGCGCGACCGTCGCGGGGTGAGCCCCGCGCAGCGGCGAAGGGGCGAAGGGGCGGCGGCAAGGCCCCCGTCGCCGGCCGCCGCCCCGTGACCCAGGATGGCGCGGGGCGATAAACGACCAGTGGACGCCGAATGAGCGAGCGGCCGTGGGCGGCGGAGGGGGGAGGCGGACGGGGACGGCGGCCGTGGGCGGCGGACGGGGGAGGCGGGCGCCGGGCCCCGGGCCCCGGCGTCGGCCCCCCGGGGCACCGGCCCGCCAGGGCGAACGTACGATCGTCGGACCGCGGAGCCATCTCAGGAGAGCGGAGGCAGCCAAGTGCCCACCACCAGCCGCAGCTACAGCAGCTACGTCGCCGTCGGGGACTCCTTCACCGAGGGCATGTGCGACGACCTCCGTCCCGACGGCCACTACCGCGGCTGGGCGGACCGGGTCGCCGCCGCGCTCGCCGACGAGACCGACGGCTTCCGCTACGCCAACCTCGCCGTGCGCGGCAAGCTCATCGGCCAGATCCACGACGAGCAGCTCGCCCCCGCCGCCGCGATGGGCGCCGACCTGGTCACCCTGGCCGGCGGCTTCAACGACGTGCTGCGCCCCGGCTGCGACATCGACGCCGTCGAGCGGCAGCTCGGCCGCTGCGCCGCCGAGCTGCGCGCCACCGGCGCCACCGTCGTGCTGTTCACCAGCACCGACCCCACCCGCAGGATGGCCGGCAGCGCCCGGCTGCTGCCGGCCATCCTGCGGATGAAGGGCTTCGTCCAGGAGCTGGGCCGCCAGGACGGCTTCGCCGTGGTCGACCTGTTCTCCGCGCCCTGCTTCGACGACCGCCGGCTCTGGGCCGAGGACCGGCTGCACCTGTCGCCCGAGGGCCACCGCCGGGTCGCCGCGGGCGTGCTGGAGGCGCTCGGCCGCCCCGCGCCCTTCGACTGGCGCGCCCCGCTGCCCGCCGCCGCCCCGGTCGGCCGCACCGAGCGGCTGCGCGCGGACGCCCGCTGGCTGGGCGCCCACGTCGGCCCGTGGATCGGCCGGCGCCTGACCGGCCGATCCTCCGGCGACGGCCGCCCGGCGAAGCGGCCGGAGCTGCTGCCGTACCGCTGAGGCGGGCCGTCGGGGCCCGCGGCCGGGCCCCGGCTACTCGGGGCCGTGGACGCCCGGCGCGTCGAGGACCAGGCTCGCCATCGGGGCGTGCGTGGTCCAGCCGAGCGCCGTGTAGAGCGCCTGCCCGTCCGGGGTGCCGACCAGCACGCCGGTGCGCGCGCCCCGCTCGTACGCCGCGGACTGGAGCGTGCGCATCACCAGCGCCCCCAGCCCCCGGCGGCGGTGCCCGGGGGCGGTGGTGATCTGGTCCGGTACGGCCACCGGGCCGGCCAGGCCCGCCTGTCCGCGGGCGGCGAGGTGGCCCTCCCCGGTGCGCACCAGCACCCGCAGGACCCCGCCGCGCTCCCAGGCGGTCACGCCGTACCCGGCCGGGGCCCCGGGCCGCTCGGGCGCGAGCGGGGTGCTCATCAGGAAGCCAGGCGCGTCCAGCCGCCACCGCTCGTCCAGCCAGGGGCGTACGGTGGCGTCCTCGGCGAACAGCTTCAGCCAGGTGGTCGGCGCGGTGACGGCCTCGCCGAGCCTGCGGACCTCGGCCTCGGTCGGCTCCGGCAGCACGTGCCGCCCCACCTCGCCGGCCGGTGCGCCGACGTCGATGCTCCAGCCCCAGGGCCGCTCCACCGGCTCGGCGGAGCCGCGCGAGACGGCCCAGCCCGCGATCCACATCCGGACCAGCTCCCTGGTGCCCCGGTCCCGCATGCGCCCCACCTCTGTGTGTAATGGTTGACCGTGCCCTGGACAACTTACCGGCGCCGGGGCTCGTCTGCCCAGTAGGATTTCCGGGTTCACCGCGCCACCCGGCGCCCCGCAGCTGGAAGGACCCCGGAACGTGCGCGAGACCGAGCCGTCGCAGGCCCCCACGGCGGCCGAGCCGACCCCGCTGCGCGCCGACTGCGGCAGCTGCTTCGGGCTCTGCTGCGTCGCCCTGCCGTTCTCCGCGGGCAGCGACTTCGCCATGAACAAGCTCCCCGGCAGCCCCTGCCACAACCTCCGGGCCGACTTCCGCTGCGGCATCCACGCCCAGCTGCGCGACAAGGGCTTCCAGGGCTGCACCGTCTACGAGTGCTTCGGCGCCGGCCAGCGCGTCTCCCAGGTGACCTTCGGCGGCCGCAGCTGGCGCGAGGAGCCGGACAGCGCCACGGCGATGTTCGATGTCTTCCCGGTCGTGCGGCAGCTGCACGAGCTGCTCCACTACCTCACCGAGGCGCTCTCCTTCGCCCCCGCCCGGCCCGTCCACGACGAACTGCGGCAGGCGCTCGCGGAGACCGACCGGCTGGCCGGGGGCACCCCCGAGGAGATCCTCGCCGTCGACGTCCCGGCCCACCGGCAGCGGGTCAGCGAGCTGCTGCTGCGGGCGGGCGAACTGGTCCGCGCGGCCGTCCCGCGCCGCCGCGAGCTGCGCGGCGCCGACCTCTTCGGCGCCCGGATGCCCGGCGCCGACCTGCGCGGGGCCAACCTGCGCGGCGCCCTGCTGGTGGCCGCAGACCTCTCCGGCGCGGACCTGCGCCTCGCCGACCTGGTGGGCGCCGACCTGCGGGACGCCGACCTGGCCGGCGCTGACCTCAGCACGGCCCTCTTCCTCACCCAGGCCCAGCTGAACGCCGCCCGCGGCGACGCCGCCACCCGCCTGCCGGACGGGCTGGTCCGGCCCGCCCACTGGCCGGAGAAGGCCCCGGCGGGCGCCGCCCGCCCCGCCCGCCCCGCCCGGGGCGACGGAGCCGGGCCCCGCTCCGGCCGATCCCGCAGGGGAGGCGGCGGCCGCCGGTAGCCCCGCCGCTACGGTAGCCCCGCCGCTACTGGCCCACCCGGCCGTCCACGCACTCGCGCAGCAGGTCGGCGTGGCCGCAGTGGCGGGCGTACTCCTCGATCCGGTGCACCAGCAGCTCCCGGATCGAGATCCGGTCCTTCCCGACCCGCTCGCCCAGGTCCCGGTAGCCGTCCAACGCGGCGTCCAGCGCGGCCTGTTCGCGCTCCAGGTCGCGGAACGCGGCGTCCACCACGGCCTGCTCGCCGACGGCCCCGTCGAAGTCCGCGTCCCGCCGGCCGTACAGCTTGGGCAGCGGCTCGCCGTCGGTGATCCAGTTCCGCCAGTCCCGCTCCACCTCGGCGAGGTGCCGGACCAGCCCGAGCAGCGACATCGTGGACGGCGGCACCGAGCGGCGGGCCAGCTGCTCCGGGGCCAGGCCGTCGCACTTCATCCGCAGGGTGAGCCGGTAGTTCGTCAGGTAGTCCTGGAGCGTGGCGAGTTCGCCGTCCGGGCCGGGGCCCTCGTTGTTGCGGGGGTCGTCCGCCGGGTCGGCCCACATGTCGGGGTAGACGGTCGCCTCGGTCCAGCGCGCGGGTTGTTCGGTCATGCCCCGCATCGTCGTCCGTCAACGCCCCTTCCCGCCACGGGTTATTGCCCCCGGGCCCGGACAGCGGACCACCGCCGCCCCGGCGTCGGCCCGGCCACCCTCCGGTGCCGGTTCACCCGGCGGGCTGGTGCGGCTGGACGGCGACGAGTTCGTTCCCGTGCGGGTCACCGCTGCCGTCTCGGCTCGCTCCGGGGAGTAGTCGCACGGCCCGCCCCGGCGTCGGCCCGGCCGCCCTGCGGTGCCGGTTCACCCGGCGGGCTGGTGCGGCTGGACGGCGAGGAGTTCGTTCCCGTGCGGGTCACCGCTGCCGTCTCGGCTCGCTCCGGGGAGTAGTCGCACGGCCCGCCCCGGCGTCGGCCCGGCCGCCCTGCGGTG
>NZ_JBISAI010000039.1:19838-26675 GCF_044391605.1 Kitasatospora sp. NPDC018619
GTGCCGGTTCACCCGGCGGGCTGGTGCGGCTGGACGGCGAGGAGTTCGTTCCCGTGCGGGTCACCGCCGCCGTCTCGGCCCGTTCCGGGGAGTGGCCGCACGGCCCGCTCCGGGCGCGGTGGCGTGGGCTTTCGCCGGGGTGGCTGGGGTTCGGTGTCCTGGATCGGCGCTGGTGTTCCTTGGCGTGTCCGGGGGAGGGATGCGATGCGTTCGGGCCGCAGCCGCGTCAGGGCTCGTCCGGGCTCGTGCGGGTTACCGCTGCCGTCTCGGCTCGCTCCGGGGAGTAGCCGCACGGCCCGCCCCGGGCGCGGTGGCGTGGGCCTTCGTCGGGGTGGCCGGGGTTCGGTGTCCTGGATCGTCGCTGGTGTTCCTTGGCGTGTCCGGGGGAGGGGTGCGATGCGTTCGGGCCGCAGTCGGGTCCGGGCGCGTCCGGGATCGTGCGGTGTCCCCCGCTGCCGTCTCGGCCCGTTCCGGGGAGTAGTCGCACGGCCCGCCCTGGCGTCGGCCCGGCCGCCCTCCGGTGCCGGTTCACCCGGCGGGCTCGTGCAGCTGGACGGCGACGAGTTCGTTCCCGTACAGGTCCGCCAGGTGGAGCGAGCGGCTGTCCCCGTCCTCCCGTTCGTCCCAGGTGCGCACCCCGTGGGCGTGCAGGCGGGCGCGGACGGCGTCCAGGTCGGGGGCGTACAGGACGAGCAGCGGCTGGGCGCCGGCCTGGCGGCCGACCAGGGCGCGGTCGGGCCCGTCGGCGGCGGGCATCAGCCAGAGGCCGACCCCGGCCTGGCCGGGGAGGCCGACGTGCAGGAAGCGGTAGCCGTCGGCGGCGGTCCGGTCGTGGAGCACCCGGAAGCCGAGGACGTCGCGGTAGAAGGACAGGGCGGCGTCCTGGTCGGCCACCAGGACCACCACCCGGCCCAGGCCGGAGAAGAGCCGGGGCGTGTCGTCGTGCGTGGTCATGCCCGCACCGTACGCCGGGCCACCGACACCGGCCGGGGCGTCCGGCTTCCGGGCGCGGCAGCCGGACGGCGGTCGGCGGTCGGCGCGGCTCAGCCGGTCAGCAGGCGGGCGCGCAGGGCGTCGATCTGCTCCCGGTCGATGCCGAGGGCGCCGGTGAGGTAGGCCTCGACGGAGCCGTGGCGCTCGGCGAGGTCGGCCAGGGCGAGCCGGATGACGGCCTCCGGGGCGCGCCCGTAGCCAGGCCAGCGCAGGGTGCGGCCGGGGTGGGCGGCGTGCCACTCGGCGACGAAGTGCGCGGTGGCGAGCTCGGTGAGCGCGAAGTCGGCGGCGATGTCGTCCTCGCCGACGCCCAGCAGGGTGAGCAGCAGGGCGGCGACCAGCCCGGTGCGGTCCTTGCCGGAGGCGCAGTGGAAGACGACCGGGGCCTCGGCGGCGGTGATCACGTCCAAGACCTGCCGGATCTCCTTCACCCCGTCCTCGGCGACCTCGCCGAAGCGGTCGGCGAGGTATCGCCACGGGTCGAGCGCGGGGTCGATCTCGGCCTGGTCGTACGGGCGGTGCTCGATCGAGAGGTTGTGGTACTCCAGGCCCTCGAAGGCGGGCACCCGGCCCTTGGCGGCGATCTCCCAGGGGTAGCGGAGGTCGATCACGGTCCGGACGCCGAGGGCGCGCAGCCGGTCGAGGTCCTCGGGGGTGCGGAGCTTGCCGAGCGAGTCGGAGCGGTGGACCAGCCCCCAGCGGACGGTCCTCCCGCCGGCGGCCGGGTAGCCGCCCAGGTCGCGGAAGTTGTGCAGGGCGTCGAAGGTGTGGTGGCGCGTCGTCATGCGCGCACCCTACTCAGCGGTGGAACCGCCTCCGCTGGCCGGCCGGTAGCCGTGGGAGAGCAGGGCGAAGGCGCGGGTGGCGGCCTCGGCGGCCTCGGCGTGGAGGTCGTCGGCGGTGGAACCGTCCCGCAGGCGCCGCCAGTTGTGCAGGGCGAGGACGCGCTGGGTGGCGGTGACCTGGGCGGCGAGCAGGTCGGCGGTGAGGTCCCGCGGTGCAGGCAGGTCGCCGGCCTCGCGCAGCGCCGCGGCCAGCGACCGCTCGGCGCGGGCCACGTACGCGCCGACCCGGTCGGCCAGGCTGGGGGTGCCGTGGACGAGGGCGGTGAAGGCGAGCACCGCGGGGTGGTCGTTGAGGCCGGTGACCGGGTCGCGCCCGGCGAGGCCGGCCAGGAAGTCCCGCAGCAGCGCGTCGAGCACCGGCTCGCCGGGCGGCCGGGTGCGGACCACCTCGGCGGCCTGCTCCTGGTGGTCGGCGAAGCGGTGCACGACCAGGTCCTCCTTGCTGGGGAAGTAGGAGAACAGCGTCGGCTTGGAGACCTCGGCGGCCGCCGCGACCTCGGCCACCGACACCTGGTCGAAGCCGCGCTCCAGGAACAGCGCGATGGCCGCCTCGGAGATGGCCTGCCGGGTCCGCTCCTTCTTCCGTTCCCGCAGTCCGCTCATGCGGCGAGGCTAGCAGCCGGGATTGACCGGGGCAGGTTTCTGACCGGGTAGGGCGGCTGGGGCCGGGAGGACGGGGCCGCGTCCGGCGCCGGCCCCCGCCGGCTCCCGGCGGCTCGACCGGCCGACGGCGGCGGCCGGTTCGCGTGAGCGCCTACACGCTGCGGTCCGCGAGGACCTCCCGGACGACGCGGCGGGCGTTGGCCGTCAGCGCCTGGTCGGTGTGGCGGTAGTACGGGATCGCCACCAGCGCCAGGGAGAAGGCCCAGGCACGGCCGCGGGCCCACATGGCCTCGTCCGCGTGCAGGGCGGCGCGGAAGGCGGGGCGGGCGGAGGCGGGCAGCAGGTTCCAGGCGGCGATCAGGTCGGCGGAGGGGTCGCCGACGCCCATCAGGGCGAAGTCGATGACGGCGGCGAGCCGGCCGGTGCCGGTGAGCAGCAGGTTGCCGGGGGTGAGGTCGCCGTGCAGCCAGACCGGCAGTCCGGCGTACTCGGGCAGCCGGAGGGCCTTGTCCCACAGGGCCGTCGCGGCCGCCGCGTCGACGGTGCCGGCGAGCTGGGCGATGGCCGCGCGGGTGGCGCCGTCCCGGGAGGCGAGCGGGACGCTGCGCTGGGAGGCCGGGGCGCCGGTCGGGTCGGCGGCGCGCAGTGCCCTGACGAAGCCGGCCAGGTCGTGGGCCAGCGGGCCGGGTGCGGCCAGCGCGCCGGCCACCGGGTTGGTGCCGTCCAGCCAGCGCAGCACCGACCACTCCCACGGGTAGCCGGCCGCGGGCCGGCCGACCGCGAGCGGAGCGGGTACGGGCACCGGCAGCCGCGGTGCCAGCCGGGACAGCCACTGCTGCTCGCGCCGCAGGCCCGTGGCGGCCCACCCCACCCGGGGCAGCCGGACGGCGAGTTCGGGCCCGAGCCGGAACATCGCGTTGTCCGCCCCGGAGGCGGCGGCGGGGGTGACGGGGAGGTGCTCCCACTGCGGGAACTGGGCGGCGATCAGCCGCCGGACCAGGGCCGCGTCGACCACCGGTCCGTCGGTGTGGATCCGGGTGGCAGCGCACATGCCCGGCAGCGTACAGCTCCGGTCGTCACCGTTCAGGTGGATTCCCGAACTGCTCACAGTCCGGCGGCTGTTCGAAGCGGAACGCACGATGTCGGTCACCCGCGCGTCATCCGGCGAAGGTCACCCGGCGAAGCTCACCCGAACGTGACCCGCACCCCGATGGTGCCGCCCTTGCCGAAGCGCAGCACGTTGGCGGTCAGCGCCACCGCGCACAGCAGGCCGTACTTGCGCCGCAGCAGCCTGCGGTAGGCGGGCGCCCGGGCCGGGTCCAGCACCGCGGTGGCCTGCACCTGGGCGCCGAGCAGGTTCCCGCGGATGTCGCTCGGCCCGACCAGCACGTCCGAACGGTTGCGCAGGCGCTTGACCTTGCCCGTCTTCGTGACGGTGGTGAACACCAGCGCGTCACCGTCGCGGGCGACCCACACCGGGGTGGCGACCGGAGTGCCGTTCCTCCGGTACGTGGTGAACAGCAGGTACTTGGCGGCGGCGAGCCGCTCCAACTCGGCGGCGGCATCCAGAGTGTCCATGCCCGCCAGCCTAGGAAGCCGCGCCTGGGCCCCGCTTGAGCCCGGCTGGGGCCCGCGGGGGGCGCGCGCCACGCCCGGCGGCCCCGGGGGCGGCCGGGCGGCGTCGTCGGCACCTGCCAGAATGCAGGGCGTACGGCGCAAGCACTGATGGAGAAGGTGACCGGCTTCGTGACCACGCCAGTCGGTGGCCCGGCAGGCCCAGCAGGCGATCGAGCGGCAGATCGCCGAGGAGCTGGGCGTCCGCGAGGGGCAGGTGAAGGCGGCCGTCGACCTGCTCGACGGCGGCGCGACCGTGCCCTTCGTGGCCCGCTACCGCAAGGAGGTCACCGGCTCCCTCGACGACGCCCAGCTGCGTGCCCTGGAGGAGCGGCTGCGCTACCTGCGCGAGCTGGAGGAGCGCCGGGCGGCCGTCCTGGAGTCGATCGAGGCCCAGGGCAAGCTGGACGACGCGCTGCGCGCCCGGGTGCTCGCCGCCGACTCCAAGGCCCGCCTGGAGGACATCTACCTGCCGTTCAAGCCCAAGCGGCGCACCAAGGCGCAGATCGCCCGCGAGGCCGGCCTGGAGCCGCTCGCGGACACCCTGCTCGCCGACCCGTCCCAGGACCCGGCCGCGCTGGCCGCCGGGTACCTCAACGAGTCGGTGGCGGACACCGCCGCGGCCCTGGAGGGTGCCCGGGCGATCCTGGTGGAGCGCTTCGGCGAGGACGCCGACCTGGTCGGCTCGCTGCGCGAGCGGATGTGGAGCCGCGGCCGACTGGTCGCGAAGGTCCGCGACGGCAAGGAGGGCGAAGGCGCCAAGTTCGCCGACTACTTCGACTTCGCCGAGCCGTACACCAAGCTCCCCTCGCACCGCATCCTGGCGATGCTGCGCGGCGAGAAGGAGGAGGTGCTCGACCTCGAACTCTCGCCCTACGACGGTGAGTCCGAGGGGGACCTGCCCGGGGAGAACGACTACGAGCAGCGGATCGCCGCCCGTTTCGGCATCGCCGACCGCGGCCGCCCGGCCGACAAGTGGCTCACCGACACCGTCCGCTGGGCCTGGCGCACCCGGGTGCTGGTCCGGCTCGGCATCGACCTGCGGGCCCGGCTGCGCGCCGAGGCCGAGGAGGAGGCGGTGCGGGTCTTCGCCGCCAACCTGCGCGACCTGCTGCTCGCCGCCCCGGCCGGCACCCGCGCCACCATGGGCCTGGACCCGGGCTTCCGCACCGGGGTGAAGGTCGCCGTGGTGGACGCCACCGGCAAGGTCGTCGCGTACGACACGATCTACCCGCACCAGCCCGCCAACAAGTGGGACGCGGCCCTGGCCACCCTGGCCGCCCTGGCGAAGAAGCACGATGTGGACCTGGTCGCGATCGGCAACGGCACCGCCTCCCGGGAGACGGACAAGCTCGCCGAGGACTTGCTCAGGCGCCACCCCGAGCTGAAGCTCACCAAGGCGATGGTCAGCGAGGCCGGCGCCTCGGTCTACTCGGCCTCCGCGTTCGCCTCGCAGGAGCTGCCGGACCTGGACGTGTCGATCCGCGGCGCGGTCTCGATCGCCCGCCGGCTCCAGGACCCGCTGGCCGAACTGGTCAAGATCGACCCCAAGTCGATCGGGGTCGGCCAGTACCAGCACGACCTGAGCGAGGTGAAGCTCTCCCGCTCGCTGGACGCCGTGGTCGAGGACTGCGTGAACGCCGTCGGCGTGGACGTCAACACCGCCTCGGCGCCGCTGCTCACCCGGGTCTCCGGGATCACCGGCACGCTGGCGGACAACATCGTGGCGCACCGCGACGCCAACGGCCCGTTCCGCACCCGCAAGCAGCTCAAGGACGTCGCCCGGCTCGGCCCCAAGGCCTTCGAGCAGTGCGCCGGCTTCCTGCGCATCCCCGGCGGCGAGGACCCGCTGGACGCCTCCAGCGTGCACCCCGAGGCCTACCCGGTGGTGCGCCGCATCCTGGCCGCGACCGGCGGGGAGCTGTGCGAGCTGATCGGCAACGGCGAGCGGCTGCGGGCGCTGCGCCCGGCGGACTTCGCCGACGACACGTTCGGCGTCCCGACCGTCACCGACATCCTCGGCGAGCTGGACAAGCCGGGCCGCGACCCGCGCCCGGCCTTCCGCACCGCGACCTTCAAGGAGGGCGTCGACAAGATCGGCGACCTGGAGGTCGGCATGGTGCTGGAGGGTGTGGTCACCAACGTCGCGGCCTTCGGCGCCTTCGTGGACGTGGGCGTCCACCAGGACGGGCTGGTGCACGTCTCGGCGCTGTCGCGGAACTTCGTCAGGGACCCGCGCGAGGTGGTCAAGCCGGGCGACATCGTCAAGGTCCGGGTGCTCTCGGTGGACGTGCCGCGCAAGCGGATCGGGCTGACCCTGCGGCTGGACGACGAGGTCGGGCGCGAGCGCGGCGGGGACCGCGGCGACCGCGGCGACCGCGGCGACCGCCAGGCCCGCCCGCCGCGCCAGGAGCGCCGGAGCGCGGGCCAGGGCGGTCAGGGCGGCCGCGGCGGCCAGGACCGGCGCGGCGGCGAGCGCGGCGGCTCCGGCGGCGGTGCGCCCGCCAACAGCGCCATGGCGGACGCGCTGCGCCGCGCGGGCCTGACCGGCGGCGGCGAGGGCGACCGGCGCTCCGGGCGGCGCTGACCGGGCCGGACGCGGCCCGGCGCCGACGGCCCCGGCGCCGCCGGGCGTGGCGGCGGGCGGGGTGCGCACCCCGCCCGCGGCTCGTCCGTCGGCCCGTCCGCCTCAGAAAGTGTTGGGTTAACAGATGACTACTGGTTGTTGAGGTCGTCGGCGAGGCGGCGGGCTGCTTCGGTCTCGATGGGGCCGTGCGGTTCG
>NZ_JBISAI010000040.1:0-8393 GCF_044391605.1 Kitasatospora sp. NPDC018619
CCTATATAACTAACACTCCGCGCCGCCCCCACCCCAACAAAACGTGTGCCCGGGGGGGGGGGCGGGGGGGGGGGGGGGGGGGCGGGGCGGGGGGGGGGGGGCCCGGCCCGGGCGCCGCCCCCACGGCCTGCCCGGCGGCCCCAGGGGGCCGCTGGGCAGGGGTTCGTCGGGAGGAGCGGCCTCCGGACGGCCGGACGCGCCTCAGGCGGCCGGGAGGGCGTCCAGGGCGGTGCGCAGCCGGCGCAGCGTCTCCGGGCGGCCCAGCAGCTCCATGGACTCGAACAGCGGCGGGGAGACCCGCCGGCCGGTCACGGCCACCCGCAGCGGGGTGAAGGCGAACTTGGGCTTGATGCCGAGACCGTCCACCAGCGCCGCGCGCAGCGCGGCCTGGATCGGCTCCGGGGTGAAGTCCGCGAGCTCCTCCAGCGCCTTGATGCTGGCCTCCAGCACCGGGCGGGCGTCCGCGGTGAGCACCTTGGCGGCGTCGTCCGGGTCGACGGCGAACTCCTCCGGCGCCACGAACAGGAAGCCGGCCATGCCGACGATCTCGCTCAGCACGACCATCCGCTCCTGGGTGAGCGGCGCCACCCTGGCGAGCAGGTCCAGCTGCTCGGCGGTGGGCTCGGCCGGCAGCAGCCCGGCACCCTGGAGGAAGGGCACCAGGCGGCCGGCGAAGTCCTCCGGGGCCAGCCGGCGGACGTGCTCGGCGTTGATCGCCTCGCACTTCTTCAGGTCGAAGCGGGCCGGGTTGGAGTTGACCTTCGCGATGTCGAACGCGGCGACCAGCTCGTCCATGTCGAACAGGTCGCGGTCCTCGGCCAGCGACCAGCCCAGCAGGGACAGGTAGTTGAGCAGGCCCTCGCGGATGAACCCGAGCTCGCGGTACATGTTGAGCGAGGCCTGCGGGTCCCGCTTGGAGAGCTTCTTGTTGCCCTCGCCCATCACGTACGGCAGGTGGCCGAAGCGCGGGGTGGTGCCACCGCCGACGCCGATCTCGGCCAGCGCGGCGTACAGCGCGATCTGCCGCGGGGTGGAGGAGAGCAGGTCCTCGCCGCGCAGCACGTGGGTGATGCCCATCAGGGCGTCGTCCACCGGGTTGACCAGGGTGTACAGCGGGGCGCCGTTGGCCCGGACGATGCCGTAGTCCGGCACGTTCTCCGGCTCGAAGGTGAGCGTGCCGCGGACCAGGTCGTCGAAGCTGATGGTCCGGTCGGGCATCCGGAAGCGCAGGATCGGCTCGCGCTTCTCCAGCTTGAAGACCGCGACCTGCTCCTCCGTCAGGTCGCGGCAGTGGCCGTCGTAGCCGGAGGGCTTGCCGGCCGCGCGGGCGGCCTCGCGGCGGGCGTCCAGCTCCTCGGTGGAGCAGTAGCAGTGGTAGGCGTGGCCGGCCTCGTGCAGCCGGCGGGCGACGTCGGCGTAGATGTCCATCCGCTGCGACTGGCGGTACGGCGCGTGCGGGCCGCCGACCTCCGGGCCCTCGTCCCAGTCCAGGCCGAGCCAGCGCATGGCGTCGAGCAGCTGGTGGTACGACTCCTCGGAGTCGCGGGCGGAGTCGGTGTCCTCGATCCGGAAGACCAGCGTGCCGCCGGTGTGGCGGGCGTAGGCCCAGTTGAACAGGGCCGTGCGGACCATCCCCACGTGGGGGTTGCCGGTCGGGGAGGGACAGAAGCGAACCCGGACGTCCGGGTTGGTGTTAGCCACGCTTGATCACCTTGTTGGTGAGAGTGCCGATGCCTTCGATGGAGACGGCGACCTCGTCGCCGACGTTGAGGGGGCCCACCCCTGCGGGCGTGCCGGTGAGGATGACGTCGCCGGGCAGCAGCGTCATGGCCTCGGAGATGTGGACGACCAGCTCGGCGACCGAGCGGATCATCAGGGAGGTGCGGCCGGTCTGGCGGAGCTCGCCGTTGACCGTGCAGGTGATCGCGAGGTCGCTCGGGTCGACGTCGGTCTCGATCCACGGCCCCAGCGGGCAGGCGGTGTCGAAGCCCTTGGCCCGGGCCCACTGGCCCTCGCGCTGCTGGACGTCCCGGGCGGTGACGTCGTTGGCGCAGGTGTAGCCGAGGATCACCTCGGGGACCCGGTCCAGCGGCACCTCGCGGCACATCCGGCCGATCACCACGGCGAGTTCGGCCTCGTGGTGGACGTCGGAGGAGAACGGCGGGTAGGCGATGTTCTCGGTCGGGCCGATCACCGAGGTGGACGGCTTGAAGAAGGTGAGCGGGACGTCCGGGACCTCGTTGCCCAGCTCCGCCGCGTGCGCCGCGTAGTTGCGGCCGACCGCCACGATCTTGTTCGGGAGCATCGGGCTGAGCAGCCGGACGTCCTGGAAGCGGTAGCTCTCGCCGGTGGGCTGGGGCTGGCCGAACGGGTGGCCGGCCAGGGCGTGGACGACCAGCGAGTCGGGCTGGGAGGGGTCGCCCTCCACGACGCCGAAGGAGACGCTGCCGGCGGCAGGACTCCCTTCCCGGACGGAAAACCTGGCAATGCGCACGGCTGGGCTACCCCTCGCTTCGTCGGCCGCCCGGGGCGCGCCCGGGCGCTGGTGGGCGCCGCGCCCGCAGTGGGCGCGGCCCCGTCAATCGGGCTCCAGGCTATCGCGTGGGGCCCCGGCTGACCGCTTTGCCCCTGTTCGGGACGGTCGGGACGGAAGGGCCCCGGACGACGGCGAGGGCGCCGCCGTCACGGGTGTGACGACGGCGCCCTCGGTGCGGCGCCGCTGGTGGTCAGTCCCGGACCGGGACGACCGGGGCGACCATCAGCTGGGTGCGGCGCGGGTTGGCCGTGACGGCGGGCAGCTCGGTGCCGTAGGTCAGGACGTCCTCGGGCTTGCGGGCGCCCGGGATCTTGCTGAAGTCCTCGACCGAGGTCAGCGTCGTCCGGCGCGGGTTCGCCGTGGGGCGGCAGGACAGCGTGGACGTGGTGGCGGCCTTCTTCGCCTGGGACATCGAGAGCACCTCGTGGTCACGGTCGGACCGATCGCGGCGGATCGGCACCGGCCTGATGGATTCCGATTGATTCGGAAGGGTTCTGGGCAGGCTGATCGGGGCCGTGCTCCGGAGACAGCCAGGGTACGGATCTCATTCCACAGAGACCGTGACCAAAGCTACACATGAGACTGTGATTTTGCTCACAAATTTCCGAGCAAAATGCAGATATCCGACATATCGCCGCATCGGGACTTTCCGACATTCCGCCCGATAACGGGCATTCTGGAAGGTCTGCGACTCTTCCCGATACCGGGTCTGCTTGGCATGTATACGGCGAGTGTCCGAAAAAGGCGGTATTCCGGTCCCGTTACCGCACAGTCCGTGAGAACGCGCAAGCGGTCGGTAGCGCCGGGCGCCCGGTACCTGCGGCCCTTGTTGGGATTCCCCGGCTGTGCTGGAATGCGACGGACCGTGGGTAGGGAGTGGTCCACCCCGGTGCCCGCTCTCCCGGACCGGCCGGGGTGCGGATGGAAACTCGACACCGTCCAGGCCGTGGCGACGCGGCGGGACGCCCGGTCCAGAGGTTGCGACGCCAGTGCAGGGACGTTTCAAAAGGGGTAGCGGCGCCGCGGGCAACCCGGAGTCGCGCGAGCCTGTGGCAGCCCCCCGACAGGCGGCGGCCCCCGGCGGCCCTGCCGAGCCGGTCACACCCGAGGTCCCCGGCCGCCCGGAGGAGGACGGCCAGGAGCGGAAGTCCACCCGGGACAAGCTCCGCACCTCGCTGACCCGGCGCCGCGCCACCGGTATGAACCGGCTCGCGATGCGCAACTGGCGCATCCGGACCCGACTGATCGCGCTGCTCGCCCTCCCCGTCCTGGTCTCGCTGGTCCTCGGTGGCCTGCGCATCCAGAGCTCGATGGAGAACTCGCAGCAGCTCGCCCAGATGGCCAACCTGTCCGACCTGGCCAAGAAGGCGACCAACCTCGCGGACGCGCTCCAGACCGAGCGCGACATCAGCGCCGGCCCGATCACCCACGACCCGACCGCGCCGCTGGACGACGACATCGTCGCGGCCCGCAAGTCCACCGACGACCTGAGCCGCACCTTCACGGCGTCCTCCGACAGGTTCGAGAACCTCGAACTGTCCGGTGGCAAGGCGCTGTTGCTCCAGATCCGCAAGGACCTGAACTCGATCGCGGACACCCGCAGCCTGCCGTACCAGAACAACCAGAACATCCAGTCGACGATCACCGCCTACGACGTGATCATCCGCGACCTGCTGTCCATCACCCAGGACATCGCCCTCGCGTCGAACAACAAGGACCTGGTCGTCTCCACCCGCGCGCTGCAGCAGTTCTCGCTGGCGAAGAACGCGACCTCCCAGCAGCGGGCCCTGATCAGCGCCGCGCTCGCCAACCCGAAGAGCCCCGACCTCAGCCCCAGCGACGAGTCCTTCGGTATCCGCCTGCGCAGCTCGTACGACAACGCGATCGCGAGCTTCAACAACATCTACACCGCGCACGACCTGGACAACCTGCGCAGCCAGCTGAGCTACAACTCGGTGGTCGCCGACGCCGACCGCTACGCCTCCACGATCCTCACCCAGAGCGGCATCCGGCAGACCGAGGCGGTCAGCTACAAGGACTGGTACGAGAAGGCCAGCTCCAAGATCACCGCCGAGCGCCGCATCGAGTCCAAGCTCATCGAGAACCTGGACGGCAAGGCCCAGGACCTCCAGTCCCAGGCCGACGCCGACGCCCTCATCATCGGTGTCGCGATCGCCCTGGTGCTGCTCGTCGCCCTCGGTGGCGCCGGTCTGATCGCCCGCTCGATGGTGCGTTCGCTGACCCGCCTCCAGGCCGCGGCCGAGGACGTCGCCGAGCGCCGCCTGCCCGAGCTGGTCAAGACCCTCTCCGAGGCCGACCCGCACGACGTCGACACCACGGTCGAGCCGGTCGCCGTCGACTCCACGGACGAGATCGGCCACGTGGCCCACGCGTTCGACATGGTGCACAGCGAGGCCGTCCGCCTCGCCGCCGAGCAGGCCCTCCTGCGCGGCAACATCAACGCGATGTTCACCAACCTCTCGCGCCGCAGCCAGGGCCTCATCCAGCGCCAGCTGTCGCTCATCTCCGAGCTGGAGAGCCGCGAGGCGGACCCGGACCAGCTGGCCAACCTCTTCAAGCTGGACCACCTCGCGACCCGCATGCGCCGCAACGGCGAGAACCTCCTCGTCCTCGCCGGCGAGGACCCGGGCCGCCGCTGGACCCGGCCCGTCCCGCTGGTCGACGTGCTGCGCGCCGCCGCCTCCGAGGTGGAGCAGTACGAGCGCATCGAGCTCGCCGCCGTGCCGTCGGCCGAGGTCGCCGGCCGCGTCGTCAACGACCTCGTCCACCTGCTCGCCGAGCTGCTCGAGAACGCCACCTCCTTCTCCAGCCCGCAGACCCGCGTGCGGGTCACCGGCCACGCGCTGCCGGACGGCCGCGTCCTGGTCGAGATCCACGACACCGGCATCGGCCTGAGCCCGGACGACCTCGCCGAGATCAACGAGCGCCTCGCCAACCCGCCGACGGTGGACGTCTCCGTCTCCCGCCGCATGGGCCTCTTCGTGGTCGGCCGCCTGTCCCTGCGGCACGGCATCCGCATCCAGCTGCGCCCCAGCGACTCCGGCGGCACCACCGCGCTGGTCATGCTGCCCGTGGACGTCACCAATTCGGGTGACCGCCGCGGCGCCGGCCGGGCCGGCTCCGGCCAGGGCAAGCAGCAGCGCGGGGTCACCCCGACGCCGCGCCAGCAGCGCCAGGTGCCGCCCGGCCGCCAGGCCCCTGCGGCCGCGCTCGGCCAGGGCCCGGCCGCCGGTGCCCCGCAGGGCGGGCGCCCGCAGCTCGGCCAGGGCGGCCCGGCCGCTCCGGGCGGTCCCGGTCCGCAGGCCGGCCCGGGTGCGCCCGGCGGCGGTCTGCCGACCCGCAAGGTCGGCCAGTCGCTGCGGGAGAACCCGGTGGCGCCGGGCGGCGGCCGGCCGGGCCAGGGCCGACAGCCCGCCCAGCCGCAGCCGAAGCAGCAGGCCCCGCAGAACCAGCAGAACCAGCAGGCACCGCAGCAGGCCCAGCAGGGCGGCCTGCCGCAGCGCGGCCCGGGCCGCCAGGGCCCGCCGCAGAGCGGCCCGAACGGCCTGCCCCGCCGCAGTGGCCAGCCGCAGCCCGGTCAGCCCCAGGGCGGCCCCCAGCAGCCGGGCCGGCCCGGTCAGGAGCGGCCGCGTCCCGGTGGCGGCTTCGACGGCGGTCCGGGTGCCCGGACCGGCGAGCAGCCGCAGCACGGCCGCCCCGGTGGTCCCGGCGCGCCGCAGCAGCAGGGGGCCCGGCCGGGCAACCGTCCGCAGGACGGCCTGCCGCAGCGCCGTCCGGCCCCCCAGGGTCCCGGTGCCCAGGGCCCCGGTGCCCAGGGCCCGCGCGGTCCGCAGCGCCCCGGCCCGGACGCGCCGCAGCGCGACCGCCAGCCGCAGCTGCCGCCGCAGGCCCCCCAGCAGGCCCAGCCGCTGCCGCCGGCCGAGCCGGCGCCGGTCGAGAGCACCCAGCAGTTCGCCCGGCCGCGCTTCGAGGCCAGCCAGATCGACCCGCGCGACCCGCTGGGCCTCGGCCTGGTCGAGCCGGTGCTGCCGAACGTGCCGAACCCGCCGCGTCCGGAGCCGGTGCGCCAGGAGCAGGCCCCGCAGCAGCCGCAGCCGCTGCCGCACCAGGAGCCGATGGCGCTGCCGACCGGGCCGTCCGAGGCGGCGGGCCGGCCGGGCGCCGGCGAGCAGCCCTGGTTCCCGCAGCCCGAGGACTCGCAGCAGGCGCGGCCGCGGCCGTACCAGCCGCGCCGCCCCGGCACCTCCGCGCCGGAGTTCCAGCAGGAGCAGCAGGCCCCCCAGCCCGCTCCCCAGCCGGCTCCGCAGCAGCAGGCCCCGCAGCAGCCGCAGGGCCAGCCGCAGCCGGGCACCGGCGACGCGCCGTGGCGCCCGTCCGCGAACGACGAGCGCTGGCGCCGTGCCGAGCAGATCCGCGAGCCCTCGACCAGTGGCGTCACCATGTCGGGCCTGCCCCGGCGGACCCCGCAGGCGAACCTGGTCTCCGGCACCGCCGAGGCCTCCCCGCTGACCGGTCCGCAGGTCTCCCGGGCCCCCGAGGAGGTCCGCGGCCGGCTGACCAACCTGCGCCGCGGCATCCAGCAGGGCCGCCGCGCCGGCGCCGAGCAGGCCGCCAACCAGGCGGGCTTCCAGCATGGTGCCCAGCAGTCCGGATTCGATAGTTTCGGTGGCCGGAGCGACGGCAACGGCGCAGATCACCAGGAGCGTTGAGTTGAACCAGATGAGCCAGGCCGCACAGAACCTGAACTGGCTGATCACCAATTTCGTGGACAACACCCCCGGGGTGTCCCACACCGTGGTGGTCTCCGCGGACGGCCTCCTGCTGTGCATGTCCGAGGGCTTCCCCCGGGACCGCGCCGACCAGCTCGCCGCCGTCGCCTCCGGCCTCACCTCGCTGACCACCGGCGCCAGCCGGATCTTCGAGGGCGGTGCCGTCAACCAGACCGTGGTCGAGATGGAGCGGGGCTTCCTGTTCCTGATGGCCGTCAGCGACGGCTCCGCGCTCGCCGTCCTGGCCGCGCCGGACTCCGACATCGGCCTGGTCGGCTACGAGATGGCCCTGCTCGTCGACCGCGCCGGCGCCGTCCTCACCCCCGCACTCCGCGCCGAGCTCCAGGGCAGTCTCCTGCACTGACCGGAACCCGCGCGGTTCTTCCACCGTCCCACCCGCACCGGGTCCGACCCGACCGGACCCGGTGCCGCACCCTCAGCTACCCTCAGGCAGCTGATCCCGCCTCAGCTGGCACCGCCCCAGCTGGAACCGGCTGCCGAAGGCCGCAGCACTAGGAGGACCCATGACCCCGCCCTCGACACCCGCCGGCCCGTACGGCAACGGGTACGGCAGCGGCTACGGCGGGCAGCAGTCCGACGGCTACGAGCAGCAGCCGCTGGTCCGCCCCTACGCGATGACCGGCGGACGGACCCGCCCCCGGTACCAGCTCGCCATCGAGGCGCTGATCTCCACCACCGGCGCGGCCGACCGGACGGGCGGGCTGCTGCCGGAGCACGCCCGGATCGTCAGCCTCTGCCGCGAGGTCAAGTCCGTCGCGGAGATCTCCGCCCTGGCGGGCGTGCCGCTCGGCGTCGCCCGCATCCTCGTCGCCGACCTTGCCGAGGCCGGTCTCGTCGCCATCCACCAGCCCGCCGCCGCGGGCGAGTCGGGCGGAACGCCCGATGTCACGCTGCTCGAAAGGGTCCTCAGTGGACTTCGCAAGCTCTAACGGCCCCGCCCGGGCCACGACTTCGGCCAAGATCGTCGTCGCGGGCGGCTTCGGTGTCGGCAAGACCACGCTCGTCGGCGCCGTCTCCGAGATCAACCCCCTGCGCACCGAAGCCGT
>NZ_JBISAI010000041.1:0-6500 GCF_044391605.1 Kitasatospora sp. NPDC018619
CAAGTTGGACCTTCAATCGTTTCTCAGCAGCATCGATTTCTTCCTGGTGCCGCCGAGCTGTGAGGGCAGCCTCGTCCTTCGCCCGCTGTTCGGCTTCCCGTGCCTGGCCGTTGGCCTGCACAGCCAACCAGACCGACGCGAGGGCAAGAGCCGTGGCACCAACTGCACTGGCCCATGCTCCAGCCGATGCAGCCTTGGTCTCGCTCTCGTTTTCTCCGGCAATCCAGCCGAACAGTGTGAATCCAAGCAATCCGGCCGCCACTGCGAGCACGATTCCGATGACCCCGCCGAGTATTGCACGGACCCACGGCACCCGAGATATGTCAATCGGTTCGAGGTCATTCGACTTCCGCAAGTCGGGGTCTTTGTCGACGTTCTCAAGGGTCACCCGCTGATTTAAGCAGATCCGACCGATCGTCCTTCACTGTCAGACAACTATGCGAACATCCTCGCTATGAACCTGACCCCACCACTGGCGCTGCCATGGAGGAAAGCACCCTTTACCTGGCAGCGTCCCCCCACACTCGCGCTCAGGTTCTAACAACTCCGTGCCCCGTGCCGGCCACTCCAGGTTCCTACGGCTGGTGGTTCCGAGAGTTGCCCGCTGAGATCAACACGTCAGGGTGTGCGAAGAAGGACGGGCTGACCTTGCTGTATCCGGGGATCAGCCCATCAGCACTTCTCGTTAATGGGAAAGCTCCGAGCAAGCAGACTCTTCGGACTCGGATCAAGACTCACTACAGGGGCAATGCGGGACTGTCTGAATAACGGTGGATCCGGTCCTTGATTCAACACGCCGAGCTGAGCTTGGCGGGAAGGATCGACGATGACCGAAACACTTGATCCCATGGCAGAGACTGAGGTGGATCAGAAGCAGTTGGCCGAGCAGCTCCTGGCTCAGGCCAAGGAGCAGGGCGTGGAGTTGATGGGCCCGAACGGACTCCTCAATCAACTCACCAAAAACGTCCTAGAGACCGCGTTAGACGCGGAGATGACCGAGCACCTGGGCTACGAGAAGCACGATGCCGCCGGCCGCGGCAGCGGCAACTCGAGGAACGGTACCCGTTCGAAGACGGTGCTCACTGAGATCGGGCCGGTGGAGATCGAAGTGCCACGCGACGTCGATTCTTCGTTCGACCCGCAGATTGTTAAGAAGCGTCAGCGACGCTTGACGGGTATCGATGAGATCGTATTGTCATTGACGGCAAAGGGTTTGACGACCGGCGAGATATCCGCGCACTTTCAAGATATTTACGGAGCGTCGGTGTCGAAGGACACGATCTCGCGGATCACCGACAAGGTCGTCGGGGAAATGACGGAGTGGCAGAACCGGCCACTTGATCGGGTGTATCCGGTGATGTTCATCGATGCGGTGCACGTGAAGGTTCGCGATGGGCAGGTCACCAACCGGCCGATGTATGTCGCGATCGGCGTCACCGTCAATGGCGAACGCGACATCCTCGGGATCTGGGCCGGCGAGGGCGGAGAGGGCGCAAAGTTCTGGCTCTCGGTCCTGACCGAGATCAAGAACCGTGGTGTGGCGGACGTCTGCATCGTTGTGTGCGACGGACTCAAAGGATTGCCTGAAGCGATCAACACCGTCTGGGAACTCGCTGTGGTGCAGACGTGCATTATTCATCTGATACGCAACACTTTTCGCTTTGCCTCTCGTAAATATTGGGATGCGATGGCGCGTGATCTCAAACCTGTCTACACCGCTCCGTCGGAGTTTGCGGCCAGGGAACGATTCGCTGAGTTCACGCAGAAATGGGGGCAGCAGTATCCAGCGATTATCAAGATGTGGGACAACGCGTGGAGTGAGTTCGTTCCGTTCCTGGACTACGACGTCGAGATCAGGCGCGTCATCTGCTCGACGAACGCGATCGAGTCTGTCAACGCTCGCTACAGGCGCGCAGTACGGGCGCGTGGGCACTTCCCGACTGAGCAGGCGGCGCTCAAATGCTTGTACTTGGCCACGCGTGCTCTGGACCCGACAGGGAAAGGTAAGGCACGATGGGCAATGAGGTGGAAGCCCGCGCTCAATGCGTTTGCGATCACCTTCGAAGGACGCATCACCCTGAACGGTAACTAACCGACATCAAGGTCGGATCCACCGTTAATCGGACACTCCCGGTATGAGGGTCGGCCCGTTTCGGGCCGGGGACTCGCTTGCAAGTTGCCGTGGGTTGCCGAGTAGGCGAAGCCTGGATCGGTAGTGCCTACATTTGCAGGAGGCCCCGGTGATGTATCAGCGTACGAGTGTCGGATTGGACGTGCACGCACTGTCTGTAGTGGCATGTGCGATCGACGGTCAAACCGGTGAAGTATGGAAACAACGATTATGTCCGGACTCCGGTGAGATCCTCGCCTGGTTGCGTTCGTTGCCGGGTCCGGTGAAAGCCGTCTACGAGGCCGGACCGACCGGATTCGGCCTGTACCGAGCTCTGAATCAAGCGGGTGTGGAGTGCGTGGTGGTTGCGCCGTCGAAATTGCAGAGACCTGCTGGTGACCGCGTCAAGACCGATGCTCGCGACGCGCTGCATCTGGCGCGGTTGCTCCGACTGGACGAGATCGTCGAGGTCACGGTCCCTTCGGTAGAACAAGAGGCAGCCCGAGATCTGGTCCGTGCCCGTGAGGATGCTCGCGGGGATCTGATGCGATGCCGACATCGCTTGTCGAAACTTCTTCTGCGGCAGGGCATTGTCTATTCTGGTGGTGCGGCGTGGACTGGTGCGCATGATGTGTGGCTACGAAGTCAGAGGTTCGAGCAGTCGGCGTTGCAGGCCACGTTCGACTCGAACTATGAAGCGATGCTGCTCACCCGAAGCCGCCGTGACCGACTGGATACGGCGATCGAGGAGATGGCGGAGAACAGTCCCTACACGCCGATGGTGCACCGTTTGGGATGTTTACGCGGAATCTCTACTTTGACCGGGTTCGGGTTGGCGGTCGAGATCGGCGACTGGCAGCGATTTACGGGGAGCACCATCGGTTCCTATGTCGGCCTGGTGCCGAGTGAATACTCTTCGGGGACATCACGATCACAGGGTTCGATCACCAAGACCGGCAACGGTCATGCACGTCGGTTGTTGGTCGAGGCAGCATGGCATCACCGCAAGATCTACCGCAACCCTGGACAGGTCATGCGCACTCGATGGGCGAAAGCCAGCCCCGCTGCGCGTGCTCGTGGGCATGCCGGCAACCACCGCCTGCATCATCGGTGGGAGCAGTTCACCGCCCGTAAGAAGCGTCCGGTGATCGCCAATGTCGCCGTAGCCAGAGAACTTGCGGGATGGTGTTGGTCGCTGGCGGTCGTCGACGACCAGCCCTGAGCTTGTCCTTCCCCTAGATTTCGGTCGATAGACAATCGCAAAGGGCGTGATGGCAGCGTGAGGAACGATCTGCGAAAACAACTATGGGCAGCAACAGGTTCCGAAATTGGAACCGATTGCGACGCCCGACCCTAGAGCAGCAGCACCGTTCCTGCCGAACAGTCGTCCTGCGGTAGCCAACCCGCGTATATCAGTCTGACCACGAGTCGTGAATATCGACATGTCACCCGCCGTTCTTCATGTCCGTCGACCGAAACGGAAACGGCCTCGGGAACTGCCGTTCCCGAGGCCGTTTCCACCTGTCCCTTGACAAATTTCTCTACATATCAGTTGTAGGAGGAACGGACGTTGGTGACGCGGTGCCGGCGGTAAGCGGCGGGCGGTCGTCCTCCGCGTGCTGAATGCGGTCGGTGGTAATTGTAGTGAACATTCCAGATTTCGACGGCAGTGCGCCGCTCAGCTTCGCTGGTGTACTCGCGGGAGTACAGCAGTTCTTCGGCGAGGATACGGTTGTAGCGTTCGACCTTCCCGTTATGTTTCGGGGTGTACGGCTTGATCCGGTAGTGCCGCGCTTCGCGTAATGAAACGGTGAAATCTGCTGCCCGGTAGCATGATCCGTTGTCGGTGATCACGCGCTCGATACGGGTGATGCCGTGTGCGGCGAAGAAGACGCGGGCGTTGTTCATGAAATCGATGGCTGTTGCTGCGGTTTCGTTGTCGCGGGCTTCGGTGTACGCCAGGCGGGTGTTGCCGTCGATCGCGGAATGCAGGTAGGTGTAGCCGATGCGGGCCTGCTTGTTCTTCGTTTTCCGGCGTTGGGATCGTTTGGCCTTGTCGGAGCCGCGGCCGTGGGCACGCCACCCGCCGCCGTCCGGGATCTTCCCGACTTTCTTGACGTCGACGTGGACCATCTGACCAGGTCGCTTGGCGGCGATGACCTGGGGTTTTCGGTTGGTTTCGCCGTTCGGGTCGATGAACCGGCGGCGGTGCAATCCGAGGTTCCGCAGGATTTTCGTGACGGTCCGGCGAGCAATGACCGTTCCATCCATTCGGAGTTCGAACGTGATGCGTGAGGCCGACCATTTCCGGGTTCGGCGCATCGACTCGATGTCGGCCACGACCTCCGCGGCTGTGGCGGTGGGTTGGTGTTTCGGTGCGCTGGATCGGTCCTGTAGTCCCAGGTCACCGTACTTGCGATACCGGTTGACCCACTTGGAGGCGCATTGTCGGGAGATGCCCATTTCGGCGGCGACGTGGGCGATCGGACGACTCTGGCAGCGCTCGATCAGGCGTCGTCTTCCCTCCACGGTGAGTGGAGCATTACGGTGTGTCACAGGGCTGGTCCTTCTTGGTCGAGAACGGTTGTGTCGCAACTCCCATTCTTACGCCGAGGACCAGCCCGTCTACTTCACTCCCGCATCAGCAATGTTCGTACCCGCAACAACTGCCACAATACATAGACCATGAAATATTTGACCGATCGGAATAATCGTGTTGAAATGAGACTATTTCGCCGGGCTAAGTAGCGATAAGAATCGTGTCACCAGTTAGCCTGACGCAATACTGTGCAGGTGCCGAAAAAACGTGGCGCGCCATGTCTCTATGGGTCATAGTAATCCTGCTCATCATCGACACACTCGTAATCGCCGGGTTGTTCACCATCGTCTGGAAACAGAGAAACGATCCGTGGTGAACCAGAAGTATGAATGAAGTCACATGCCTCACATTAACCAGTCGCGGCATTTAAATATTCCGAACAAATTCACTGTGACACGATGTAAAATCGCTTTTTCCGCGATCTTGCACACCCAATCGCTACAGCAAATAATTGCGATAATCATTCCGGCAACAGAGGAGGGGTTAGGTGAGCAGAAGATATCGATTGGCCGAGGCTGGGATTGGCATCGCAGCCGTCTTCGGAATTATCACTTTCCTTCAATAAAAAATCAAATGCGCCGAAGAAATATCGAATTGAACAAGAATCTGTTTGTCCATCAATTCCATCTTTCTGTCGAAGTAACAGGTGCTATCATATCGCGTGCCATCGTGCGCACCCAAGTCATGCATACTGTGAACATGCGGAAATACCAAGATTATTCGGCAACCGCAGCAGGATGCCCCTACGGACGGCTCATTTCATTCTCCGCCGGGAACGTCCTTCACTATCTCGTTTTTTTCATCTATCGAAACCAAGCTCAGTGCGGCTAGCTCCGCGATAGCGCTTTGCGCTATCTGCTTCGACACTAGATCATTCTTACCAGGCATCTGTATCCGCTCAAGCTCAGACCTCAGAACGCCAGAATCTCCCGCTGCTTCAACCGCAGACAACAGGCTTCCTTGAAACTGGCGATACTGACTGTTTTCGAATAGACCTTGATTTCTTGAAGCTTTCACACCCTCTCGCTTTGCTGTAATACTAGTTACGTTCTCGTTAAATAGTGACATAATCGGCTCCGTTCGCATAGCGTAATTTTCTCAACGATTAATTTTGCGCCACAATTCCAACTGCAGTGCGTCGACAAAAACTCTAGTGAACTCCTCCCGTATCAGGTTCGAGTAATTCGAGTCCCTACCGGAGCGGAGTTCAATACCGTTGGTAGAAACGTAGAAGCAATGGAGCTTGACTCTGCTGTCTTCAACATTGCTAAGGCGCGCGACCGAACTTCCCGCGAGCTCGTGGAACGCGTACAGAGTGTCATCCACAACGACACGCACCGATGAAGGATCATCAGTCTTCGCTGGCACGACCTCGTTGTAAGCAATCACCCAAAAACCAGCTAACCCAGCGGCGGTCATTGGCGAACTCGGAGATTGGGAGTTCCGAGTCATCCATCCCGCCAAGTCAATCTCACGCTCAAACTTTGTTCGTTCGTTGCTAGCGCCAGACAAACACTGTTTGCAGAACTCATCCAACAAGCGTGCAGGTGTTCCTTTCGACTCTGATGCTGCCTTTCTTAGACGAGAGACTATCGCGGTAGCTATTCGCGAAAGTGCAGACCTTCCGTTACGTTGCACGTACGCGCGTATTTCATTCTCAAAGCTGTCAACCAACTCCAACAGACCAGCGTGAATACCCGCGGCAGCCTCACGGTACTCAAGCTCAGTCTTCCACGTGGGAGCCCAGTTTGGGGTCCGATGAACGATGGCATTCGCCAGCGAAGTAAACCG
>NZ_JBISAI010000042.1:0-5205 GCF_044391605.1 Kitasatospora sp. NPDC018619
ACGGCTTCGGTGCGCAGGGGGTTGATCTCGGAGACGGCGCCGACGAGCGTGGTCTTGCCGACACCGAAGCCGCCCGCGACGACGATCTTGGCCGAGGTGGTGGCGCGGGTGGGGGCGGCCGCGTTAGAGCTTGCGAAGTCCACTGAGGACCCTTTCGAGCAGCGTGACGTCGGGCTGGTTTCCGGTTTCGCCGCCGGAAGCGGGCTGGTGGATGGCGACCAGGCCGGCCTCGGCCAGGTCGGCCACGAGGATGCGGGCCACCCCCAGGGGAAGTGAGAGCAGTGCCGACACCTCGGCGACGGACTTGACCTCCGTGCACAGCGTGCAGATCCGCTGGTGCTCGGGGAGCAGCGTGGCCAGGCGCTGCGGGTCGACGTCGGCGGAGACCAGGGCCTCCAGCGCGAGTTCGTAGCGCGGCCTGGTCCGTCCGCCGGTCATGGCGAACGGGCGGATCAGCGGTCCGGAGTCGGGCTCGTCCTCGAACTCCTCGACGTGGCCGGGCTCCTGGGGCAGGTAGCCGGGGGCCGGCTCGGGCGCCGGAGCCGGGTAGCCGGGGGCCGGGGCGCCGTACGCGCCCTGGTGGGCGTACTGGTCGTACTGGCCGTACTGCTCCTCGGGGCGGCGGTACGTCTGCCGGGGCTGTCCGTACTGGTGCCGGCCGTACTGCTGACCGTGGCCGACGCCGGGTGCTCCGAAGGCGTCATGGCCTGTGCCAGGGTACGGAACACCGTACTGGCCGCTGCGGTCGTCGGGCGGTGTCACGGTTCCTCTCCTCACAGGGTGCGGCGGTGCGGTGCGAGCTTCGGCGCAGGTCCGGAGCCGGTGGTGCGAAGGCCGTACAACGTCCGAACCCGAGCCCGCCGAAGCGGGCCCGGGAAGGACGCGGAGGTACTTCGAATACCTGGACGGTATCCGACGAACCGTCAGTGCAGGAGACTGCCCTGGAGTTCAGCGCGCAGGGCGGGGGTGAGGACGGCGCCGGCGCGGTCGACGAGCAGGGCCATCTCGTAGCCGACCAGGCCGATGTCGGAGTCCGGCGCGGCCAGGACGGCGAGCGCGGAGCCGTCGCTGACGGCCATCAGGAACAGGAAGCCCCGCTCCATCTCGACCACGGTCTGGTTGACCTCGCCGCCCTCGAAGATCCGGCTGGCGCCGGAGGTGAGGGAGGTGAGGCCGGAGGCGACGGCGGCGAGCTGGTCGGCGCGGTCCCGGGGGAAGCCCTCCGACATGCACAGCAGGAGGCCGTCCGCGGAGACCACCACGGTGTGGGACACCCCGGGGGTGTTGTCCACGAAATTGGTGATCAGCCAGTTCAGGTTCTGTGCGGCCTGGCTCATCTGAGTCAACTCAACGCTCCTGGTGGTTCGAGCCGCCGAAGAGATCGGTGCTGCGGTTCTGTCCGTTGCCGGACTGGTCTGCCTGATCGGGGTCGATCCGGAAGCTTCCGGTGTTGCCGGCGCTGCGGCCCTGCTCCACGCCGCGGCGCAGGTTGGTGAGGCGGCCACGGACCTCCTCCGGGCTGCGGGAGACCTGCGGCCCGTCCTGCGAGGTGGACTTGGCGTTGCCGGGCACCAGGTTCTGCTTGGGCACGCGGCGCGGCAGACCGGCACCGGTGGTGCCGCCGGACGCGGGCTCGCGCAGCTGCTCGGCCCGCTGCCAGTCGCCGTCGTTGGGGGACTGCCAGGCGGCGCTGGCGGTCGGGCCGGTCGGGCCGTAACCGCCGAGCGAGGACACGTCGTGGCCGCGCTGGACCTCGGGCGCCGAGGTGTCCTTGGCGCCGGCGAACCAGTTCGGGCTCTCACCGGACGGGCTGCCACCGGCCGGGGTCGCGGAGGGGCCCCCGGCCAGCTGCTCGCCGGGGCGGCGCTGCGGCAGCCCGGACGGCAGGGTGGTGTGCGGCTCGGCGGCGGGCAGCGCGGGCGGCTCCGGGGTGTACGGGTGGTCGGCCGGGGACTCCTGGGCCGGCCGGCCGTACTGGTCGTCGTAGCCGTCCTGCCGGTAGCCGTCCTGGTCGTAGCCGTACGAGCCGTCGGCGTACTCCTGCTGCTGCCCGTAGCCCTGCGGGGCGTACTGGTCGTAGCCGTCCTGGGCGTACTCGTCCTGCTGGTAGCCGCCCTGGTCGTAACCGCCCTGGTCGTAGCCGTACTGCTCCTCGGCGTACGGCTCCTCGGCGTACTCCTGCTGCCCGTAGCCCTGCGGGGCGTACTGGTCGTAGCCCTGCTGGTAGTCCTCCTCGACCTCGGCGTCGACCACCGGCGCCTGCGGGGCGCTCTCCAGGGCCGCGCGGCGGACCTGGTCGAGGCGCTGCGAGCGCTGGACGGCCTCCAGGGCGGGGCTGAACCCGCTGGAGCCGGCGTTGCCGGTGCCGGTGAGGTGGTCGTCGAAGCCGAGCTCGGCGGCGCTGCGGGCGGGGGCCTGCGGCGCCCACTCGGCGGCTGGCTCCTGCTCGGCGAAGATCCGCGAGACGGTGAACTGCTCGTCCGGCTCCGGTGCCGCGGCGGACTGGGTGACGAACGGCGGCAGCATGACCAGCGAGGTGGTGCCGGCGGACTCGCCGGACGGGCGGAGCTGGACGCGGATGTCGTGCCGCTGGGAGAGCCGGCCGACCACGAACAGGCCCATGCGGCGGGAGATGGTGGCGTCCACCGTGGGCGGCTCGGCCAGCTTCTCGTTGATCTCCGCGAAGTCCTCGGCGGTGAGGCCGATGCCCTTGTCGTGGATCTCGACCAGCACGCGGCCGTCCGGCAGGCGGGTCGCGTTGACCAGGACCCGGGTCTGCGGGCTGGAGAACGAGGTGGCGTTCTCCAGCAGCTCGGCGAGCAGGTGGACGAGGTCGGTCACGGCGGCGCCGACGACGTCGACCTCCGGGATGCCGGAGAGCTCGACGCGCTCGTACTGCTCCACCTCGGAGGCGGCGGCGCGCAGCACGTCGACCAGCGGGACCGGGGTGTTCCAGCGGCGGCCGGCCTCCTCGCCGGCGAGGACGAGGAGGTTCTCGCCGTTGCGGCGCATGCGGGTGGCCAGGTGGTCCAGCTTGAAGAGGTTCTCCAGCTGGTCCGGGTCCGCCTCGTTGTTCTCCAGGTCCGTGATCAGCGCCAGCTGGCGCTGGATCAGGCTCTGGCTGCGGCGCGAGAGGTTGGTGAAGATCGCGTTGACGTTCCCCCGCAGCAGGGCCTGCTCGGCGGCGAGCGCCACGGCCTGCTGGTGGACCTGGTCGAACGCCCGGGCGACCTCGCCGATCTCGTCCTTGCCGTGCAGCGGGATCGGGGTCACCGAGGTGTCGACCCGGTCGGGGTCGGTCTTGGAGAGCTTCTCGACCAGGTCCGGCAGGCGGTGGTCGGCGATCTCCAGGGCGGCACCGCGCAGGGTGCGCATGCCGAGGATCATCGAGCGGGCCACGTAGCCGGTGAGCAGACCGGCCAGGACGAGCGCCGCGACGACGATGACCGTGTTGAGGATGGCGTCGTAGAGCGCGTTGTCCTTCAGGGCGCGGGAGTCGGTGAGGACGTCGTCCAGCAGCGCGACCTCGGTGTTCCGCAGGGCCTGGATGTGGGTGTTGGCGGCCTGGTTCCAGTTGTCCGGGGTCAGGCCGGCGTTCTTCGCCTCGGCGTACGCGGCGTCGGCGGCGGCCTTGCCCTTCAGCTGGCCCTCCGAGGCGGCCTGGCTGTAGGCGGAGCCCAGCTGGAGCAGGCCCTGCATGGTGGGCGCCGCGCCGTTGGGCATCTTGTACGCCGAGCGGTCCTGGGCGGTGGCCAGGGCGACCTGCGCGGCCGCGTACTTCCTGGCGTCCTCCGGGGCGCTGCCGGTGTTGAACTCGTTGATGGAGACCTGCTCCAGCTTCTCCGCGACCAGGATCTGCTGGATCACGTCCTGGTTCTCGTACCGCGTGGTGACGTTGGCGGAGATGCCGACGAGCAGGTTGAGCATCAGGGCGCGCTGGGTCGAGGCGGAGGCCTTGGCCAGCGACATCGCGTAGATCGCGCGGCCCTTGCTGGTGGCGTTGCTGGAGCCGAGGCCGACCGAGTTGTCGTAGGCCAGCAGCGGGGCGAGCAGCACCGAGTAGGCGTTGGCGGTGGCGCTGATGAACAGCTCGGGGTTGTAGGCGTTGGCCCGCAGGTGCGGCAGGTCGACGACCAGGGACTGGAAGGCCGCGTGGCGGCGGGGGAGCTCGCCGGACTGGTCGGAGGCCGCGTAGGCGGCGTTGTAGGCCTTCAGCGCGGCGTCGGTGTCGCCCCGCCGCTTGGTCACCTCGTTGTTCGGGTCCTGCTTGGTGATCAGGGGTATGAGCGTCTTGTCGCGCTCGTTCTCCAGCGCTTCGGCGAGTTCGGTCGCCGCCTTGGCCAGCTCGGCGGTCTTCTCGGCGCGGGAGGCCTTGATGTAGCCGTCGACGGAGGTGTTCACGCGCAGACCGCCGAAGACGAGACTGATGATCACGGGGATCAGCAGGATCGCGATCAGACGGGTCGGCACGCGCCAGTTGCGCGGGCGGAGGAAGTCGTACCGGCTGGGGCCGCGGCCGTCGCCGGACGAGCCGCCGCCGCGGGGCGTCGTGGCGGCGGCCTGGGGCTCGGGGGCCGGGGCGGGGTTCTGGGCGCGCTCCTCGGTGGGAGTGAACGCGGAGAATCCCGCCGGACCCTCCGGGGTGCCGTTCGGCTCGCCCTGGCGGGACTCGGAGCGCCGCTGCGGGGCGGGTTGCTGCTTACGCCTCACTCGACAACTACCTCTCGGCCGACTGCCGGCCATGGATCAATCCAGCGCTACCCAGGGGCCCTGACCCGCCGCCGGACGGGCCGGCGCAGGAGACACCCAGGGATAGCTGGAATTTCAGCACGTGCAGGGTTGGGGGACAAACAGCCGCCGTCCGGCACCTGCGTCGGTACAATCCGGACAATCACCGACATGATGGAGCAAAACCGTGGTCACCTGGCGCTGAGTGGCGCTGATTCGCCACACTGAGTCATTGTTGATCACAAAATGCCTACCGAACTGTTATCCGCTGCTTATACACGGGTCTTGCGCGGGGCCCCCGGAGGACACCGGCCGGTAAGCGTCGCGGCCCCGACGGTCCGTGGCGGGAGACGGGCCGCCGGGGCGGTGCGGTTCCCTCCCGCTCAGCGGAGCCGGGCGAGGAGGGCGTGTTCGACGAGGGTGATGAGGGCGCTCTTGGCGCTGTCGCGTCGGCGGGCGTCGAGGGTGATGACGGGG
>NZ_JBISAI010000043.1:0-4288 GCF_044391605.1 Kitasatospora sp. NPDC018619
AGCCCGAGACCGAGGCCATCGAGGATGTCGAGCCCGCGCGCACGGGCGTCGACCGGGTGAGGATGCTGGCACCCGAGGACGTGCCGACACCCACCGGGCAGCCGGCCGGTCAGGTCCAGGCGGGCTCGGCTCCGGGAGCCACGACCGGACTGCTCCAGGTCCCCACGCAGGCCGCCGAGGACGGCTCCCCGCTGGTGGGCACCGTCGGGCAGGAACTGTCCGAGCTGGACCAGGCCCGGGAGCAGCTGATCGCGAACGGTGTGGGGGAGCAGGAGCAGGCCGGCCTCAGGGCGGGGCTGGACGCCCTGCGGGAGGCGCTGGACGCGAGCGGCGCGAGTGTGGAGGACGGGCAGGGCCTCGGCACGGCCCTGCAGATGGGCTTGTTCCAGCAGGCCTTCGCCGCCCTGAACCACGACCGGCGCGTGGAGGTGCTCCGGCTGCTCGCCCAGGCCCTGCGGGACGGTCTGCACGTCGGGCAGCAGTCGATGATGACGCTGCTGGTGACGAGCCTCGACGCAGCTCAGCGGATCCGGCACGAGATGCCGAGGGCTGCCGTGGGGCAGTCTCCGCGTGCCCTCGCCGAGGAGTTGACCCGGTTCGCCGACACGGTTCTCGCGGGCGCGGTGAGTTGGGCTCGTGAGTCGATGCGGGACGTCCCGACGGCGCCGTACGCGGTGGTGGCAGTGGGGGGTTACGGCCGTACGGACCTGACGCCGGCCGCTGATCTGGACTTCGGGCTGCTCGGTGCGTCGGAGGACTCGGCACGGCTGCGGTCCCTGATCAATCTGGCGGCGGGCTGGCTGGACCTGGCCCGGGCGTTCCTGCCCGTGAACCCGTCGGCCACGGCGCCGTTCCAGGCTGACACCATGTGGTTCAACCCCAACCTGGCGATCTTCGAGCCTCTGGCCGTGCTAAAGAGCACGCTTGCCGCATCGGCCGATGACCTGACGCCCAAGCACGGTGTCGCGTACGACGCCCGGCTGATCGAGTTGCGGCCGATTCCCGGCGCCCTCGCCACCGTCACGTCACAGGAGAGCCAGCGGGATCTCTTCGGGACGTTCACGCAGGCACGCAGCGTGAGCGGTGTGACCGACGTGGAGTGGGCCGCTCTGGAGGACGCGCTCGCGGTTCTCCTCCCTCCGGCGCGCCTGGCGGAGCTGGAGAAGGTGAACGTCAAGGAGGCGTTCATGCGTCAGCTGACCGTCGCCACACGGCACCTCTATGCCGCGTGGCGGGCGGAGCTGAGGACGGACGCGCCCTGGCGGCTCAGCACCGGTGGGCGGCTGGAGGAGCTGATCGCGGCGAACGTGCTGCCGGAGCGGCTCGGCCGGAGTCTGATGGACGCCTATGTGCTGGGCCTGGGGCTGCGCCAGCGGCTGCACCGGGCCTACGGAGGCGAGCGGGACGAGGTCGCGACCACGTGGGTGGCCTCTCCGCCGGCCGGGATGGAGCGCCTGCTGCCGGCGGAACAGGAGCAGTTGGCCGCCGCGCTCGGTGCCCTGCACGAGTGGGCGCGAAGCCTCGGAGCCCTGCGGCCCAGGCTCAGGCCCACGGTCGCCCAGCGCTTCAAGAGCTTCTTCGGGAGTTCCCGTCCGGTGGCGGACCAGTCCGGGGGTTCGGTCTCGCAGCCGGGTGCACCGGTGGCAGCGGGGGCTGCGGCGTCCGGGGCATCGGCGGTGCCGTGGGCGGGTGACCCCCTGCCGCCGTTGCCCTTGGAGGTTCCGACGGTGCCCGGGGTGTCGGTGGCGGAGCAGGTCGCCCTGCTGGTCGCAGGGCCGGCCGTGACGGCCCTGCCCCGGGGCGCGTCGTTGGTGCTGGTCGGTGCCGGGTTGGGGGCGGGCAGCCCGGAGCTGCCGCGTGCGGTGGCCGACGCGACCGGTCGCACGGTGTACGCGTACACGGGTCTGGTGCGGTCGGGGCCGGACGGCCTGGAGACCGAGGACGGCGGTGGCGGGCTTCCGGGTTACTGGGTCGTCCACCGTCCGGCGGCGCCTGGCAGCGTCGAACCGACCGAGTTGTGGGACCCGGATCTGGAGCTGCCGGTCGTCGGCGGCGGCAGCGTGCGGCTGGGCGACGTACAGAGCCTGACCGTCGTGGCGCCCGGTACCGGTCTTCCGCAGGGGCGGGCGTTCCACACCGGGAACGAACTCGCCCAGCGGCGCCAGGTGCTGAGCAGCTTCGACCTGGGGAGGCCCGGGCTGCTGCACGTCGACGGGCAGGGGCGTGAGGTCACCGGGTACCAGAATGTGCCCTGGAACACCGGCGGGCGGCGCTACCTCGCCCTGCTGCACGGCGACCGGGATCACGCGGTGCTGCCGCTGCCCGGTCCGGCCGCCACGGCGAAGGTCACCGCCACCGGGTTGGCCCGGACCCTGCGGCGCCGGCCCAGTGTCCAGCGGCTGGCGGCCGGCGACGAGATCGTGCTGGCCGCCTGCGAGGCGGCGTTGCCGGCTTCGGACGGTGGACCGTCCCTGGCGCAGGTGACGGCGAACGAGACCGGCCGGGCGGTGTGGGCCCCGACAGGGAAGATCGCGGCGCTGCCGACCGAGTTGGACGCGGAGGCCGGCTTCCTGATGTACCCGGCCGCCGACGGCTCGCCGGGCACCTGGGTCCGGTTCACCCCGGATGGTGTCCAGCCCGTGGCGGTCCCGGACGTGCTGCGCCCGGTGGGTGCCTCCGGCGCGGGCCCGGCCCACGCCCAGGCTCCCCTGGCGCCGACGCAGAGCTCGACGGGCCCGGCGATGACGGAGCTTGAGGAGTCGGACGTCGAGGAGTCGGAGGACGAGGAGGTCGCCGGGCGCCCCCGTGAGGACAAGGGCAAGGGCAGGGCGGTCGAGGAGGAGCGGTCAGAGCTCGCGGACGACCTGGACGCGCCGGAGGGCCTGGAGGACCTGGAAGCGCGCAATGTGGCCAGGGCGATCGAGCTGTCGCGGCGTTCCCAGCGTCCGGAGACCCAGGGCGAGGGCTCGGGTACGTCCGCCCGGCCTGCCGCGGTGAGCCCGACCGAGCAGCAGGTGCCCTTTACGGCTCAGGAGTTGATCGATGAGCTGATGGGCGAGCTGCCTGCTCCTCGGGTGTCCGCGGAGCCGGTGGGCGAGTTGGAGGAGTGGCTGGGGCCGGATCTGTTCGGTGACCGGGTGGTTCCGGCCGCGCCGGCGTTCCTGCGGGGTTACGACTACCGGGAGTTGCACTCGGCGTCGCGGGCGGCGTTCTTCCGTGCGCTGGACCTGGCGAGCGAGACCGAGCCGACGGCTGAGCGTTTCACGCCGGCGTCCCTGGGCGCGGACGAGACTTCCGTCGTCGAGGCCGGGCTGAACGTTTCGCTGTCGGGCACGATGCGGCGCAAGTCGAGGTCGTTGTTTCCGAAGCTGGTGCGCATCCCCAGGTTGGTGCACTCCATTTGGCTCGGTCGCCCGTTGTCGGCGGACGACGAGCACACCGGCCCGTTCATGGCGAACGTGGAGGCGTCGGCCGGTGGTCCCGGCCAGGGGTTCACCCACGTGGTCTGGACGGATGTCACCCGTGAGCGGATCAGGGAGGCCAAGGAGGCCGAGGGGACGGGGCAGGACACGGAGGAACTGGCCACCGTACGGGAGATGGTGGCGTGGGCGCGGGACCATAAGATCGTGTTGGTCAACGTCGACGAGGTCTTCTCGGCCGAGGCGCCGATGGTTCTCGAAGCGGCCTACAAGATGGAGACGGCCAAGGGGGTGGGGCAGGGGTACGCCTCGGCGAGCGACATCCTGCGGCTGGAGATCCTCCAGCGGTTCGGCGGGATCTACACCGACGGGGACAACGAACTCCTGGTCGATCCCACCGATGCCGTTCAGCGGATCGCCGACTCCGGCCAGGGTTTCGCCGTCGCCGTGGTCGGCCGCGGCGGCATGGCGAACGCGGTGCTGATCGCCCCGGCCCGACACGAGGCCGTGCAGCGGCATCTCGAGGTCCTGCGCGGCAACTACCTGCGCAGTTCGTGGGAGAACAGCATCCGTGGGGGCTATTTCCGGTTGCTGGACAAAAACGTCTACTCCACGACGGATTTCCGGAAAGCGGACAAGGAGGCGACGAAGCCTCCCGCCGTGGTGCAGAACCACACGGATGAGGGGGACAAGAACGCGGTCCTCCACCTGAGCGGAACCGGTCCCGCCATCTGGGCGGACCTGGCGCGCGGTTTGGGACTCGACAGCCCCAGAGACCTCCCGCGGGTCGATCCGAACGTGTTCCGGATCGGCGTGGGGAACACCTGGGTGCCACGGGAGCAGCCGACGACAGCGGCGGCCGACGCGCG
>NZ_JBISAI010000044.1:0-2961 GCF_044391605.1 Kitasatospora sp. NPDC018619
TCCCGGGCCTTGTACACACCGCCCGTCACGTCATGAAAGTCGGTAACACCCGAAGCCGGTGGCTTAACCCCTTGTGGGAGGGAGCCGTCGAAGGTGGGATCGGCGATTGGGACGAAGTCGTAACAAGGTAGCCGTACCGGAAGGTGCGGCTGGATCACCTCCTTTCTAAGGAGCATTCTCCAACACAACGTCCACACAGGTGGATGGTTGGTTGGCAGAGCCTGTTTCGGATCCACTTGTGGTCCGGCAGGAGCTCATGGGTGGACGCTGACAAACTTGATCGTCGTACGGTTTCTCCTCTGTGGGAAACCGACGAACAATATATCGGCATACTGTTGGGTCCTGAGAGAACACGCGAGTGTTTCCTCGAAGGAAGTAACGACAACACTGGAATGTGGGTCATACCGCGGAGTTGCATTGATTTCGGTCAGTGTTTTTTCGGCTGGTGCTCACGGGAGTTCTGGGGTTGTGTGTTGTTTGAGAACTGCACAGTGGACGCGAGCATCTTTGTTGTAAGTAATGAAGAGCGTACGGTGGATGCCTTGGCACCAGGAGCCGATGAAGGACGTAGGAGGCTGCGATAAGCCTCGGGGAGCTGTCAACCGAGCTGTGATCCGAGGATGTCCGAATGGGGAAACCCAGCACGAGTGATGTCGTGTTACCCGCGCCTGAATATATAGGGCGTGTGGAGGGAACGTGGGGAAGTGAAACATCTCAGTACCCACAGGAAGAGAAAACAACCGTGATTCCGTGAGTAGTGGCGAGCGAAAGCGGAAGAGGCTAAACCATGGGTGTGTGATAGCCGGCAGGTGTTGCATTCGTGGGGTTGTGGGGTTCATTTTGTCAATACTGCCGTGTTGGCCAACAGTAAGAAATCACAGGGTTAGTGGAAGTGGTCTGGAACGGCCTGTCGTAGAGGGTGAGAATCCCGTACACGAAAACTTTGTGACTGTTGTAATGGAAACCCAAGTAGCACCGGGCCCGTGAAATCTGGTGTGAATCTGTCGGGACCACCCGATAAGCCTGAATACTCCCTGGTGACCGATAGCGGACTAGTACCGTGAGGGAAAGGTGAAAAGTACCCCGGGAGGGGAGTGAAATAGTACCTGAAACCGTGCGCTTACAATCCGTCAGAGCCTTCGAGCAGTTTACTGCTGGGGGTGATGGCGTGCCTTTTGAAGAATGAGCCTGCGAGTTAGTGGCATGTCGCGAGGTTAACCCGTGTGGGGTAGCCGTAGCGAAAGCGAGTCCGAATAGGGCGATCGTAGTGGCATGCTCTAGACCCGAAGCGGAGTGATCTACCCATGGCCAGGTTGAAGCGACGGTAAGACGTCGTGGAGGACCGAACCCACTTAGGTTGAAAACTGAGGGGATGAGTTGTGGGTAGGGGTGAAAGGCCAATCAAACTCCGTGATAGCTGGTTCTCCCCGAAATGCATTTAGGTGCAGCGTCGCGTGTTTCTCACCGGAGGTAGAGCTACTGGATGGTCTAGGGGGCCCACAAGCTTACCGAAATCAGCCAAACTCCGAATGCCGGTGAGTGAGAGCGCGGCAGTGAGACTGCGGGCGATAAGGTTCGTAGTCGAGAGGGAAACAGCCCAGATCGCCAGCTAAGGTCCCTAAGCGTGTACTAAGTGGAAAAGGATGTGGGGTCGCGAAGACAACCAGGAGGTTGGCTTAGAAGCAGCCACCCTTGAAAGAGTGCGTAATAGCTCACTGGTCAAGTGATCCTGCGCCGACAATGTAGCGGGGCTCAAGTACACCACCGAAGCTGCGGCATTCACGCAATAGCCCCCAGTTGATCCAAGGATTTTCTGGCAGGTGTGTGGATGGGTAGGGGAGCGTCGTGTGGCCATGGAAGCGGCAGGGTGACCTAGCCGTGGAGGCCACACGAGTGAGAATGCAGGCATGAGTAGCGAAAGACGAGTGAGAAACTCGTCCGCCGAATGACCAAGGGTTCCTGGGCCAGGTTAATCCGCCCAGGGTGAGTCGGGACCTAAGACGAGGCCGACAGGCGTAGCCGATGGACAACGGGTTGATATTCCCGTACCCGTGTGAACGCGCCCATGGTGAATCAGTGATACTAACCATCCTGAAGCCACGAGAAGACCTTCGGGTCTCGAGTTGGTGGATGCATGGGACCTGATCTGGTAGTAGCCAAGCGATGGGGTGACGCAGGAAGGTAGCTGAGCCAGTCAGTGGTAATACTGGTGTAAGCGTGTAGGGCGTGACCTAGGCAAATCCGGGTCGCACATAGCCTGAGACGTGATGCGTAGCCGATTGAGGCGAATTCAGTGATCCTATGCTGCCGAGAAAAGCCTCTAGCGAGCTTTCACACGGCCCGTACCCCAAACCGACACAGGTGGTCAGGTAGAGAATACTAAGGCGATCGAGATAACTATGGTTAAGGAACTCGGCAAAATGCCCCCGTAACTTCGGGAGAAGGGGGGCCCTGTCTGGTGACGACATTTACTGTCTGAGCTGGGTGGGGCCGCAGAGACCAGTGAGAAGCGACTGTTTACTAAAAACACAGGTCCGTGCGAAGTCGTAAGACGATGTATACGGACTGACGCCTGCCCGGTGCTGGAAGGTTAAGAGGACCGGTTAGTTCCTTCGGGAGCGAAGCTGAGAATTTAAGCCCCAGTAAACGGCGGTGGTAACTATAACCATCCTAAGGTAGCGAAATTCCTTGTCGGGTAAGTTCCGACCTGCACGAATGGCGTAACGACTTCTCAGCTGTCTCAACCGTAGACTCGGCGAAATTGCATTACGAGTAAAGATGCTCGTTACGCGCGGCAGGACGAAAAGACCCCGGGACCTTCACTACAGCTTGGTATTGGTGTTCGGTTCGGTTTGTGTAGGATAGGTGGGAGACTGTGAAACGGTGACGCCAGTTATCGTGGAGTCGTTGTTGAAATACCACTCTGATCGAATTGGACCTCTAACCTCGGACCATGATCTG
>NZ_JBISAI010000045.1:0-1713 GCF_044391605.1 Kitasatospora sp. NPDC018619
ACGGTGGCGGCGGCGGCGGTGAGCAGGGTGCGGCGGGTGGTGGTGGGGTTCACGGGTGGTGGCCTCCTGGTCGGGGCGGGGTAAGGGTGGGGCGGCCCGGGTGGGGCCGGGGCGGGGTCGGGGCGGGTCGGGGTGTGGTGCGGGCGGTGCGGGGTTCCTGTGAGGGGTCCGCTGTCCGCTGTTTGTGGTGTGGGTTGCCGTGTGTGGTCCGCGGGTTCCGCTGCGGGGCGGCTTCCCGTTGGCTACCGGCCTCGTCGGCCGTAGGCGGGTTGCCGTTCCTGTGGCCGGTGCCCTGATGGCCTGGTGCCCTGGTGGCCGGTGGCGGGTGGCGGGTGTGGGCCGTGGTGTGGTCCGCGGGTTCCGCTGCCGTGCCGCTTTTCCCGTTGGTGGTTGGGGTTTGCTGTTTGCTGTTTCTGTCGTCGGTGCCCTGGTACCGGGTGGGCGGGGCGTGGTGTGCGGTCCGCGGGTTCGGCTGCCGTGAGGTCGGCGGTTGGCCGTTGGCCGTTGGCTGCCGGCTCCGCTGGGTCGCTGGTCTCTGGGTTCGTTGACCGTTGACCGTTGGCGGTTTGCTGTTCGTGTCGTCGGCGTCCTGGTGGCCGGTGCGGTGCGGGGCCGGCGTTGTGTGTGGTCTGCGGGTTTCGCTGTCGTGCCGCTGCCCGTTGGCGGTTTGCTGTTCTTGTCGTCGGTGGGGCGTGGTGTGTGGCCCGCGGGTTCGCCTGTCGTGCCGTTGGCTCCGCTGGCCGCTGGCCGCTGGCCGGTGGCTGCTGGTTCCGCTGGTCGTTGGCTTCGTTGACGGTCGGCGGTTTGCTGTTCGTGTCGTCGGCGCCTTGGTGGCTGGTGCCGGGTGTGGGCGGGTCGTGGTGGGTGTCGTGCCCGTGTCCAGCTGCCGTGCTGTTGCCCGCCGGCCGTGGGCCGTTGACTCCGCTGGCCGCTGGCCGCTGGCCGTTGGTCGCTGGCTTCGTTGGCGGGTTGCTGTTCGTGTCGTCGGCGCCTTGGTGGCTGGTGCCGGGTGTGGGCGGGTCGTGGTGGGTGTCGTGCCCGGGTCCAGCTGCCGTGCTGTTGCCCGCCGGCCGTGGGCCGTTGGCTCCGCTGGCCCCTGGCTTCGTTGGCCGTTGGCTCCGCTGGTCGCCGGCCGCTGGCCGGTGGCTGCTGGTTCCGTTGGTCGCTGGCTTCGTTGACGGTCCCTGTCGCCGGTGTCCTGGTGGCCGGTGCCGGGTGTCGTGCCCGGGTTCCGCTGCCGTGCCGTTGTCCGCCGGCCGTGGGCCGTTGACTCCGCTGGCCGCTGGCCGCTGGCCGTTGGTCGCTGGCTTCGTTGGCGGGTTGCTGTTCGTGTCGTCGGCGCCTTGGTGGCTGGTGCCGGGTGTGGGCGGGTCGTGGTGGGTGTCGTGCCCGGGTTCCGCTGCTGTGCCGTTGCCCGCCGGCCGTTGGCCGTTGGCCGTTGCCCGCCGGCCGTTGGCCGTTGGCTCCGTTTCCCGTTGCCGTGCCGTTGGCCGTTGGCCGTTGGCCGTTGGCCGTTGGCTCCGCTGGCCGTGGACCGTTGACTCCGTTTTCCGTTTCCCGTTTTCCGTTGCCCGCCGGCTGTTGGCTTTGTTGGTTGTTGGTTTCGGTGCCGGGGGTGGGTGTCGGGGCTGGTGCGGGGTGTTGTGGGGGTTAGGGGTTGGTGGTGTGGTTGGTGTGGGTGGTGGTTTGGTAGTTGGTGAGGTCGAAGGTGCG
>NZ_JBISAI010000046.1:0-1538 GCF_044391605.1 Kitasatospora sp. NPDC018619
CCGCCCCACCCTTACCCCGCCCCGACCAGGAGGCCACCACCCGTGAACCCCACCACCACCCGCCGCACCCTGCTCACCGCCGCCGCCGCCACCGTCATCGGCTTCAACACCGCCACCCGCACCTGGGCCACCACCGACACCCCCGCACCCCCCCGACACCTCGCCCCCCTACCCCCCCTCCAAGGCACCCTCACCACCAACCCCGCCACCACCACCACCTACGCCCACGACTTCGGCCGCCTCACCACCAACCCCCCCTACGCCGTCCTCAACCCCGCCGGCCCCCACGACATCGCCGCCATCATCAACTACGCCCGCCGCAACAACCTCAAAGTCGCCATGAACGGCCAAAGCGGCACCGGCAACGACCTCGAATCACACTCCAACTACGGCCAAGCCGGCGTCGCCGGCGGCATCGCCATCAACGCCCGCGCCCTCAACCGCATCCACACCATCACCCCCACCAACGCCACCGTCGACGCCGGCGTCACCTGGGCCCAACTCACCGACGCCGCCCTCACCCACAACCTCACACCCCCCTGCCTCACCGACTACCTCCACCTCTCCATCGGCGGCACCATCAGCATCGGCGGCATCGGCTCCACCGTCCACAAACACGGCCTCCAAGCCGACACCGTCGAAGCCATCGAAATCGTCACCGGCACCGGCCGCATCCTCACCGCCACCCCCACCCGCAACCCCGACCTCTTCCACACCGCCCTCGCCGGCGCCGGACAAGTCGGCATCATCACCCGCGCCACCCTCAAACTCGTCCCCGCCCCCACCCGCGCCCTCGTCCTCACCCTCACCTACACCGACCAACACACCTTCCTCACCGACCAGCAAACCATCCTCAACGACGGCCGCTTCCCCTCCCAAATCGGCGAAATCCTCATCCAACCCAACGGCCAACCCCCCACCTACAAAATCGAAGCCGTCGCCCACTACACCACCACACCCCCCAACCCCACCACCCTCCTCACCGGCCTCAACCCCACCACCACCCAAACCACCGACACCACCTACCGCGACTACACCTACCGCGCCGACACCTTCGCCGACACCATCAAAAACCTCGGCTACTGGAACTCCCCCAAACCCTGGCTCTCCCTCTTCCTCCCCGCCACCACCACCCCCACCTTCCTCAACGAAGCCCTCCCCCAACTCACCCCCGACGACATCGGCCCCGGCCTCCTCCTCTGCTACCCCTTCCCCACCAACAAAATCACCCACCCCCTCGCCATCACCCCCAACGAACCCACCACCTACCTCTTCGACCTCCTCGCCTTCCCCCACCCCACCACCAACCCCCAACCCGCCCTCACCCGCAACCGCAACCTCTACAACCGCGCCACCCAACTCGGCGCCAAACGCTACCTCGTCGGCGCCATCCCCCACATGACCCCCACCGACTGGCAACACCACTACGGCCCCCACTACACCACCCTCACCAACGCCAAAAACACCTACGACCCCACCCACACCCTCACCCCCGGCCACAACATCTTCCCCTAACACCACCCCCCACCCACCAACCA
>NZ_JBISAI010000047.1:0-1533 GCF_044391605.1 Kitasatospora sp. NPDC018619
ACCGGTTGAAACAGTGGCGCGGCCTGGCGACCCGCTACGACAAGACCCGCGAGTCCTACCAGGCCGCCGTCACCATCGCCTCAATCCTGCTCTGGCTCTGACCTTTGAAGACGATCCCTAGGGCGTGTCTGACAATTCGCGTCGGACCAGGGCGCCGCGCACCCGGCGAGAATTGTCAGACACGCCCTTAGGGCTCCTCCGCCACCGCCGGGCCGGCGCCGGGCGGGCCCCGACCCGCTGCTGACCCCGGGTTGCTGCCCCGCCCCGGGGCGGGCGCGCACCGCGCTGCCCGGCGTTGTCGGTGCGGCGTGGCAGGCTGGGGGCATGTGCGGCCGCTTCGTCTCCACCACCACGCCCCAGGACCTCGTCTCGCTGCTCGGCGAGCTGCGGTGGGACCCTGCGGAGACGGTCGCCCCGAGCTGGAACGTCGCCCCGACCGATCCCGTCCCGGCCGTCCTGGAGCGGCTCGACCGGCAGACCGGGGAACTGCTGCGCCAGCTGCGGCCGCTGCGCTGGGGCCTGGTCCCGTCCTGGGCCAAGGACGCGTCCGGCGGCGCCCGCCTGATCAACGCCCGCGCGGAGACCGTCGACACCAGGCCCGCCTTCCGCAAGGCCTTCACCGCCCGCCGCTGCGTGGTCCCCGCCGACGGCTACTTCGAGTGGCGCGAGGTCCCCGCCGCCGCCGACCGCAAGGCGTACAAGCAGCCGTACTTCCTCAGCACCGGCACCGTGATGCTGATGGCCGGGCTCTACGAGTTCTGGCGCGACCGCGCCCGCCCCGAGGACGACCCGCTCGCCTGGCTGGCCACCGCCACCGTCATCACCACCGACGCCACCGACTCCGCCGGCCGCGTCCACGACCGGATGCCGCTCACCGTCGCCCCCGACGACCTCGCCACCTGGCTCTCCCCCACCCACACCGACCCCGCCGAACTCCACCACCTGCTGCGCCGCCCCGCCGACGGCGCCCTGCGCGTGCGCGCCGTCCCCACCACCGTCAACAGCGTCCGCAACAACGGCCCCCAGCTGCTCGACCCGGCTCCGGACCCGCTGGGGCTGGCGGACTGACACCGCACCAGGGAGACCGCATGACCAGCACCCCCGCCGAGGTCGTCGAGGCGGCGTTCCGCTGCTACCGGCGGCAGGACCGCGAGGCGGCCCTGCCGCTGTACGCCGAGGACTTCACGTTCACCAGCCCCCGGGACGACCGGATCGACCGGGCGGCGTTCTTCGAGCGCTGCTTCCCCACCGCCGACCGCTTCACGGAGCAGCGGCTGCTCCGGGTGACGCCCGCCGACGGGGGACTCGTCTTCGTCTACTACGAGTACGAGCTCGCCACCGGCGGCCGCTACCGCAACGTCGAGGCGGTCACCGTCCGGGACGGGCTGATCCGCGAGGTCCTGGTCTTCTTCGGCGGCGAGGTGCGCCCGGCGGCCGTCTGAGAAAGTGTTGGGTTAACAGATGACTACTGGTTGTTGAGGTCGTCGGCGAGGCGGCGGGCTGCTTCGGTCTCGATGGGGCCGTGCGGTTCGA
>NZ_JBISAI010000048.1:0-1394 GCF_044391605.1 Kitasatospora sp. NPDC018619
CTGAGACCTGATGCCGAGCCGATTGTGGTGAAGTGGATGATCCTATGCTGTCGAGAAAAGCCTCTAGCGAGTTTCATGGCGGCCCGTACCCCAAACCGACTCAGGTGGTCAGGTAGAGAATACCGAGGCGTTCGGGTGAACTATGGTTAAGGAACTCGGCAAAATGCCCCCGTAACTTCGGGAGAAGGGGGGCCATTCCTGGTGACGAGTCTTGCACTCCGAGCTGGGGGTGGCCGCAGAGACCAGCGAGAAGCGACTGTTTACTAAAAACACAGGTCCGTGCGAAGCCGTAAGGCGATGTATACGGACTGACGCCTGCCCGGTGCTGGAACGTTAAGGGGACCGGTTAGCTCCATTTCGGTGGGGCGAAGCTGAGAACTTAAGCGCCAGTAAACGGCGGTGGTAACTATAACCATCCTAAGGTAGCGAAATTCCTTGTCGGGTAAGTTCCGACCTGCACGAATGGCGTAACGACTTCTCGACTGTCTCAACCATAGGCCCGGTGAAATTGCATTACGAGTAAAGATGCTCGTTTCGCGCAGCAGGACGGAAAGACCCCGGGACCTTTACTATAGCTTGATATTGGTGTTCGGTTCGGCTTGTGTAGGATAGGTGGGAGACTGTGAAGCGGCAACGCCAGTTGTCGTGGAGTCGCCGTTGAAATACCACTCTGGTCGTGCTGGATGTCTAACCTGGGTCCGTGATCCGGATCAGGGACAGTGTCTGGTGGGTAGTTTAACTGGGGCGGTTGCCTCCTAAAGGGTAACGGAGGCGCCCAAAGGTTCCCTCAGCCTGGTTGGCAATCAGGTGTTGAGTGTAAGTGCACAAGGGAGCTTGACTGTGAGACTGACGGGTCGAGCAGGTACGAAAGTAGGGACTAGTGATCCGGCGGTGGCTTGTGGAAGCGCCGTCGCTCAACGGATAAAAGGTACCCCGGGGATAACAGGCTGATCTTCCCCAAGAGTCCATATCGACGGGATGGTTTGGCACCTCGATGTCGGCTCGTCGCATCCTGGGGCTGGAGTAGGTCCCAAGGGTTGGGCTGTTCGCCCATTAAAGCGGTACGCGAGCTGGGTTTAGAACGTCGTGAGACAGTTCGGTCCCTATCCGCTGTGCGCGTAGGAGTGTTGAGAAGGGCTGTCCCTAGTACGAGAGGACCGGGACGGACGAACCTCTGGTGTGCCAGTTGTCCTGCCAAGGGCATGGCTGGTTGGCTACGTTCGGGAGGGATAACCGCTGAAAGCATCTAAGCGGGAAGCCTGCTTCGAGATGAGCACTCCCACCTCCTTGAGAGGGTAAGGCTCCCAGTAGACGACTGGGTTGATAGGCCGGATATGGAAGCCCTGTGAGGGGTGGAGTTGACCGGTACTAATAGGCCGAGGGCTTGTCCTCAG
>NZ_JBISAI010000050.1:0-1295 GCF_044391605.1 Kitasatospora sp. NPDC018619
GCTGGGCATGATCCGCGCCAACCAGCCTTGGGCCTTCGTGGCCCGGCTCTCCCGGGCGATGGTCGTGGCAGCGGCCACCGGCATGCTGACATTGGTGGCCTCGGACCTATGGGTACTGGCCATGGCCTACGGGCCGGTGCGCCTGGTCCTGCTGGCGGTGATGGCGATCGGGGCGGTGAGTGCCACCCTGATCCTGGGAGCAGACTTGTGGGAGCGCCCACGGCGGCGAGCCCAACGTGAGCAGGTGATCCTGTTCAATTTGGCCACCACCGCGACCGTGGCCATCGGGGTTGTGGTGTTCTACCTCGGCTTATTCATCCTGTCCTGGGTCGGCGCGCTGCTGCTCATCGACGAGCCGGTACTGGCCGGTGTCGCCGGTCACCCAGTGAACGCTTTGGACTACGCGAAGATCAGCTGGCTCACCGCCAGCCTGGCCACCGTGGGCGGAGCACTAGGAGCTGGACTGGAGGACGACGATGTGGTGCGCGCCGCTGCCTACACCCGGTCCAGCACCTGACACAGCCCCAGCACAGAAGAAACTGAAACATCTACGCGTTGATGCCACGTCTATGCAGGTGTCATTGCCGGTCGCGATGACTTGGTGGGCTCAGCGCAGTGCGCTGCCTCGTACTCGGCGGGTGGGGCGTTGCCGAGGCGGGTGTGCGGGCGGGCGCTGTTGTACCTGTCGATCCGGGATCCGCACCGCCCTGCCGGACGCGCGGATCGCAGTCGACAAGTGGCATCTCGTCGCCCTCGCCAACCTCATGGTCACCCAGGTCCGTCAACGGATCACCCGGCAACTGCACGGCCGCCGCGGCACCGCCACCGACAAAGTCTGGGCCAGCCGGCAACTGCTGCTCACCGGCTACGAGCACCTCACCGTGAAGCAAAAGGCCCGGTTCAACGCCGCCCTCGCCGCCGAGGATCCGACCAACGAGATCGCCGCCGCGCATGCCGTCAAGGAACGCCTGCGCCTGCTGCTGGCCGAACACCAGCCGCACCAGATCCGGCGCAGGCTGTACGACTTCTACGACGACGCCGCCCGCGCCGACATGGAGGAAACCAGCCGCCTGGCGACCACGATCGACACCTGGTGGCCAGCGGTGCTCGTCGCGCTCACCGAGGACGTGACCAACGCCCGCACCGAGGGCTTCAACCGGATCATCAAGCAAACCAAGCGTGTCGGATGCGGCTTCACCAACATGGACAACTGATATGTAGAGAAATTTGTCAAGGGACAGGTGGAAACGGCCACGGGAACGGCAGTTCCCGAGGCCGTTTCCGTTTCGGTAGAC
>NZ_JBISAI010000051.1:0-1272 GCF_044391605.1 Kitasatospora sp. NPDC018619
CCGCCCGCAGCACGAGCCCGCAGGTGTCCACGAGCAGGTGCCGCTTACGGCCCCGCACACGCTTGCCCGCGTCGTAACCGATCGCTTCGCCGCCCCGCCCCCGAACCCGGTCCGGCCATCCCGGCCGACCGCTACCCGAAGGGACACCCAGATGAGCGACCACGAGATCGTCCGCGCCTGGAAGGACCCGGAGGCGGACCGCTCCGCCACCGGATACCCGCTCGGTGACCCGGACCTGACCGCGATCTTCGGCGGTGAGCAGGAAATCACCGGCATGGAGGAGGCCGGCTGCGGCACCCTCGCGAGCTACTGTGTCGGCTGCGGGAGCAACTCCCTCGTCGGCCTCTGCTGAGTCCGGACCAGGTGCCCCCGGCCGCCCCGGCCGGGGGCACCTGCCGTTGCGGGCCCGGTCGCCGTCCTACGGCGCACCCCCGCCCGCCGCCCGACCCCCGCGTGCCGGCCGCGAGGACACTCTCGGATCCGACCTTGACACCGCCCGGGCCCGACCTGGGCCGCGCTCTTCCAAATGCGGCGGCCTCGGGCCTTCCGACGGCGCAGGGGACGGCCGTGCGGGTCAGCCGAGCCTGGCCGCGATCAACCGCGCGCACTCCACGGACTCGGCACCGGCCGTGTCCACCTCCAGGTCGTAGTGCACGCCCTGGTGGACGGCCACGGCCTGGGCCTCTGCCATCCCCATGACCCGGTCAGCCCGGGTGACCTCGCGCCACGCCGCGACCTCCGCCTCGCACCGCACACCGACCCAGAGCACCTCGAGCCCTGCGAGGGCCCGCCGCCACCGCTGCTGGGAGACAGGGCCGCCGAGGAAGACCTCGTCCACGATCACCCGTGCCCCGGCGCGGGCCATGGCCGCGATCCCCGCCATCCAGGCGTCCTCCAGCTCTCGGAAGCCGTTCCCTACTGACACCGAGCCGTCCGTGCCGATGTCGATCCCCTCCTCTGAGGCGAGGAGGGACGGGGGCATGCCCTGGATCAGCGTGTCTAGCCCGAACGTCAGCCAAGGGTCCGGCAGGACGGCCTGGAGGCAGCGGGCCAGACCGGTCTTCCCCGAACTGGAACCGCCGTTGAGAATGATCACTCGAGTCGCCATCGCGCCACTCTAAGGTGGCCCGGAGACCAATCCAACATCTTTTCGGGCGAACCGGCACAGCCCAGCGGATAAGAAAGTGTTGGGTAAGTGATCAACTCCGTGGCGTGATGCACCGGCGGTGATCTTCGCGATCGGGGCATCCGAGAAGATCACTGTCATGTGTG
>NZ_JBISAI010000052.1:0-1241 GCF_044391605.1 Kitasatospora sp. NPDC018619
TGTGCCGTTGGATCCGGATCATCCGGTCGAGCGCAATGGTCATATTCTCGGGACTGCGGCGCCGGTGTGTGTGTTGTCCACTGCTGGTGACGGTGTGGTGTTGCCGGGTGAGTTCGATGTGGTGTTGATTGACGAGTTGGATGTGTCCGGGTTCTCGGATGCGCCGGTGTTGGATGTGGATCGTGTTGCGCCGCTTCGGGTTTCGAATGCTGCGTATGTGATTTTCACGTCGGGGTCGACGGGGAAGCCGAAGGGTGTGGCGGTTTCGCATGAGGCGATCGTCAATCAGATGGCGTGGATGCAGGGTCAGTATGTTCTGACTGGGTCGGATGTGTATTTGCAGAAGACTGCGACGACGTTCGATGTGTCGTTGTGGGGGTTCTTCTTGCCGTTGGCGGTGGGTGCTCGGTTGGTGGTGGCCACGCATGACGGTCATCGGGATCCGGGGTATTTGGCGTCGGTGATCGCTGATCAGGGTGTGACGGTGACGGACTTCGTGCCGACGATGTTGTCGGTGTTCGCGGGTGCGGTGTCTGCGGAGTTGTTGGGTTCGTTGCGTGATGTGTTCGTCATCGGTGAGGCGTTGCCGGCGCAGGCGGTGCGTGATTTCGGTGTGGTGTCGGGTGCGCGGGTTCACAACTTGTATGGCCCGACCGAGGCTGCGGTGTCGATCACGTTCGCGGATGTGACGGGCGCCGTCGATGGTGGTGTGGTTTCTATTGGTGTGCCGCAGTGGAATTCGCAGGTTTTCGTGTTGGATTCGCGGTTGCGTCCGGTGCCGGTGGGTGTTGCGGGTGAGTTGTATCTTGCGGGTGATCAGTTGGCTCGTGGGTATGTTTCTCGTCCGGATTTGTCGGCGGATCGGTTCGTGGCGAATCCGTTCGGTGGGGTGGGTTCGCGGATGTATCGCACGGGGGACTTGGTGCGGTGGGGTGTGTCGGGTGAGCTCGAGTACATCGGTCGTACCGATTTTCAGGTGAAGTTCCGTGGTCAGCGGATCGAGTTGGGGGAGATCGAGTCGGCGTTGGTGGCCGATGTGTCGGTGTCTGTGTCGTCGGTGGCTGTGGTGTCGACGGTGACCGGTGATCAGTTGGTGGGGTATGTGGTGCCGGCGTCGGGTGCGGTGGTTGATACTGCGGCACTGGTGGATTCGTTGGGTGTGGTGTTGCCGTCGTATATGGTGCCGTCGCAGATCATGGTGTTGGATGCGTTTCCGCTCAATGCTTCGGGGAAGTTGGATC
>NZ_JBISAI010000053.1:0-1203 GCF_044391605.1 Kitasatospora sp. NPDC018619
ACGGTGGCGGCGGCGGCGGTGAGCAGGGTGCGGCGGGTGGTGGTGGGGTTCACGGGTGGTGGCCTCCTGGTCGGGGCGGGGTAAGGGTGGGGCGGGGCGGGGTCGGGGCGGCCCGGGTAGGGCCGGGGCGGGGTCGGGGCGGGGTCGGGGTGTGGTGCGGGCGGTGCGGGGGTTCCTGTGAGGGGTCCGCTGTCCGCTGTTTGTGGTGTGGGTTGCCGTGTGTGGTCCGCGGGTTCTGCTGCGGGGCGGCTTTCCGTTGGCTACCGGCTTCGTCGGCCGTAGGCGGGTTGCCGTTCCTGTGGCCGGCGTCCTGGTGGCCGGTGGCGGGTGGCGGGTGTGGGCCGTGGTGTGGTCCGCGGGTTCCGCTGCCGTACCGCTTTTCCCGTTGGCGGTTGGTGGTTGGCGGTTTGCTGTTTCTGTCGTCGGCGCCCTGGTGCCGGGTGGGCGGGGCGTGGTGTGCGGTCCGCGGGTTCGGCTGCCGTGAGGTCGGCGGTTGGCCGTTGGCCCCTGGCTTCGTTGGCCGCTGGCTGGCTCCGCTGGGTCGTTGGTCTCTGGGTTCGTTGACCGTTGGCGGTTTGCTGTTCGTGTCGTCGGCGCCCTGGTGGCCGGTGCGGTGCGGGGCCGGCGTTGTGTGTGGTCTGCGGGTTTCGCTGTCGTGCCGCTGCCCGTTGGCGGTTTGCTGTTCGTGTCGTCGGTGGGGCGTGGTGTGTGGCCCGCGGGTTCGCCTGTCGTGCCGTTGGCTCCGCCGGCTGCTGGCCGCTGGCCGCTGGCCGCTGGCCGGTGGCTGCTGGCTCCGCTGGGTCGTTGGTCTCTGGGTTCGTTGGCCGTTGACCGTTGGCGGTTTGCTGTTCGTGTCGTCGGCGCCTTGGTGGCCGGTGCGGTGCGGGGCCGGCGTTGTGTGTGGTCTGCGGGTTCGCCTGTCGTGCCGTTGGCTCCGCTGGTCGCCGGCCGCTGGCCGGTGGCTGCTGGTTCCGCTGGTCGCTGGTTTCGTTGACGGTTCCTGTCGCCGGTGTCCTGGTGGCCGGTGCCGGGTGTGGGCGGGGCGTGGTGGGTGTCGTGCCCGGGTCCAGCTGCCGTGCTGTTGCCCGCCGGCCGTGGGCCGTTGACTCCGCTGGCCGTTGGTCGCTGGCTTCGTTGGCGGGTTGCTGTTCGTGTCGTCGGCGCCTTGGTGGCTGGTGCCGGGTGTGGGCGGGTCGTGGTGGG
>NZ_JBISAI010000054.1:0-1157 GCF_044391605.1 Kitasatospora sp. NPDC018619
GAGATCGACCGCGATGTCTACAACGGCAGGAAGACCGTGGTCTCCGAGGAGATCGACGTCAGCGAGTTCGCCGCCGCAATAGCCAAGGCCGACGCCACCGACTGAACTCGGGTGTCCCTGTGGTTTCTGTCAAACACACTGCGCGAGAGTGCTACGCCGAAGACTGGACTTTTCACGATCCTGGGGACTATCTCGTTAACGGTGTTTCGGCCGTTTTCATCAGTAGGTTTCTGATCCGGGCCAACGATCCGCGAACGTGATCGCGAAGGCATTGAGAGCGGGTTTCCACCGTGTGATCCATCGTGCCTGACCTTTGCCTGTCGGGTCCAGCGAACGGGTCACCAGGTACAAACATTTGAGCGCGGCTTGCTCGCTGGGGAAATGACCGCGAGCTTTGACCGCCCTCCGGTAGCGCGCATTCAGCGACTCAATAGAATTGGTAGAGCATATGACTCGACGTATCTCCGTGTCATAGTCAAGGAACGGGATGAACTCCTCCCACGCGTTGTCCCATAGCCGGATGATCGCCGGATACCGCTTGCCCCAGTTCTCGGCAAGGTCGTCGAAAGCAGCCCGCGCCGCTGCCTCACTCGGCGCGGTGTAGATCGGCTTCAGTTCCCGCTTCAGTGCGTCCCAGTGCTGACGTGCCGAGAGCCGAAAGGTGTTGCGGATCAGGTGCACCACACAGGTCTGGACCGTGGTGGCCGGCCACACATGCTCGACAACCTCCGGCAGGCCCTTGAGACCGTCGCAGACGAGAAAGAAAACGTCTTTGGTGCCACGGTTACGGATGTCAGTGAGCACGCTCATCCAGAACTTGGCGCCCTCGCCGCCCGTGCCGGCCCACAAACCAAGCACGTCGCGGCGCCCGTCCAGGCTCACCCCGATGGCCGCGTAGATCGGCCTGTTCGCGACCTGGCCGTCGCGGATCTTGACCACGATGGCATCGATGAAGATCGCGGCGTACACCTCATCGAGCGGACGTGCAGACCAATCCTGCATCTCCTCGATCACCTTGTCGGTGATCCGAGAAATCGTCTCCTTCGAGACCGATGCACCGTAGATTTCAGCGAAGTGCGCGCTGATCTCCCCAGTCGTTAACCCTTTGGCGTACAACGATAAAACGATCTCATCAACGCCGTTGAGCCGACGCTGCC
>NZ_JBISAI010000055.1:0-1097 GCF_044391605.1 Kitasatospora sp. NPDC018619
ACGGTGACGGTGTAGGTGACCTTGTCACCGACCTGCACGGTCGAGCCGGACGTGGGGTCCGCGGCCTTGGAGAACGTGTACCAGCCCGTCTCGTGGCGGGTGGTGCAGCCGGGCGTGCCGCCGTCCGCCGCCGGCGCGCAGCCGGGTGAGAGCACGGCGTTGGCGAGGGCGCCGTCGCCGCCGGTCTTGACGGTCACGGAGTAGGTGATGGTCGCCTCGCCGCCGACGGGTACGGTGCCGTTCCAGGTCAGCACGCCGTCGGTGACCTGTGCGGTGCCGGTGGTGGCCTTGACGTCGCCGTTGTAGTCGGCGTCGTCCAGGACCTTGGACAGGTCGTCCGAGAGCGTGGCGTCGGCCGGGGCGGAGCCCTGCTGCCTGACCTTCACCGTGTAGGTGACCTTGTCGCCGGGGGCGACGCTGTGGCCGGAGGCCGGGTCGGCGGTCTTGGCCACGGTGTAGTTGGTGACCTCGATGCCGGCCTGGTCCGGCGGGACGGTCGGCGGCACGCCGGAGTCCGGCGGGGTGTCCGCCGTCGCGGAGGCGGTGTTGACGAGCGTGCCGGACACCTTCTCGTCCAGCACCGTGCCGAACTCGTGGGAGCGGCTCTCGCCCGGCGCCAGGGAGGCGATGGTGAAGGCGCCGGCCTGCGGCAGCCTGTCGTCCGTCACCTTGATGTTGGTGAGTGTGCCCTGACCGGTGTTGGTCACCACGATCCGGTACCTCACCGTGTCGCCGTAGCGGAAGACCGGGTAGTCCGCCGCCTCGTCGGCGTCGTGCCACTGCCCGTCCGTGCCCTGCACGAACTTCTTCAGGGACGCCGAGTAGTAGTTCGCCACCTCGATCGGCGCCGAGGTGCGCATCACCAGTTCGGTGTGCCCGTCGCGGGCCTGGGCGCGGTTGACGAGCCTGTCGCCGCCCTTCGCGCCGTCCGTGGCGACCGAGACCTTGAACTGCTGGCGGGCGCCCGGGGCCAGCGGGGGCCCGACCACGCGCACGGCCGTCGCGTCCGGCGTGAACGTCTGCGTCCACCCCGCGCTGTTGCCCGTCACGTCCCCGGCCCTGCCGTTCGCCGGATCGGCCGGGTCGTCCGACAGCGA
>NZ_JBISAI010000056.1:0-1080 GCF_044391605.1 Kitasatospora sp. NPDC018619
GGCATGTCCCGATCGAGGTCCCTCGTGAGCGGGATGGGACGTTCGAGCCGAAGATCGTCAAGAAACGCCAACGTCGATTGAACGGGGTCGATGAGATCGTGTTGTCGTTGTACGCCAAAGGATTAACGACTGGTGAAATCAGTTCGCATTTCGCTGAAATCTACGGGGCCTCGGTCTCGAAGGAGACCATCTCGCGGATCACCGACAAGGTCCTCGAGGAGATGCAGGACTGGTCTGCCCGTCCGCTCGACGAGGTGTACGCGGCAGTTTTCGTCGATGCGATCGTCGTCAAAGTTCGAGACGGGCAGGTCGCAAACCGGCCGATCTACGCGGCGATCGGCGTCAGTCTCGACGGACGGCGCGACGTGCTCGGATTGTGGGCCGGCACCGGCGGTGAGGGCGCCAAATTCTGGATGTCCGTGCTGACGGACATTCGCAATCGCGGCACTCGGGATGTGTTCTTCCTGGTCTGCGACGGATTGAAAGGCCTGCCGGAAGTCGTCGAGAACGTATGGCCGGCCACGACGGTACAAACGTGCGTCGTGCATTTGATCCGCAACACCTTTCGGCTCTCGGGACGTCAACACTGGGACGCACTCAAACACGATCTCAGACCGATCTACACGGCACCGACCGAGGCTGCCGCTCACGCGGGGCTGGACGATCTCGCCGAGCACTGGGGTGAGAGGTATCCGGCGATCATCCGATTGTGGACCAACGCTTGGCAGGAGTTCATTCCGTTCCTCGATTACGACACAGAGATACGGCGAGTGCTCTGCTCTACCAACGCGATTGAGTCCCTCAATGCCCGCTATCGGAGGGCGGTGAAAGCTCGTGGCCATTTCCCTACCGAGGCGGCTGCGCTGAAGTGTCTGTATTTGGTGACACGTTCGCTCGACCCGACAGGCAAGGGCCAGGCACGATGGATAACGAGGTGGAAGCCCGCTCTGAACGCGTTTGCGATCACGTTCGCCGATCGTTGGCCGGGATCGGAAACTTACTGATGGAAAACCGCCGAAACACCGTTAAAGAGATAGACCCGCGGCACGGCGACCACGACTGCAGCGACGCTCACCGTCA